>JAFAFP010000246.1 GCA_023423415.1 Pseudomonadota bacterium | reverse complement strand
AGGCAAGTCCGCGCGCGCGCGGGGCCGACGAGCCTTGGCAGAAACCACGTGCCGCCGGAATCGGGAACGAGGCCAATCTTCGAAAATGCCTGCAAAAAGGTGGCGGATTGTGCCGCCAGCACGATGTCGCAGGCGAGCGCAACATTGGCGCCCGCGCCCGCAGCAATGCCATTCACGGCCGCAACAACTGGAAAGGGTAGGCTGCGCAGTTTGCGGATGAGCGGGTTGTAGAATTTTTCGAGGGCTACGCCGAGCACCACCTTCTCGCCGGGCTTGGCAAGGCGGTCGTTCAGGTCCTGACCTGCGGAGAAGGCGCGCCCCGCGCCGGTGAGCATGATCGCACGGCAGGTTGAATCGGCTTCTGCATCGTCGAGCGCTGCCTTAAGCGCGATATGCATATCCTCATTGAATGAATTCAGCCGCTGCGGCCGGTTCAGCGTGATGACGCGATAACCCTGCCGCTTGTCGACGAGAATGGGACTCTCGTCCATTCGCTAGTCCTCCCCTAAAAGTCCGGCGCTTCTGCGCTCCGTTCTTCTAATGCCCCTCGATCATCAATTTGAAGAGGGGTGCGACCGACAGGTACTTGACTGACCGTCCGGTCGGATAATTAATATGGGCGTCCAATTCGGGTGTCAACGCGGCCGGGGCCTTCAGGTCACAACGGACAGCGCGCTCGGCGGGAGGAACGTCATGAGTTTTTTCGAGGCGCATCGGGCGCTGCTCGATGAAGCAGTCAACGCTTGCCGCACGCGCGCTTACTGGAGCGCGTTTCCCGAAATCGCCAGCGGGAAAATCTACGGTGAGACCGCCAAGGCTGATGGCGAAGCCGCATTCAAGGCGATCCTTGGGCAGCCATTCGATCTCGGGCAGCCGGGAGAATCTCAGGTTGGCGGCGAGGTGTCGCCCTACGGCAATGCTCTCGGAACGACATACGCGAGCGCTGGTGTCGATACGATCGTCAATGCATCGTTGAAGGCGGGAGAGGGGTGGGGGCGCGCCGCCATTGAGGATCGTGTCGGTGTCTGCCTCGAGATCGTCGACCGGATCAACAAGCAGAGCTTTCTGATGGCCAACGCGGTGATGCATACCACGGGGCAGGCCTTCATGATGGCGTTTCAGGCCGGCGGTCCGCATGCACAGGACAGGGCACTGGAGGCCATCGCCTACGCTTACGATGAAATGACGCGCGTGCCGCACGCTGTGAACTGGTCGAAGCCGCAAGGCAAGGCCGAGCCGATCGTGCTCGACAAGACCTGGAGGATCGTGCCGCGGGGCGTCTCGCTGGTGATCGGGTGCGCAACGTTTCCGACCTGGAACGGATATCCAGCGATCTTCGCGAGCCTTGCGACCGGCAACAGCGTCGTGATCAAGCCGCATCCCGGCGCGATTCTGCCACTCGCCATCACGGTGAAGATCGGTCGTGAGGTGCTGAAGGAAGCGGGTTTCGATCCGAATGTGCTGATGCTGGCGCCGGACAATGCTGAAGCGCCGATCACGCAAGATCTGGTCACACATCCTGGCATCGCAATCGTTGACTTCACGGGATCGTCGGCCTTCGGGCAATGGGTGCGGGAGAATGCCAGCACCAATCTCGTCTTCACCGAAGAGGCGGGGATCAATTCGATCGTGATCGATTCCACACACGATTTCCGTGGCATGTGCTCCAATATCGCATTTTCGCTTTCGCTTTATTCGGGGCAGATGTGCACGGCGCCGCAGAACATGTTTGTGCCGGCTGGTGGGATTGCAACCAATGATGGTCACAAGAGCTTCGACGATGTCGCGGTAGGCATCGCAGCGGCAATCGACAAGCTGCTGGGTGATCCGGACCGTGCCGCTGCGATCCTGGGCGCTGTGCAGAATCAAGCGACCACGAAGCGCGTCGATGAGGCGCGCAAGCTCGGCCACGTTGTGCGCGACTCAGTCCCTGTTGCTTTTGCCGGCTTCGACCAGGCACGTACGGCGTCGCCGTTGTTGTTGTCAGTCGATGCCAAGGACGATCGCGCCTGGGGCGAGGAACGCTTCGGCCCCATCGCATTCGTGATCCGCACGGAATCGACCGAGGACTCGATCATCCTCGCGTCGCAATCAGCCAAACGCAAAGGTGCGATCACAGCTTCGGTTTATTCGACCGACGATGGCGTCATCGATCAGGCGGCGGATGCCTTCGCCCGCGCTGGCGTCGCATTGTCGGTCAATCTGACGGGCGGCATCTATGTCAATCAGTCGGCCGCCTTCTCCGACTTTCACGTGTCTGGCGCCAATCCGGCCGGCAATGCGTGCCTGACGGACACAGCTTTTGTCGCCAATCGTTTCCGCGTCGCTCCTTTGCGGCGCCAAAAAGCCGCTTAATCAAAAGACGACGTCAAAAGAATCCAAGGGAGGATACATGATGAGACTTGCAGTGAAACTGCTGACTACCGCGGCAGCGATGGCGCTGTCGGCATCGTTCGCGCAGGCCCAGCAGGCGCCGATCAAGATTGGCGCTGTGCTCTCGGCGACCGGCGGCGCGTCGTTCCTCGGCGATCCCGAGAAGAAGACGCTGGAAATGTATGTCGCCGACATCAACGCCAAGGGCGGTATCAATGGTCGCAAGGTCGAGGCGATCATCTACGATGATGCCTCAAATCCGAACAACGCACGCACCTTCGCGACCCGCCTGATCGAACAGGACAAGGTCGATGCGCTTCTCGCTGGCTCCACCACAGCCAGCTCGATGGCGATCATTCCGCTCGCCGAGGAGGCGGAAATCCCGCTGATCAATTTTGCCGGTGCGGTGCAGGCGGTGACGCCGGTCAAGAAATGGAATTTCAAGACCCCGCATACCGACCTCATGGCCTGCGAAAAGATCTTCGAGGATATGAAGAAGCGCAATCTCACCAAGATCGCCATGATCTCGGGCGCGGATGCCTTCGGCAAGTCGATGCGCGATCAATGCCTGACTGTGAACAAGAAGTACGGCATCGAAATCCTGCACGAGGAAACCTACCAGCCGGCTGACAACGACATGACGGCGCAGCTCACCAACATCAAGAACAAGGCGGGTGTGCAGGCGGTGCTTAATCCGGGCTTCAGCCAGGGGCCGGCGATCGTTACGCGCAACTACAAGCAGCTCGGTGTGCCGTTCCCGCTCTACCAGAGCCATGGCGTCGGCACGAAGCAGTTCATCGAGCTTGCGACACCGGCGGCCGCGGAAGGCGTGCGTCTGCCGGCTGCCGCGTTGCTCGTAGCCGAGAAGCTGCCGGACAACGATCCGCAGAAGAAGGTCGTGATGGACTACAAGACGACCTATGAAGCCAAGACCGGCCAGCCGGTCTCGACCTTCGGCGGTCACATGTACGATGGCCTGATGATTCTGGTCGAAGCGATGAAACGCGCCGGTGGCGCCGACAAGGCCAAGGTCCGCGACGAGATCGAGAAGACCAAGAACTTCATGGGCACCGGTGGCGTCGTCAACATGACTCCGACCGATCACATGGGCCTCGATCTGACGGCGTTCCGGATGCTGGAAATCAAGAACGGTGACTGGACGCTGGTGAACTGAGCCAGCTTCTTTGCGACAGTGACTCTCTTCACCCCTCCCACCGCGACGCGGGGGAGGGGTTGTTCGCCGGTCCGCCCACCGGGAAGGGCGAAAAGAAGTAAACCATGCCCGAATTCCTGCAATTCCTGTTCTCCGGTCTGACCATCGGCGCGATCTATGCGCTGGTCGCACTCGGATTCACGCTGATCTACAACGCGTCCGACGTGATCAATTTCGCGCAGGGTGAGTTCGTGATGATCGGCGGGATGGTCACGTTCTTCGCCGTTGCCGCCGGCATCCCGCTGCCGATTGCGGCGCTGATTGCGTTGGTCGCCGCGATCGTCATCGGCATGTTGCTGCACATCCTGGCGATCGAGCCGGCCAAGGGGGCATCGCCGGTAACGCTGATCATCATCACCATCGGCGCGTCGATTTTGTTGCGTGGTGTCGCCGCTGTGGTGTTCGACAAGAATTATCACTCCTATCCGCCCTTTGCCGGCGCAGATCCAATCCGCATCGGCGGCGCGACCATCCTGCCGCAAAGCCTGATCGTGCTCTTTGGCACGCTGCTGATCGTGCTTGCGCTGTGGCTGCTGATGACCAAGACCATGATCGGCAAGGCAATGACAGCGACTGCGGCGAACAGGCTGGCGGCGCGGCTTGTCGGCATCAACACTGCTGCCATTGTCGGCTTGTCCTTTGCCGTGTCGGCGGCGATTGGCGCGATCGGCGGCATTCTGGTGACGCCGATCACGCTGACCAACTATGAGGTCGGCACGCTGCTCGCGCTCAAGGGTTTCGCCGCGGCCATGCTGGGAGGCATGGGTAACCCTGTCGGTGCTGTCGTCGGCGGATTGATCGTCGGTCTTCTGGAAACCTTCGGCGCCGGCTACGTGTCGTCGGCCTACAAGGATGCGATCGCCTTCCTTGTCATTCTCGGTGTGCTGTTCGTCATGCCGCAAGGCTTGTTCGGCCGCGCCGGTGTTGAGCGCGTATGACATGACGAGCTTCTGGCGCACATATGGGGTGGTGCTGATCGTTGCTGCAATCGTGGTGGCGCTCCCGTTCCTCTTGTCATCGACATTTTATCTGCGCATTGCCGCGCTGGTGTTCATCTTCAGCCTCGCTGTGCTTGGGCTGAATTTGCTGATGGGATTTGCCGGTCAGGTGAGCCTCGGCCATGCCGGTTTTTTCGGCATCGGCGCTTATGCTGTTGCGGTGGCGCCGACGCATTTCGGCGTTCCCGGCTGGCTGGCGCTGATCCTTGGCGTTGCCGCGGCCGGAGTCCTCGCATTTCTCGTTGGCCGGCCGATCCTGAAACTGAAGGGTCATTATCTCGCGGTCGCAACGCTTGGCATGGGCATTCTGATCGCCATGGTGTTCACCAATGAAGCGCAACTCACCGGCGGGCCTGACGGCATGGCGGTGCCGCGGCTGGTGCTGTTCGGCTGGGTCGCCCGTGGGTCGGTGACTTGGTACTGGATATCCGGTGTCACGCTGGTCCTGGCGGTGCTGCTGGCGGTCAACCTGATTGACTCTCCGACCGGTCGCGCCTTGCGTGCGATCCATGACAGCGAAGTCGCGTCCCGTGTGCTCGGCGTCGATGTCGCGCGCTACAAGCTGATCGCGTTCGTGTTGTCGGCGATCTATGCCGCCCTGGCGGGAGCTTACCTCGCTCTCTTTGATGGTCTCGTCACGCCGGGCACGGCGGGCTTCCTGCGCTCGATCGAATTTGTCACCATGGCGGTGCTGGGCGGGCTTGGATCGATCCTCGGCAGTGTTGTCGGTGCAGCACTGCTGACGATCTTGCCGCAGGTGCTGACGGTGTTCCACGATTACGAGCACATCGCCCTGGGTCTGATCATGATCGTGTTCATGATCTTCCTGCGCGCCGGCATCGTTCCAAGTCTTGCAAACCTATTCCGGCGGAAAGCATCATGAGCGTGCTGGCCGCTGACAATCTCGGCATTGAATTCGGCGGCGTGAAAGCCGTCGACGGCGTGTCGTTCTCGGTCAACGAGGGCGAGATCTTCGCCATCATTGGTCCGAACGGCGCCGGCAAGACCACGCTCTTTAATCTCATTTCAGGTCTCTATGTGCCGTCGCGCGGCAAGGTGATGCTGAACGGACAGGATGTCACCAATCTGCCGGCGCATAAGCTGGCGGAGCGCGGTCTGTCCCGCACGTTCCAGAACCTGCAGATATTCTTTCGGATGACCGCAGCCGAGAACGTGATGGTCGGCTGTCATCTGCACGAGAACCGCAACGTGCTGGCACATTTGCTGCGGCTGCCTTCGGTGGTGGCGCAGAACCGCAAATCGCGTCAGCGTGCCGACGAATTGCTGGCGCTGGTCGGCCTCAGCGGCATTGCCGATCGTCCCGCCGGTGAGTTGCCATACGGTGCTTTGAAACGCCTTGAGATCGCGCGGGCGCTTGCGGCCGAGCCGAAGGTGCTGCTGCTCGATGAACCCGCGGCTGGCTGCAACGCGGTGGAGACGGCGGAGGTCGATGCGGTGATCCGCAAGATCGCGATGCAGGGCATCACCGTCGTTCTGGTCGAGCACGATATGAAGCTCGTCATGACCATTTCAAACCGCATCCATGTGCTCGATCAGGGCCGGACGTTGGCGCAGGGCACAGCAGCGGATGTCCGCACCAATCCGGCGGTCATTGCCGCCTATCTCGGTGCGCAGGCCGGCCAGGAAGTGGCGCAAGAGGTGAGCGATGCTGGTCGTTGACAACCTGTCGAGCCGCTATGGCCGGATCGAGGTGCTGCACGGCCTCTCGCTCGAGGTGAAACAGGGCGAGATCGTCACGCTGGTCGGCAGCAACGGCGCCGGCAAGACCACGTTGCTGCGTGCGATCTCCGGCGTGCAGCCGATGTCCGGTGGCTCGGTGCGCTTTCTCGACCAGCCGCTCGATCGTCTTGCGCCGCATGTGCGTGTTGCACGGGGTATTGTGCAGGTGCCGGAGGGACGGCAGGTCTTTGCGCCGCTGTCGGTTGAGGACAATCTGAAACTGGGGGCCTGGTCCCGGAAGGACGCGGACGTCGCAACCGATATCGACGGCGTCTATGCAACGTTTCCGGTTCTGGCCGAAAAGCGGCAACTGCCGGCCGGCGCGTTGTCGGGCGGTCAGCAGCAGATGCTGGCGATGGGACGCGCGCTGATGGCGCGGCCGAAACTCATGTTGCTGGACGAGCCGTCGATGGGGCTTGCGCCGATCCTGGTCGACCAGATCTTCGCGATCATCAGCCGCCTCAAGCAGCAGGGGATCACCGTGCTGCTGGTCGAACAGAATGCTTATGCCGCGCTTGCCATCGCCGACCGCGGCTATGTGATTGAAACCGGCCACATCTCGCATACCGGCACCGGTCGCGACTTGCTGAATGATGCACGCGTGCGCGAGGCGTATTTGGGGCTCTGACATTTGTCATTCCGGGGCGCTCGCGAAGCGAGCGAGCCCGGAATCCAGAGCCGCGCATTCAGCCTGCAGCCCCTGGATTTCGGGTCCGGCACTTCGTGCCGTCCCGGAATGACAAACGCGATCACCCCACCGGCAATCGCGCGTCGTCCTTCAGCGTCTCGAGCACGATGCTGGATTTCACGCGCTCGACGGCCTCGTGCGGCAGCAGCACGTCATTGACCAGTGCCGACAGTCCATGAAGATCCTTCACCGCGACCTTGAGCAGATAATCGGAATCTCCTGTCAGCGCGTGCGTCTCCTGGATTGCAGGAAGCCTCGTGACGAGATCGCGGAAGCGGGCCGCATTGTTGCGTGAATGGGTGGCGAGCGCGACGAAGATGAAAACCGTGATGCCGAAGCCGAGCTTGGCGGGATCGAGATCCGCCCGATAGCGCCGGATAACGCCGGCCTGCTCAAGCCGCTGACGACGGCGCGAGCATTGCGATGGCGACAGATGCACCGCCTCGGCCAACTCCTGGTTGGTCATGGCGCCGTTGTCCTGAAGGGCCGAGAGGAGCTTGAGGTCGGCTGCGTCGAGCGTGATCGGTTCTTGCATGAAATTCAATTTTGTTGCGTAAATCGTGCGCATATTATCAGTATTAGGCTTATTTTGCACGGAAATTGTGCGATATATGGCTTACGGTTGTGGCAACGATCATCCGCATTCTAGGTGAGGAGACATCATGGGGCCATTCCCGCACGACGCGCCGGCAGTCGAAATTTCAGAGCAGAATCCGATGGGGACGGATGGCATCGAGTTCGTCGAATTCGCCCATCCCGAACCCGAGAAGCTCGCCGCTGTTTTTCGGAGCATGGGCTTTGCGCAGGTTGCCCGGCATCGCTCGAAGAATGTCACGCTGTGGCGGCAGGGCGATGTGAATTTCGTCGTCAACGCCGAGCCTGAATCCTTCGCGCAACGTTTCGCTGCCGAACACGGTCCTTGCGCCTGTGCCATGGCGTTTCGCGTGGCCGATGCGCGGCATGCCTATGAGCGCGCCTTGTCGCTGGGCGCGGAGCCCGGTGAAACCCGCGTGCGCCCGATGGAATTGAACATTCCGGCGATCAAGGGGATCGGCGGCTCGCTTCTGTATTTCGTTGACCGTTATGGCGACAAGGGCTCGATCTGGGACGTTGACTTCGTCTGGACCGGGGAACGCAATCCAAAGCCGGAACAGGCGGGTCTCTACTACCTCGATCACCTGACCCACAATGTGCGGCGTGGGCGCATGGACCACTGGGCCGGCTGGTACCAGAAGCTGTTCAATTTCCGCGACATTCGGTTTTTCAACATCGAAGGCAAGCTGACGGGCCTCGTGTCCCGTGCGATGACGTCGCCGTGCGGCAAGATCCGCATTCCGATCAACGAGTCACTGGATGACAAGTCGCAGATCGAAGAATATCTGCGCGAATATCGCGGCGAGGGCATTCAGCACGTCGCGATGGGCTGCCGCGATATCTACGACAGCGTCGCAAAGCTGGCGGCGAATGGTCTGCCATTCATGCCGTCGCCGCCTGTGACCTATTACGAGAAGATCGATCAGCGCGTGCCCGGCCATGGCGAGTCGGTGCAAAAACTGCGCGACAGCGGTGTGTTGATCGACGGCGAAGGCGTGGTCGATGGCGGTTCCACCAAGGTTCTGCTGCAGATCTTCTCCGGCACCGTGCTGGGACCGATCTTCTTCGAATTCATCCAGCGCAAAGGCGACGACGGATTTGGCGAAGGCAACTTCCGCGCCCTGTTCGAGTCGATCGAGGAGGATCAGATCCGCCGCGGCGTGCTGAAGCCCGAGCACAGTCAGGCGTAACTTCTCGTGCTGCTATTCACCGCTCGTCCCCGCGAAGGCGGGGACCCAGAGCACGAACGAAGGTCTTCCTCTTGGCCCCTGGGTTCCCGCGTGCGCGGGAACGAGCGGAGTTGCCGCTACTTCCTTTCCTTCATCGCACCGAGGAGCTGCAACATCTGCTCGCGTGCGTCCGGCCCCAGCTTTTCGGCCAGCTTTGCCTCGTGCCTGGCGGCAAGTGTCTTCGCACGCTTCAGGACCTTTTGCCCCTCACGCGTCAAATGCAGGGCGTGCGATCGGCGGTCAGCCGGCGAAGGAAGGCGTTCGGTCAAGCCGCGCTTCTGCAAATGGTCCAGCATGTGGACGAGCCGCGCCCGCTCGATCGCCAGCCGGTCGGCCAATTCCGCCTGCGACAGGCCGGGATTGGCGCCGATCACGACCAGCACCGAATACTGCGCCGGCCGGATATCGATGACCGAGAGTGTCTTGATGAAATCCTGGAACACCCAGACTTGCGCACGGCGCAGGAAGTAGCCGAGATGCTGGTTCAGCACGTCGATATCGATATCGCGGCGGGGTTTTCGCTTGCTCCGCGCCTGAGGCGACGCCGCCGGCAGGTGGCTTGCGGTCACGGTCAGATCCTCCCGCCGGTCTTGCAGTGCGGGACAGCAATCCGGTTCACCATTATTGTTGTTGACGACATTGATTGTATTAAACAACAATTATAGGCAAGCGGAAAGGGTAACGGTCCCGCGGCAGCCATGACGCCGCAGCGCCGGTCAACCCATTGCAAGTTTACCGCAACAATAAGAAAAGAGGGGCAATACGGACCCTCTGCGGGCCGTCAAAGGGAGGAGTTTTGAAGATGAGCCGGAAATTCCATGAATCGCGCGTGTCGCGCCGCACATTCGCCGCTGGCCTCGGCGCTGCGGGTCTCGTTGCCGGTACCGCGCCGTTCAACATTGTGCGTGGACAGGGCGCTGCGCTGAAGGTCGGCGTGCTGTTGCCGCGTTCGGGCGTGCTGGCCGGCATCGGTCAGGATTGCCAGCGCGGCGTCGACGTCACGCCGGGGCTTTTGAAGGATATCGGCATGCCGGCCCTTCAGATCATGAACGGCGATACCGAGTCGGACGTGCAGATCGCCCGTGCGCAGGCCGAAAAGATGATCAACGAAGGCGCCCAGCTCCTGGTCGGCGCGTTCGATTCCGGCCAATCCACCGCCATCGCGCAGGTGGCCGAGCAGCGCGGCATTCCCTACATCATCAACATTGCTGCCGCGCCCCCGATCACCGAGCAGGGCTACAAGTTCGTGTTCCGTAACTTCCCGGTCGCGAGCCGCATCCTGATCGACGCGTTCGAGAACCAGAAGGAAATCTTCGAACAGACCGGCAAGACACCGAAGACGGTGGCGCTGCTGCATGTGAACGACACTTTCGGCGTGTCGATGCAGAAGGGCATGGCCGCGGTGCTCGAAAAGGTCCCGATGCCCTACAAGGTCGTCGAGACCATCTCCTACGATCCGAAGGCGCGTGATCTGTCGGTCGAAGTCGCAAAGGCGAAGGGCACGGGCGCTGAAGCGTTGCTTGTCGTCAGCCGCCTCAACGACGCGATCCTGGTGACACGCGAACTCCTCAAGCAGCGCTGGGATGGCATGGGTGTGCTCAGCATGGGCCCAGGCTGGTACGAAGATCAGTACATCAAGACCCTCGGCAAGTTGTCGGATGGCCCAATCAGCTTCGTGCCCTGGTACGACCCGACCAAGAAGCTGACCCAGGCCCTGATCGCGGCGCTGGCCAAGGCGCATCCGGACGTGAACCTGAACACCAACCAGGTCTATACGTTCGAAGCGCTGCTGACCGCGGCCGACGCCTACAAACGCGCCGGTTCGACCGACCCCAAGGCGCTCGCCGATGCGATCCGCAAGACCAACATCACCGACAACGTCTCCACCGGTCCCGGCATCATGTTCAACGAGAAGGGCCAGAACGACAAGCTGCGCAATTCTGCGATCCAGAACCGCGGCGGCAAGCTGGTTACCGTTGCGCCGAAGGGCGCAACCGACGCCAAGGTCGCGTGGCCGGCGCCGTCTTACACGAAGCGCAGCTAAGCCGCTTTCATCGATCGAAGCCTCGGCCGCTTTGTGGCCGGGGCGCCTTTCTCGCGGGACGCCATCTTGCCAACGGAAATCTATTTCAACGTCGCCATCAGCGGTTTGCTGACGGGACTGATCTATGGTCTGAGCGCGCTCGGTCTGTCGGTCATTTTCGGTGTCATCCGCATCGTGAACTTTGCGCATGGCGAGATCATGGTTCTCGGCATGTTCGCGACGCTGGTGTTGTTCCGGCATCTGGGCATCGATCCGCTGCTGGCATTGCCGTTCGTGACCGTCGCCCTGTTTGGCTTTGGTTATCTCCTTCAGGACATGGTGGTGCGACGCGTGGCTCACCTTGCCGATCACTTTCAGTTTCTGCTGATGGCTGCGGTCGCGGTGATGCTGATCGCCGTCTGCCTGATGATTTTCGGGCCGGACGCACAGGGCGTGAATGTGCCTTACGCCTATGACTCCTTCGCAATCGGCCCACTGATCATCGACAAGGTGCGGCTCTATGCCGGCATGGTGGCCCTGATCGGCTCGGCGGCGATGTTCGCCTTCTTCAAATATACCGATACCGGCAAGGCGATCCGCGCCTGCGGTGATAACTACACCGGCGCGCTGGTGGTTGGCCTTAACGTGCGGCATCTGTTTGCGCTGACATTCGCAATCGGTTGCGCCTGTCTCGGCGCGGCCGGTGCGATCATGCTGCTGATCGTCGATGTGCATCCGTATCTCGGGCCGCCCTATACGTTGCTGGCCTTTATCATCGTCATCGTCGGCGGCATGGGCAGCCTGCCGGGCGCGTTGCTGGGTGGCATTTTGATCGGCATGTCCGAAGCATTGGCCGGCATCATCCTGCAGCCTTCGCTGAAGACCGCCTTCAGCTTCGGGTTGCTCATTCTTGTCCTGCTGTTTCGGCCACAGGGCTTGCTCGGGAAAGCACAGCGATGAGCCGTCTTTTCGAAGGTGTGCCCGCGCATGGGCTTGTGCTGCTCGCGGTGTTTGCGGCCGCGCTGATCGTGGCGCCGTTGGTCGTCAGCAACTACATTCTCAGCGTTCTCATTATCGTTCTTTACTTCGCCTATGTCGGCCAGGCCTGGAATTTGATGCTGGGCTTTGCCGGGCTGCTGTCGCTCGGACACGCGCTGTTCGTCGGCATCGGCGCCTATGCCAGCGCGGCGCTGTTCATTCATTTCGGCATACCGCCGGTGATCGGTGTGTTTGCTGCGATCGCGTTGTCGGTGCTGATGGGATGCCTGATCGGCTATCTCGGCTTCCGTTTCTCGATCCACGGCGTCTATTTCGCGTTGCTGACCATCGCTTTCGCGGAATTCACCGGCATCATGGTCGATCACACCCGCTGGCTCGGCAGCACCGAGGGATTGTTCCTGCCGGTGGCGAACCGTTCCACGGTGGATCTTCTCAATCTTCGCGGCTCGCCGGTGATGTTCTACTACGTGATCCTGGCGATGACGGCGCTGGCGCTGGTTCTGTGCCGGCTGCTGCTGAATTCCAAGCTCGGCTATTACTGGCAAGCGATCCGTGAGGATCAGCAGGCGGCTGAGGCGAGCGGCGTTCATCTGTTCAAATACAAGATGATCGCGGTCGCCATTTCATCGGGACTCACCGGCATAGCCGGTGTCTGGTACGCCTTTTACTACAACAATCTGTTTCCGGAATCGACGTTCGGCACCAACAGGTCGATCGAGTTGATCCTTGGCACCATCGTCGGCGGCGTCGGCACCTTGTTCGGTCCGATCATCGGTGCGTTCATTCTGACGCCACTTGGGGAGACGCTGACCGGCCTGACCGAGGGCGTGAAGATCGACGGCATCAAGCAGTTCTTCTGGGGCCTGTGCGTCGTCGTCATCGTGCTGTACCGCCCGTCGGGCGTCTGGCCGTGGATCTCCAGCCTCCTGCGTCTCGATCGCAAGCCGAAAGATCGTCCATGACATCCGCAGCATCGCTTTCGGTCAGAGGCATTTCGAAAAGCTTCAGCGGTCTCAAGGCCGTCGATAATGTCACGTTCGACGTTGTGCCCGGTTCCATTCAGGCCCTGATCGGACCGAATGGCGCGGGCAAGACCACGATCTTCAACATGATTGCTGGCGTGTTTCCCCCCGACACCGGCGAGGTCTTCCTCGATGGACAGCAGCTCGTCGGCAAGCGTCCGGATCAGATCTGTCGCGCCGGCGTTGGCCGGACCTTCCAGATCGTACGGCCTTTCAACGATCTGACGGTCGAAGAGAATGCCGCAATCGGCGCGCTGACATGGACCGATGACGTGAACGAAGCGCGCGATTACGCCAACACCGTGCTGAAATTGCTCGGCCTCGGCGACAAGCGTCATGCGCGGCCGACCGGCATCACGTTGCCCGATCGCAAATGTCTTGAGGTTGCGCGCGCGCTCGCGACCAAGCCGAAGATCCTGCTGCTGGACGAGGTGATGGCGGGGTTGCGGCCGACGGAGACAGACCGCATGGTTGGAGTCTTCCGCAAGCTCAACGAGGATACCGGCCTCACCATTCTCCTGATCGAACACGTGATGCGCGCGGTGATGGCGCTGTCGCGTCACGTCGTGGTGGTGAATTACGGCAAGGTGATCGCCGAGGGGACGCCGGAGGTGGTGACACGCAATCCGGACGTTCTGGCGTGCTATCTCGGCGCGGAGGCCGTCCACTGATGCTGAAGGTCGAGGGGATCGATGTTTTCTATGGCGATGCGCAAGCGCTCGACAACGTGTCGGTCGAGATTCCCCAAGGCGCGATCGTTGCGATTGTTGGCGCCAACGGTGCGGGCAAGACCTCGCTGATCCGGACCATCGGCGGCATGGTGAAGCCGGCGCGTGGAGGCATCCGCTTTCACGATCAGGAGATTGCTGGCTTGCCGAGCTACAAGGTCTGCAATCTCGGGATCGGGCAGGTTGCCGAAGGCCGGCAGATTTTCCCGAACCTGTCAGTGTCGGAAAATCTCGACATAGGCGCGATGTTGCCGCGCGCGCGTGCGACGCGCGCCAAAAATCGCGAGCGCGTGCTTGCGATGTTTCCGCGTCTGAATGAGCGACTGGGACAGGCGGCCGGCACGTTGTCGGGCGGCGAGCAGCAGATGCTGGCGATCGGCCGCTGCCTGATGGGCGAGCCTGAACTTGTGATGTTCGACGAACCGTCGCTCGGTCTCTCTCCGGCGCTGGTGCAGGACGTGCTGGCAAGCATCCGCGATCTCAATCGCGATGGGCTGACCTGCGTTCTGGTGGAACAGAATGTAGCGGTGTCGCTGAAACTCGCAAGCCGCGCTTATGTGCTCGAGAATGGCCGCGTCACATTGAGCGGCACGGGCGAGGAGTTGCTGGCCGACGATCGCGTGCGGCAGGCATATCTGGGAATGTAGCCGCGGCCTCTGTGCCGCATCAGCGTCGTACAGGCGAGATCGGCTTCTAGCGCACCAAAGTATGCGGCGATCGGCCGAATCTGGCTTTGAAGGCGCGGCTGAAGTGGGACACGTCGCTGAATCCGAAGCGATAGGCGGCGTCGGTCACATGTCTCGTCTCGCCTTGGGTTAGCGACCTGTAGCTCGCCAGGAGGCGCTGGTCCCACAGCCATCGCATCGGCGTGGTGCCGTCGACGGCAAACAGCCGATTCAGCGTGCGCGGCGACATGTTTTGGGCATTCGCGATCGCGTCGAGCGTCAGGTCGTTCGCCTCGAGGTTGGCCAGCAGATATCGCTTTACGTCGCGTAACCGTTTGTCTTCATATGCCTCTGCAGAAGAGGTCAGTTCTGCGGTCAACGTGGCGGCCAGCACGTCAAGCGTCGATGCGCCGAGTCGATCGACAATGTCGTCGCTGTGCTCATCGAGATCCATCAGTTGTCGGACCATCGAGCCGGCAAGAATCCCAAGTCGGGACCGGTGATTAATGGTTCGAGCCGTCAGGCGTGGCGCATCCGGCAGTCGCGCAATGAGCAGTGGCCGCGGGATCGAAATCATCAGGGAATGAGAGTTGTCTGTGAATTCGAGGCTGAAGGGCTGGGCTTGGTCGTGAAGCGTGAGGTCGCCCGAATGCATCCGCGCAACACGTCCGCCCTGAGCGAAGACGATCTCTCCCTTGAGCGCCAGCCAGACCATAAAGTAATCGCGCGGATCCTTGCGGGTATCGCTCGCACTTCGCTCGACGCAAATGTGTTGCTCGGGCAATGTGTGCGACCAGATCTTGTTGACCTTTAGAGCGCCGAATTCACGAATGGTGATTTGCGCACGAAAGAAATCCCTCGGGGTGCGGCGGCACTCGGTCAAGGAAAAGTCCCGGCACGTCACCTGATGCCAGTGATCGAAACTGTCGGTCGGCTTGACCACGACAGTTTGTCTCTCGACATGCATCAGCCGTCCTCCTCCGAATGGGGGAAACACACGTCAAGCGATGGCGGCACAGCTTGAGTTTCCGCCAAAAGAGACAAAACTGCAAGCATGGCTGCTGTTGTGGGGAGTAAAGAATGGCAGGCCGGGTCAAGCGAATGTCCAGCACAGCAAAGCCGTCAGGTCTGCAGTATGCTAGATTCTCCGATCCAATGGGAGGTGTCTGATGCCGTATCAGGTCGATCGTCTTGATCCGTCACGCACCGCCGTGATCGTCGTTGATATGCAGAACGACTTTGTCGCGGAGGGCGCGAAACTTCGATCGTTGCAGGCGGCCAACATGGTGCCGACGCTTGCGAAGACACTAAAGACATGTCGCGAGAAAGGGGTGCGCGTTATCTACACCGCGCATGTCCATCGCAAGGACGGTTGCGACATGGGCTTGTTTGACGATCTGTATGGGCCGATTGCGGATCGTTCGTCCCTTGTTGACGAGACGAAGGGAGCAGAAATTTTCGACGCTCTGGCTCCGGCGCCGGGCGAGCATGTGATCAAGAAGCATCGCTACAGCGGCTTCTTCGGGACTGACCTCGACATCATCTTGCGCGAGTGGGGAATAGAGACAGTCGTGATCACTGGCACGACGACCGAGAATTGCTGCCACGCGACGGCGCGCGACGCGATGTTCAGGAACTACAAGGTGGTTTTCCTGTCGGATGCGACAGGGACGTTCGATTATCCGGATGTTGGCCAGGGGGCGATGGCGGCGGAAGACGTGCACCGGGCAACGCTGACGATTCTCGCCTTCTCAACAGCCCACGTCATGACGGCCGCAGAATTCCTCGGGCGGATCGATGCATCGCATCGCGCCAGCGGTTTGGAAGCGGCATAGAGCGTTTTCGAGCGAAGTGGACACAGGTTCGCGTAAGGAAAACGCGTCAAAGCAAGAAGCTGGAGTCCGGCTTTGATTCCATCAGAGCCGGAAAGGCTCTAGACGAAGCGGACAGGAGGGCTGTCGAGGTCCGGTCAATCGACAGCTCTTTCCAGGAGCGTGGCGCAAAGCTCAGAGCCCGCGTGGTGTCTTGATTTGACCTTCGCGGGTCTTAGCGCCGCATCAACGCATTGAGCGCTGCGACCCGTGCCGTCAACGGCATGTCCGGGAACAGCGAGCGCAAGTGGCTGAGAGCCTGTGCGGCGGTGGTCGGCTGCGTTTGGTCGAAGGTGCCGGCCATATCCCGTGCGAGTTGGCTTTCCGATTGCCCTGTCATCAGGGCTGGTGCGAGGGTCACGTCGCCGAACGGCTCGGGTTCAGCGATGCGGGCGATATGTCGGTCGGCAAGGGCAGTCATCGAAGTCCCCAAAGGAAAACGTGAACCGGCAACGGTCAACGGGCCATATCTGATTTGGTTCCCCCTTGTGAATCCCCTCCGTGATTTCGGTTTCGAGCAGTTTGACGATTGTCATGTCGGCAGCGCGCAGGACGGATGCTTGCCAAGGCGGCGTGCCAGCCGCTAAGCCTGCAACCTGGAAGACAAGCTCACCGCGTTACCGTCGGAAGGAAGCTCTGGAAATGAAACTCTATTTTTCGCCTGGCGCCTGTTCACTCGCTCCACATATCGCTTTGCACGAGATCGGCGTGCCGTTCGAAATCGACCGTGTCGACAACAAGGCCAAGGTCACGCAAGGCGGCGAAAATTTCTGGGATGTGAATCCGAAAGGCGTGGTCCCGGTGCTCAAGCTGGACAGCGGCGAAACCCTGACGGAAGCCGCGGCCATCCTGCAGTTCATTGCCGGCAAGAAGCCGGAGTCAGGCCTCCTGCCGGAACACGGCACGATGGATTATTACCGCGTCTTGGAATGGCTCACATTCATCAGCACGGAAATTCACAAGCAGTTCACGCCGCTGTTCAAGCAGGATACGCCGGCCGATTACCGCTCGATCGCCAAGGCGAATTTGCAGAAGGCGTTCACGCTTGTTGATGCGCACCTGGCCGGCAAGTCGTATCTGATGGGCGAGACGTTTACTGTGGCCGATGCCTATCTGTTCGTCGTCACCAACTGGGGCCGCTTCCAGGAGATCGATGTGGCGCAGTGGCCGAACCTGAAAGCGTTTCAGGACCGCGTGAAGGCGCGTCCGGCGGTGCAGGAAGCGATGAAGGCGGAAGGACTGATCAAGACGAAGGCGGCTTGAGCAGCGTGCCGGGGTGCGCGCACCGATCTCGGGTTCATCTGAGATCGGTATCTTTCATGATCCAAGTTGCCTTCATGATCCAAGTTGCCTTCGTGATCCAGGTCGGCAACCGCCGACCTGGACACGCGTGAACCCGGAATCCAGCGATACAAATGCTGGTCAATGAATTCCGTTCGCCTGCTTTTTGCTGTGGCCCGGAATGACGGGAGTTTCGCCCTTCGTTCGCCGACCGTGATGGCCAGGCAATCACTTCCCATGCCGATGTCGCGAAAATTTGAGAAGGCATGACCCCAATGGGCGGACTAATTCGCACGGGGTGCAGGTTTATCTCGTGAGGCATGCGACAAGCCTTTTACAATTGGGACACGCAGCAATGAATCCGTTCCGCATATCTCTGGTTGCCTTGGCTCTTGCGGGCACTGCAACTCTCCTGCTGACCACCGCTTCGCCGGCCACGCGAACGCCCGATGCCGGCATCGTCCGCTCCGACGAAATCTCGGCGACCCAGCGCTATAATCAACGCCGCCCTGTGCGCAGTCATCAGGCGCCGGCCTATGGCGATGCGCCGCGCTATTATCGCGGTTCGCCCGATCCATCGATCGGACCCGATGGCAGGCCTTATCGCGTCCCTGAATATCTTCGGAACCAGTGCTACGTCGATGACGGCTATGGCCGCTTTTCGGCGTGTTCCAACCGCTAAGTTGAAGCTGCTAGGCGAGCGGGACGCACGCCGGAGCTCAAAAATAAAAAAGCCCTCGCAGCCATGACGCTGCGAGGGCTTTTTTTATTGCTTGAACCGATCAGGCCTGCGGCTTGCCGATCGTGACCGTCAGGCTGCTGAGACCGTCCACGGCGCACTCGATCTTGTCGCCGACATTGACCTGACCGACGCCGGCCGGGGTACCGGTCATGATGATGTCGCCGGCGGCGAGCTCCACCATTTCCGACAGCTTCCAGATCGTCTCCGGCACGTTCCAGATCATCTGGTCGAGGTCGCCGTCCTGCTTCACGACGCCATTCACCTTCAGGCTGATGCGGCCCTTGTTCGGATGGCCGATCTCGGACGCCGGCGTCAGCGCGCCGCACGGAGCGGAGGCGTCGAATGCCTTGCCGATTTCCCACGGGCGCTTCACGTCGCGCGACGCGATCTGCAGGTCGCGGCGGGTCAGGTCGATGCCGACGCCGTAGCCCCAGATGCAGTCATTGGCCTTGTCCGGGCTGATGTTGATGCCGCCTGATTTCAGCGCGACCACGAGCTCGACCTCGTGATGCACGTCCTTGCTCAGCAGCGGGTAGGGCACAACCGACCCGTCCGGAACGATGGCATCGGCCGGCTTGGCGAAGAAGAACGGGGGGGCGCGTTCGTCCTGTCCCATTTCGCGGATGTGTTCGATGTAATTGCGGCCGACACACCAGATCCGGCGGACGGGAAACTTCTTGTCGGAGCCTTTGACCGCTAGGGCCGCCTGCGGCGGCTGCGGAATCACATAGGAGTCGCTCATCGGTGTTGATGCTTTTTTGTCACATGGAGCCGGAGAACGGCGGGAGATGCGGCCGAAAGCCTCATTTGCGGTTGGCCGCGGACGCCGTCCGAAATAGCATAGCCTTCATCAGCGTCAAAGCGCGCCGGTGATTTGCGGGGGCGGATCACCTTTGTGCAGCGCAGGATGCGAGCCTGTTTTCGCTTGGCGGGGGTTGGGCGGTCGAACGCCGGGATCGGGGGATCCCGGCGTTCGTTTTTTTGGGGTCGAGTAAGATCGTGAACGTGTACGGCGCGGGCGATTTCATGCCCTTTTTTTGATCCGTCGGCGATGGACCGCGAGATGAAGCGTCAGTGAGTTTGTAAAGCGCTAAGGCGCTCTGTCACCGCAGCCTTGACGGCAATGTGGATCGCTTCCGGGAAACCGCGTGGCAATTGGTTTTCTACCTCGGCCAATGCGGGTTCGGCGGCTGCAATGATGCTATCGATCGCGTTGCTGACGAGTGATTTGGGAAGGCCCGCTGCGTTTCCGGTTTGGACAAAATGCCGTCCGACGATTTCGGCAATCCGGTAGTGCTTGTTTGTGCCAACCGACATGGCAAGCTTCATTTGCTTGGGCTGGATCTGACCGCTGTCGAGGCTGGGCTGTGCTGTCAGGACGTCATACAGTGGCGTCAAATGGAAACGGCCGCCCGGACTGAGGAAGATGCTGAAGTTTTTCGCATGCCCGTCAGTCGCGCCAATCAGCCAGAACAGGATCTGTGCTTTGAAAAGGGTCATTTGATCGGCTGCAGGGGTGTCACTGCCCTTCAGCAGATCAAGGAGCTGGGCAAGGCCGGGACCACCGTCGCTTTGGTATTTGCGCGTCGGTGGCACGGATAGGGCTTGGCAACAATCTTCCTGGGGGAGCCGCAGGAGCCGCCCGTCGCTTGTCCAGAGGCGATCAAAGCGTTCGATGATAAGAGCAGTTGTTTTGCCGAATGTGGCGATTTCGGTTTTGTTGACCGGCAGGCCGAAAGCCGCAGCAAGCTTCAGGCAGTAATATTCATTCTCAACGCTGTTTGAAAGATCGATGCCGTTTGGCAGTTCGCCGATCTGCGTCTTGAAAAGATGTGTCGTTGGCGTTGTGCCGTGAGGCTTTATCCATTTTCCGTTTAGCCGGAGTAGTGCTGTTTTCTCCTGGGCGCCTGCGACAGAGATGCGGAAGTCATCATTGCGTGTCAGGCCCAGCGGAGTCTGGGACAAGCTCTTGAGCAACTTTTCAATTTGCTCGTCGTCGATGGCATCGCCGGTGAGACCGTAATCGTGGACTTCGTGATTGTCGTCGTCGGCCATGAATTGCAGCGCGCCAACGCAGTCGTGGCCGATAGCGGCGAGAAGACTGTAGGCGTCGATACCGGCTGCGCCGACCTTTTCAGCGATCCGGCGTCGCAGCATGTCGGTGTCGGGTAGGAGATTATCGAAAACGGCGGTGACCGGTTCACCGCGATAGGCATCCTCGCGCAAGGGGAGGGACAATGACACGGGGAATGAATGCTCCCACCTGAGCCAGTCTGGGTCGTAACGGAAATCGATGGCGCCATTCGCTGCCTTGTGTAGTCGACCGACGAGACGATTATTCAGGAAGACGCGAAGCGGCGGATGACGGGGACGCCGCGACATCAGAAGATATCCTCAATCAAGGCATTGCCTTTGGACCGAGGGACGATCTGGAACTCGAGATTGAGGGCCGCCAGCACCGCCAGGATGGTTTCCAGCCTTGTGGCCGGATTGCCGGTTTCGATCAGAGAGATCGTCTCCTGGCGCAGACCGCTCAGATCAGCGAGTTGTGCTTGATTAAGACCGCTTTTTTTGCGGGTTCGGCGGATCAAATTGCCGATCTGTTTCGGGGTACGGGCGAGGTCGGTCATGGGCGACTTACACTCGTATTATGTGTTAAAGTCGATAAAGTGACAATATCGGAATTAACACATAAACGTGTTTTATGTGTTAATTCGCATAAAATCGAATTATCGTTTTTGGCCCATGAGCTTGCGTCGGTGCAGTCAAAACCGGCCGGTCAGGCCGGTACCGCCACCGGCTCCAGGGCGTCCTGGTTCTGCAATTGCAGTCGGTAGAAGGATGCGTAGCGTCCTCCCTTGCGCAGCAGCTCCTCGTGGCGACCATCCTCGGCGATGACGCCGCCCTCGATCACGAAGATCCGGTCGGCATGGGCCACCGTATGCAGGCGGTGGGCGATCACGATGGTGGTGCGGCCCTTGGTCAGGTGGGCGATGGCGTCCTGCACCAGCCGCTCCGATTCGGAATCCAGTGCCGCGGTCGCCTCATCCAGCAGGATCAGTTTGGCGTCGCGGATCAGCGCCCGCGCCACCGCAATGCGCTGACGCTGGCCGCCCGAGAGCTGCAGGCCCTGTTCGCCGGTATGAGTGTCGTAGCCGTGCGGGAACGACATGATGAAGTCATGCGCGTTGGCCGCCTTGGCCGCGGCGACGATCTCGTCCTCGGTCGCGCTGTCCTTGCCGAAGCCGATATTGTCGCGGATCGTGCCGTGGAACAGGAATACATCCTGGCCGACATAGGCGATCTGTTCCCGCAATGAGTGACGCGACACCGCTGTGATAGTCTGGCCGTCAATCGTCACCGTGCCGGCTTGCGGCTCGTAAAGCCGCAGGATGATGTTGAGGATCGTCGATTTGCCGCCGCCCGACGGGCCGACCAGCGCCGTCATCTGCCCCGCTTCGGCAACGAGCGACAGGCCGTTCAGCACCAACTCGTTCGGACGATAGCTGAATTGCACGTCGTTGAATGCGACGCGGCCCTTGTTCATGACAAGCTTCGGCTTGTCGTTGTCGGCCGCTTCGGTGGTCGGCGCATCGATGATGTCGAACAGTTGTCGCACGCCGACAAGGCCGGCATTCAGTTCGATCTGCAACCGCGCCAGCCGCTTCGCCGGCTCATAGGCGAGCAGGAATGCCGTGATGAAGGAGAAGAATTCGCCCGGCGTCGCATTCATCTCGATGGTGCGATAGCCGCCATAGATCACGCCGGCCGCAATCGCGACGCCCGCGAGCGCTTCCATCGTCGGGCTCGAGCGATTGGCAACGCGGGCCATCTTGTTGGCTTCGTGTTCCACCGCCGCGACATTGTCGTAATAGCGATGGCGCAAGCGATCCTCGAGCGTGAAGGCCTTGACAGTGCGAATGCCCTGGATGGTCTCCTGCAAGGTCTGGAACAGGCGTGTGCCGCCGGTGAATTGCGCCTTGGCGACGGCGCGGATGCGCTTGACCAGCTTGCGGATCATCCACATCGCCGGCGGCGCAATGATCAGCGCGGACAATGACATCACCGGATCCTGAATCACCATCACCGCGGCGAGGCCGATCAGCGACAGCGCATCGCGGCCGACCGAGGTCACCAGAAGATTCAGCACCTGCGTTGCGGCATTGGCGCCGGTCGAGAGCCGATGCAGGAATTCCGACGAATGCCGCGCGGCGAAGAAGCCGAGGCTCTGGTTCATCAGCCGGTCGAACAATTTGCGCTGGTTTTCGGCGATGATCGCGTTGCCGATGCGCGACATGATCACGGCCTGGAAATAGGTCGCGAGACCCCGCGCGCAAAAGATGACGATGGTGAAAAGGCCGATGACGACGATCGCATGGAAACTGCGGTCGACATAGGCCTTGTTGACGATGGTGCCCATCAGATAGGCGATCAGCGCCGTGGTGCCTGCCGACACCGCCATCAGTGCGAAGGCAATGGCGTAGCTCTTCCAGTGTTTCGCGCCGTAATCGCTGACGAGGCGGCGGATCAACTGGGACGCGCTCTCGTTGTCTGCAGGGGCCTTTGGCGCCATGTCCGGTTCCTTAAGCCCCCGAATCGGAAGGCATACAGAGGATGAAGCACGGCCCGTCCCAAGGGGAACAGATCGTGCTTTCAGCCGGGCTACCTGCCCGCTCAGGCCGGAGATTTCAAGTCTCGGGGAATAAGGCGGTCCAGGCGCCCCGAATTGCTACTCATTCCCGCCATGGCCGCACTGCGCGCGCCCGATGACAGGCTCCGGCGGGAATCCAGCGCAACTTTTGGGCTTTTCAGGTCTGGGTCCCCGCTTCCGCTGGGATGAGCGGAAAATCTGCTAAGCGTTCCGCTTCCGCAGCTTTTGTTCCCATGCCAGCGCGTTCGACACGATTGTGTCGAGATCGTCGTAGCGCGGCTGCCAGGCGAGGGTGGTCCGCGCCTTGTCCGATGCGGCGACGATCTGCGCCGGATCGCCGGGCCGGCGTTCCGACAGATCGACGTGGAAATCGACGCCGGATATGCGCTTCACGGTTTCGATCACCTCCAGAACCGAAAAGCCGCGCCCATAGCCGCAGTTGAACGTGGCCGACTTGCCGCCGCCGCGGAGGTAACGCAGCGCGTCGGAATGTGCGCGGACCAGATCGCTGACGTGGATGTAGTCGCGGATGCAGGTTCCGTCCGGCGTCGGATAGTCGGTGCCGAACACATCCATCTTCTTGCGCATGCCGAGTGCGGTCTGCACCGCAACCTTGATCAGATGCGTGGCGGCCGGCGTCGATTGCCCGGTCCGCATCTGCGGGTCGGCGCCAGCGACATTGAAGTAGCGCAGCACGGCGTATTTCAGCGGATGCGCGAACGCGGTGTCGCGCAGGATGATCTCCGTCATCAACTTCGACGAGCCATAGGGCGACATCGGATCGGGCGTTGCGTCTTCGCTAACGGGAACGGCTTTGGGATTGCCATAGACGGCGGCGGTGGACGAGAAGATGAAATGCTTCACGCCGGTATTGACGGCGGCGTCGATCAGCGTGCGCGAATTGGCGGTGTTGTTGCGATAATAGCCAAGCGGATCGGCGACCGAGTCCGGCACCACGATCGAGGCCGCGAAATGGATGATGGCGTCGACCTCGTGCTGCGCGATGATCGAACGCGCGAGTTGCTCATCGCCGGTGTCACCTTCATAAAGCGGCACGCGCTCGGGAATGGCCCAGCGAAAGCCGGTCGACAGATTGTCGAGAACCACCACATCTTCGGCGGCATCGAGCAATTCATAAACCATGTGGCTGCCGATATAGCCGGCGCCGCCGGTGACCAGAACAGCCATGGCGTAGGTCCTCCCAGAATTTGCATCATTATAGGCGACCGGCGTGAAAAAATGGGTAATAAGGACGCGAAACTCAATCGGCCTCGTCCCGAAAGCGGATGCCACATAGGCGCTTCGCCAGGACGGGGAGCCCCGGTCTCCGAACTCGCCGCCTGTGCGAATGTTCGGGGCGGGCGGAGCAACTGACTTGAACGATCTCGACGCGATCATTCCCAATCTGCACTGGAACTACACCGGCATCACTGCGACCAACCGCATGATCGCGCCGCGTGTGTCGCGGCTGGTTGCGACCCGCTGGCTTGGTCCTGACGCACCGAATGGCGTCGCGACCATGACCTTCGGCGGTCTGTTCAAGCTGCGCTTTCGCGGCCGGCGGCCGATCGTTTGGCACGCACGGCGCAACAACGAGATGATGGTGGGCGTTGCGTTGAAATGGCTGGGCTGGCCGCTGCGTCTTGTCTTTACATCCGTTGCGCAGCGCCATCACACCTGGATCACACGCTGGCTGATCAGGCGCATGGACGCCGTCGTCGCCCCAAGCCCGGCATCGGCGTCCTATTTGAAAGTGCCGCACGAGGTGATCCTGCACGGCATCGACGTCGGGCGCTATCACCCACCCGCGGATCGTGGCGCGGAGCTGCGCGAAGGTGGCATACAGACGAAGTATGCCATCGGTTGTTTCGGCCGTGTCAGGCATCAGAAGGGCACCGACGTTTTCATCGATGCGATGTGCCGCTTGTTGCCACGCTATCCCGATTTCAGTGCGGTGGTGGTCGGCGCCATCGATGACGCATCATTCGGGAAGGGCCTCGAGGAACGCGTGACGAAGGCCGGTCTGCAGGACCGCGTGCATATTCTCGGTGAGTTGCCGATCGATGATGTGCCGCCATGGTATCGGCGGACGCTCATCTACGCCTTCACCTCGCGTAACGAAGGCTTCGGGCTGACGATGCTGGAAGCCATGGCGTCCGGCAACGCGCTTGTCGCCGCGCGCGCGGGAGGCGCTACCGCCGTTGTCACCGATGGACAAGATGGGTTGCTGGTGCCGCCCGGCGATGCCGATGCATTGGCGGCCGCAGTCGAGCCCTTGATGCGCGACCCGGAGCGTGCCGCTGCGATGGGCGAACGCGCCCGCGCGCATGTGGTGGCGCATTTCAGCGTCGAGGCCGAAGCTGTGCAATACGCAGCCGTCTATCGCCGCGTATTGGGACGAGCGGTCGCCTGAAGGCCTTGACGAGATGCAGGGCCTTTGAATAACTGAGCCCAGGCTCGGTCGGAGCCTCCGTGTCCGCGGGAAGGGCTGCGCCCAGACCATCAAAGACCGCCTTGAGCGATCATTTCACCTTTCCTGTCTGACAGGCGGACACAGACCAAAGGAAAGGTCTTTCCGATGTCCGACCTCCCGGAATCTGTTTCCGCGACCAAGACCGGCTCACGCCGTGCCGCCTCGCCATTTCGGCTCAATCTCGAACAGCAACGCAAACGCGCCAAGGAATTGCTGGCCGGTATACGCGCGCGCGACGCTGACGCGCTGAAGCGATACGACGATTATCATCCTCAACCGCTCCGCTCAGACGTTCATGGCGCGCGCCTGAGTGACGCTCAACTCGTCATCGCGCGCGAACTTGGTCTGCCGAGCTGGCCAAAGCTGACAGCGCACGTCGCCGCGATGGATCGAAACTGGGATCGCATCGTGCGCAATGATGTCGCGCCGGATCGGGACATGACAACGCTGCACATACGGTGCGGCCATGACATCAGCACCACGTTGAAAGAAGCCGGCTTCATCGGCGACTTCCTCGCCTACGCCGATCCGATTTGCCACGGGCCGCTTGTGAACGATGCGCATTGGCTCGAACGGCGGGTCGATTTTCTGGCGAGCACCTATGGCAGCCACGTGGGCCGCACGCGCGATGAGATTGATCGCGATCTGACATCGACCGAGGAGAAGCTGCGAACCGCGGCCGCTCACTACGATCGCGTTGTCCTGTGGTTCGAACACGACACCTACGATCAACTGATCCTCGCGCGGTGTCTCGCCCAATTCGCCGAAACAACGCCAGCCCGGCTTGAGCTTGTTTCGGCCACGCACTTTCCCGGAGCCATGCGATTTATCGGTCTCGGTCAGTTACCACCCGAGGCTTTGCGTCTGCTGTGGAGCGAGCGCGAACAGGTCTCGGACCGCCAACTGCGGGCCGGGGCATCGGTTTGGCAAATGCTTCGCTCCGACGATCCGCGGCCCCTTGCCGAGGCGGCCGCGGGCGGTATGCCGGAACTCCCGCAACTCGCCGTCGCCCTCAGAAGGCACTGTCAGGAATTGCCCTGGACCCAGGACGGACTGAGCCTCACGGAGCGTCTGATCCTTCAGATTCTGGCTGAACAGCCTCGAACCGTCGGCGAGACATTCCATGCCTTGCTGACGCAGCGCGAGCCGCTGCCCTATCTGACGGATCTGATGATGCTGTTCCTCATCGAAAGCATGAAGGAGACTCATCCGGGCGTTTTCGACGGCAGCTTTCAGAGCGGGGACCGCAGTTGGCCCAAGGAGCGGTTGTCCCTCACAGAGACCGGACGAGCCGTTCTCGCAGGGAAGACGGACTGGCTCTCTCTCAATCCCCCTGTGCGGTGGCTCGGCGGCGTGAGAATTGCGAGCGACGAGCCTTGCTGGCGTTGGAACGACGACAAGGGAGTTGTTGCAAAGCAATAGGAGTGGACTCCGCGGAGGACGCTCCTTTCTCCCGTCGTAAACACGATGACGAAATCGATGGACCGTCCTCCTCCAGTTCCGCGGCGGGTTGCGCGGTGCAACGTAAGGCAACGATTGCAAGCGCATGAATGTGTTCGTGTTCATAAACGCGAACCCAGCGCGCATAACCGGCAGATAAAGATGCCGTCATCAATTCGAAGCGGTTCGGCAGCTTTCGACGCGGCACTATTCAAACTTTGTCGCAAATTGTTGCAATAAATTTGCGTGCGCAGAAATCAGGTGTGAAGGATGCGCTGATTTCCTTTGCGAAAATCCGGTATCGCACCGCCGCGATCATAAAACTGACAATCACGAGTGGTATTGAGTGTGGATAGGTCTTTTCAGAACGTCTTGTCCTATGGATAAGGCCTTCCCAAAATGCCTCACCGCTTGACAGTGGCAATAATAAGCAACGGAGGACGTGCAATGAATGCAGGCTCGTTCAGAACTCTTTCCACGTTTGGGAAACTGCCTTGTGCGCAATGCGGAGCGAGTTTGATCGCCCCGATATGGTCGGAGTTCGTGGACGTGCAGCGGGTGCGTCATCTGTGGAACTGTGACGATTGCCGATACGAATTCGAGACGACGGTGGTTTTCAGTGCGAGCGAAGCGCCCGAATTCCGGTCGCCATCAATTGCGGCCTGAGACACCCGACGGCGGCGACATCACCGCGATGCTGGCCAGCTTGGCGGTTAGCAAATCGCTATCCTTGTCGTCGATCGGAAAGATGCCCGACCACCAAGCACGTCTTCAGCAGATCAAATAGTCCAAGGGTCCCAGTGTCGCGGTTGATGTCGCCGCGGTACGGCGACAAGTCTTGACCAGGGTTGCTTCTGCAGCGTCCCGTTGAGCGCCGCCGGATCACTGGTGTACGATTGTGGCATGACACAAAAATCGCATCACGTGACCATGCATCGTCCCTCGATCGGGGGCATCCATGCGATGGAGCTTGTGTCCAACCACAGCTTTCCTCGACATACGCACGATGAATACGGCATTGGCGTTGTGTTGTCGGGCGCCCAGCGCTCGTGGAGCGGTGTCGGCCAGGTGGAGTCGGTTCCGGGAGACGTCATCACCGTCAATCCCGGCGAACTGCACGACGGTCTCGCCATAAACGGCACGCCCCGCCATTGGCGGATCATCTATTTCGATCCGATGGTGCTGACGAAAGAGTTCCTGTTCGACAGCACCCGCGAGATTGAGTTCAGGAGTCCGAGTCTGCGGGATCCTGTATTGGGTCGCTCCGTCAATCGGCTCTTTGACAGGCTAATTGATGGAGCAGAGCGGCTGAGCGTTGAGGAGATGTTGCTCGATATTGTGGAGCAGTTGACGTCATCCGATCTCCGGCTCCCCGACGAGTCTCGACAATTGACGCCGTCCGTTGCCAAAGCAAGAGCGCGTATCGACGACGACCCTGCAAGCCAGATCACGCTGGCGGAGCTTGCTGAGCTATCGGGTGTCAGTCGCTACCAGATCGTCCGCGCTTTTGCGCGCGAGATGGGGACGACACCGCATGCTTACGTCGTTCAATGCCGGGTGCGCCTTGCGCGACGGTTTCTGTTGAACGGCGAGACGCTGGCCGGCGCCGCCCAGCGCGCCGGGTTCGCGGATCAGAGCCACATGACCCGCGCCTTCGTCAGGCAGTTTGGGATTACGCCCGGCCGATATGTCGGCGACCGTCACTGACGCGCAATTTCTTTCAAGACGCGACCTTCAGGTTCTTGGCAGGTTGAGCTCTTGCGCAGGCTCGCTATCGATTCTGCGTGCCCGCGGAGCAATCGATGGCAAGCGCCTATCTGCACGGATATGACCTGAAAGAACTCCAGCGTCTGCAGGATCAGGCGAGCACACTGGTCGATCTGTTGCATGCGGACACGTCGTTTCCCGCAGGCTCCAAGGTGCTCGAAGCCGGATGCGGCGTCGGGGCTCAAACAGTCGCGATCGCCGAACGCAGCCCGGGAGCGCTGATCACCTCAATCGATGTTTCAGAGGTATCGCTGCGTGACGCGCGGAAGGTAATCGAGGCAAACAGACTTTCCAATGTCACGGTGCTTCAGGGGGATATTTTTGCGCTGGATTTCCCGCCTGCATCCTTCGACCATGTTTTCCTTTGCTTTGTGCTGGAGCACCTGCCAAGGCCGGAAGAAGCGCTCAGGGCCTTGAAGCGCGTTCTCAAGCCGGGCGGAACGATCACTGTGATCGAAGGCGATCACGGCTCTACCTTCTTTCATCCCGACAGCGAATATGCCCGCAGGGCCATCCAGTGTCAGGTGACGCTGCAGGCGAGGGCCGGCGGCGATGCGCTGATCGGACGACGGCTCTATCCATTACTCGGTCATGCGGGCTTTTTCGATGTCACGGTCTCGCCGCGGATGGTCTATGCGGACTCAACGAGGCCGGCCATGTCCGATGGGTTCACCCGCAAGACATTCACGGCCATGATCGAGGGCGTTCGGAAGCTTGTGCTGGATAACGATCTTTTGTCGGCCGCCGATTTCGACAAAGGCATTGCCGATCTGTATCGGACGTCTGAGCCGGATGGCGTCTTCTGCTACGCCTTCTTCAAGGCAACGGGCCGGCGATAGTTCGGCGACCGCTCGCGACATCAAACAGAATAGAGACTTTCGATATGCTCGAGCGATTGCCGGCAGATGATCCAAAAACAAGTGGCCTGTTCAGGTCGCTTTCGTTGACCAATTTTGCCAATGCGTTGATCGCCTTTCTGTTTTCGACTTCGGCGCCAGTGGCGATCGTGCTTGCCGCGGGCGCGAAAGGCGGTTTGAGCAGCGCCGATCTGTCGTCATGGATATTTGGTGCATTTGCTTTGAATAGTGTTTTCGCGCTGGTTGCATCGCTTCTCTATCGCATGCCGCTGGCATTCTTCTGGACGATTCCCGGCACGGTGCTTGTCGGAGACGCCTTGGGGCACCTGACCTTTCAGGAAGTGATCGGTGCATATATTGCGACGGGCCTGTTGATGATGGCCCTCGGACTTACCGGCTGGATCCGCTTCGTCATGGACCGCATTCCGATGCCGATCATCATGGCGATGGTGGCGGCTGTTTTCCTGAAATTTGGACTGAACTGGGTCGCCGCCTTCAAAAGCGACTTTCTGATCACAGCATCGATGACGGCTGCGTTCGTCGTCGTGTCGGCATCGGAAAGGTTGCAGAGATACATCCGGCCCATGATTGCGGTTCTGATTGTTGGCTGCATCGCGCTGGTGGTGTCAGATCAGACGCCAACACTTGCTTCCCTGGCGATGAACGATCTTGTGGTGAAGCCGACCGTCTATATGCCGGTATTTTCAGTGCAGGCGATCGCAGAACTTACGGTTCCGCTGATGATCACAGTCGTCGCCGCCAACAACGCGCAAGGCATAGCGATCCTGAAATCCAGGGATTACAAGCCGCCGGTCAACACCATCACATTCATCTGCGGGATTGCATCGCTTTGCACGGCAGTTGTCGGCTGTGTTTCAACATGTCTGACCGGGCCGTCGACGGGGATTATGGTGTCTGGCGGAGAAAGGTCGAAGCATTTTGGCGCCGCTCTCTTTCTGGCGCTGCTGTCGATCGCTTTCGGGATATTCGCCCCATTGTTTGTGCAACTGATGCTGGGAACGCCGGGTGCTTTCATTGCCACGCTGGCGGGCCTCGCCCTGCTCAGGGTTCTGCAGGATGCGTTTCGGACCGCTTTCCAACAGAGCTTCACCTTGGGGGCGTTAGTGACCTTTATGGTTACGCTCGCCGATCAAGCCATTTTTGGCATCGGCGCAGCATTTTGGGGGCTGGTGTTTGGTGTGTTGACGAGTTGGCTCGTCGAGCGTCGCGATTTTTCAGCGCTTAAGGTTCCGGCCTAGAGCGTTTTCGCGCGAAGCGAGTGCCGGTTCGCGTGAAGATGGCGGTGGTTTCAATCAACGCGTCCGATTATCGATCACGATCAATCGCGGCGTGACAGCACCTGTTCGACGAAGGCGGCGAGATTGCCGCCCTCGAACAGATGTCCGTCGATGCCGAGAAATTTTGCTGCCCGCAGATCGCTGTCCTTGTCGCCGATCAGAAAGCTGCCCGACAATTCAACCGGCCACTTTTCCATCAGATCGATCAGCATGCCGGGTTTGGGCTTGCGCCAGTCGCTGTCCAGCCGATAGGCCGCAAGCGGCGCATCCGGATGGAACGGGCAGAAGCGGATGTCATCGATCAGCGCGCCTTGCTTCAAGAGTTCGGCGCGCATCCAGTCATGCAGCCGCTCGACATCGTCTTCGGTAAAGAAGCCGCGGGCGACGCCGGACTGATTGGAGATGATGAAGACGAAGTAGCCGGCGTCGTTCAAGCGCCGGACTGCATCGGCGGCGCCGTCCATCCAGTGGAAGCGTTCGATGGTGCCGATATAGCCGTCGTCGCGATTGAGCACGCCGTCGCGATCGAGGAATGCCGCCGGCTTGCGGGTGGCCGCCATCGCGTTACGCCCTCTTCGGGAATAGCTCGCTTTCGACGAGGCCGCAGATCGCGTGCGCGGCGGTGATGTGGATCTGCTGGATGATCGCGGTCTCATCGGACGGGGCGACCAGCAGAAGATCGCAGAGCGGCTGCATGGCGCGGCCGCCTGTTCCGGTAAAGCCGACGGTGATCAGCCCGCTTTCGCGCGCAGCCTCCAGCGCCATGACGATATTCCGCGAACTGCCCGACGTCGTGATGCCGATGAAGACATCGCCGGGTTTCCCAAGTCCGCGGACCTGACGTTCGAACACGTGCTCGTAGCCGTAATCGTTGCCGATGGCGGTGAGCACCGAGGTATCGGTGGTGAGGGCGAGGGCGGGCAGGGGATTGCGATCGAACTTGAAGCGCGACAGCAGCTCGGCGGCGATGTGCTGGGCATCGGCGGCGCTGCCACCATTGCCGGCCAGCATCAGCTTGCCGCCGTCCCGGAGCGAGGCTGCGATGTGCTGGGAGATCGACGCGATGGCGTGAACGAGAGCAGTGTCGTCCTCCGCGCGCTGAACAGCTTCTCTGGAGCGTCTAAAGTAGGCGAGGATCTCATCTTCTACGATCATGAATGGCTCGTACCGGTGGTAGACCTGTGAGGCAAGGTAGCGCGGACGGCATCATGCACGCGCGCGACCGTAACGCCATTCGTGCCGCGATCCTTGATATTGTCGAACTGTCCCGGCGGCTCAAGGATAGCCGCTAAGGGATTGAGCGGGGCCCATAATCGGGGCGAGGTCGGTCCGAAAATCGCAACCGTCGGCGTGCCGATGGCCGCTGAAATATGCATCAGGCCAGAGTCGTTGGTCACCGCGACATCGGCAGAACTGAGGGCGATGATTGCGTTTCGAAGGTCGTTGCCGGTCAGATCGTGAACCGCTAAGCTATTGGTTTTACAGATGTTTTCGGCAATCGTCTTTTCCTGCGGACCGCCGAGAATCCAGACGTCGCACTGATCGGCGGCGAGCAATCTGGCGAGTTCTGCATAATGTTCTGGCGGCCAAGCCTTTCCTGGCCCCACCGCGCCGGGAGCAAAAGCCACCACCGGCCGGCTCCTGGAAAGGCCCTTGCGGGCCAGCCAAGCCTCCTTTTCGGCTTGTGGGACCGCGATCTCCGGCAGCGGCCAATCCTTTGGCAGGACAGCATTTTTCGGCAGCGCCAGCGCCCCGAAACAGTCGATCATCCGCTCCAGCTTTCGCTCGCCCCAGCGCATGTCGTTGATCAGCAGGAAGCGCCCTTCGCCCGCGAATCCGGTCCGTTCTGGAATCCCGGCCAGGAACGGCGCCAGAGCGGCTTTCCAGGTGCGCGGCATGACCAGTGCAGTGCCGTATTGCTCGGCCTTAAGCCTTTGCGCCAATTCAAGATATTGTCCGAACGGAAGCTGCCGGCGGGGCAGATCGACAACGATTCCTTTGCGTACGCCGGGCAGATAATCGAGAATCGGGGCGCAGAGCGAGCTGGTGATCAGGTCGATAGGGCGGTCGGGCCAACGTGCCTTGAGCAGCGTGACAACCGAATGCACGCGCACAAAATCTCCGATCCACATGTACGGAACGATGAGGATGGGCGTGTTGGGCATATGTTCTGAATTTTGATTCATTTCTTATTGAAATGAAAATAGTGTCATGCGTTCGTGCTTGCGCGACAATGGGTTAGCCCGGCTGGGGCCCTGTTGTCGACTGTGTTTTGGAGTGCTGTGATTCACCGCTCCTGTTACGAAAGTTGCGCGGCAGCGCCCGGTCGGGCAAAGGAGCGTCGGGCGGGGTAGCGGGGAAATCAATGTTGTTAGTGACCGGTGGCGCCGGTTTTATCGGGTCGAATATCGTCGCCAGCCTCAACGAGGCCGGGCGCACCGATATTGTCGTCAATGACACGTTGGGAACAGATGGCCGCTGGCGCAATCTGGCCAAGCGGCAGATCGCCGATTTCGTCCAGCCGCATGAGCTAACCCGTTGGCTCGACGGGCGAAAACTCGATGCAGTCATCCATATGGGGGCGATCTCGGACACCACGGCCGACGATGGCGATCTCGTCATGGACACCAATTTCCGTCTCTCACTGATGTTGCTCGACTGGTGCACAGCGAACCGCACCCCGTTCATTTATGCCTCGTCGGCGGCGACTTATGGTGGCGGAGAGCACGGTTTCTCGGATGATGATCGGCCGGAATATCTGCGTTCGTTGGCGCCGATGAACCTGTACGGCTGGAGCAAACATCTGTTCGACCAGGCTTTGATCGCGCGCAAGCTCCGTGGCGAGAATTTGCCCCCGCAATGGGCCGGCCTGAAGTTCTTCAACGTGTTCGGTCCGAACGAATATCACAAGGGCAAGATGATGAGTGTCCTTGCGAAAGTGTTCGACGAGGGCAAGGCCGGCAGCACGATCCGTCTGTTCAAGTCGCACAAGGCCGGCATTGCTGACGGCGACCAGCGACGCGACTTCATCTACGTAGACGACGTGGTGGCGGTGGTGCGCTGGCTGCTCGAAACACCGCGGGTGTCGGGATTATTCAATGTCGGGACCGGAGAGGCGCGGAGCTTCCGCGAGATGATCGAGGCGATGTTCGCGGCGCTCGGCCGGCCGCCGAAGATCGAATATGTCGATATGCCTGAAAACATTAGAGATCAGTACCAGTACTTCACCCAGGGCGACGTCGGACGGTTGCGCGCGGCCGGCTATAATGCCGGTTTCATGCTCCTAGAAGATGCCGTACAGCGCTACGTACAGCAGTATTTGGACCGCGAGGATCGTTATCGCTGATGTTCGATTTCGATCATAATCTGTCGCAGCTTTCCGGCGTCACCGTGCTCTGCATCGGCGATCTGATGCTGGACGACTTCGTCTATGGCGAGGTCGCACGCATTTCCCCGGAGGCGCCGGCGCCGGTGATCGCGGTCAAGCGCAGCGAAATGGTCATCGGCGGCGCCGGCAACGTCGCGCGCAACATCGCCAGCCTAGGCGCGCAATGCATTTTCATCGGTCTTGTCGGCGAGGACGAAGCCGGCCGCACGCTGAAGGCGGCGCTCGCGGCTGAACCCCGGATCGAAGCCTCGCTTGTCGTCGACGGTTCGCGCCCCACGACCCGCAAGGTCCGGTTCGTCTCCGAGCATTATGCCACGCATATGCTGCGGGCGGATTGGGAGGAGGCGCGTCCGGCCGACGCGCGAACCGAGAAAGCCCTGCTCGATCATGTTCTCGCGGCCTTGTCGCGGGCCGACGCGGTGGTGTTGTCCGACTATGCCAAGGGTGTTCTGACCAAGAACCTGATCCGCCAGGTGATCGAAGCCGGCCGCGCCGCTGGCAAGCCGGTGATCGTCGATCCGAAGGGGAAGGACTACACCATCTATCGCGGCGCCACGCTGGTGACGCCGAACCGCAAGGAATTGTCGGAAGCCGTGCACCGCGATGTGTGGACCGATGATGATGTCGCGTCCGCCGCGACCGATCTGCAATCGTCGCTGGAATGCGAGGCGGTTCTCGTCACGCGCAGCGACGAGGGCATGACGCTTGTCGCACGCGACGCAATCGCGGTTCACGTGCCGTCCTATGCCGTGAAAATCAGCGACGTCTCCGGCGCCGGCGACACGGTTGTTGCTGTGCTCTCTGCGATGCTGGCGCTGCAAACCGATTTTGAAGCGGCGATGCGGGCGGCCAATGCCGCCGCTGCGGTGGTCGTCGGCAAGCGCGGCACTGCAACGGTCTCGTTGAACGAGCTACGTCATCGCATCCTTCCGGCCGCAACGCTCGCCGCGGAAGAAAAGATCCTGTTCGACTGGTCTGAACTCGATGCAAGGCTTGCTGTTACGCGCAAGCAGGGATTGCGGATCGGCTTCACCAATGGCTGCTTCGACCTGCTGCATCCGGGCCACGTCCGGTTGCTGGCGCAGGCGCGTGCGGCCTGCGACTATCTGGTGCTGGGTCTCAACAGCGATGCATCGGTGTCTCGCCTCAAGGGGCCGGAACGCCCGGTGCAGAATGTGCAGGCTCGCGCCGAGGTGCTCGCGGCACTTGAGGCCGTCGATCTCGTTGTGATGTTCGAAGAGGACACGCCGCGCGAACTGATCGCGAAGGTGCGTCCGCGCGTCTTGATCAAGGGCGCCGACTACACGCGTGAACAGGTCGTTGGTCACGAGATTGTCGAAGCCGACGGTGGCGAGGTGGTGCTGGTCGGCATCGTGCCGGGACATTCCACCACCGATATCGTCAAGCGCTCACGCAGCACGGCAAAGAGCTGACGCGCCGGATGGACACGACCGTGCCCGCGATATTCAAGCCTGATCGTGAAGTTACGCTGGTTCGCGATTTCTTCGGCAACAAGACTGACGGTTTCTTTGTCGAAGTCGGCGCCAATGACCCCAAGAAGGATTCTCAGTCGTGGCATCTCGAACAGATCGGCTGGAACGGCATTCTTGTCGAGCCCTTGCCCGATCTCGCCGCTGAACTGCGCCGGGTCCGCAAGGCGCGTGTGTTCGAAGTGGCATGTTCTTCACCGGACCGGGCCGGGGAAGTGATGCAGCTTCATGTGGCGGGGCCGTTCTCATCGTTCGATCCCCATCTGGCCGTAACGGGAATGCGTGCCGACAAGGTCATCGACGTCACCGTCCGTACACTCGACGATGTGCTGGCTGAAGGTAGCGTGGCCAAGCAGTTCGATCTCATGTCCGTCGATGTCGAGGGGCACGAAATCGAGGTCCTGCGCGGCTTCGACTTCGATCGCTGGAAACCGCGCCTGATCCTGCTCGAAGATCATGTCAGCAGTCTCGACAAGCATCGTTTCATGACGAAAGCCGGTTACACGCTGATGCGCCGCACCGGCCTCAATGGCTGGTACGTGCCTCGCGAAAATGCGCCACCCATGAGTTTGCTCGGGCGCTGGCAGATTGCCCGCAAATATTATCTGGCATTGCCGTTCCGGATATTCCGTGATGCGCGGCGACGGTTGCGCGACCGCATCCGCTTCGGACGGCAGGACCAGCGCGGTACAGGATAAAGAGGACCATGCCGCGCTTGTCCGCCATCGTTATAGCGAAAAACGAAGCGCGCAATATCGAAGCGTGTCTCGACAGTCTTGCCTTTTGCGATGAACGCATCGTGGTCGATGGCGGCAGCGACGATGAGACGGTTGCATTGGCGCAAGCAAAGGGCGCTCAGGTCACGATCGCCAAAGAGTGGCGCGGGTTCGGTCCGCAGAAGAATCTCGCTCTTTCGCTTGCATCAGGTGATTGGGTGTTGTCGCTGGATGCGGACGAGCGGGTCAGCGAAAAGCTTGCCGGAGACATCAAGCGGGCCATGGCGGCCAGTTCCGCCGATGGGTATGAAATGCCGCGTCTCTCCACTTTCTGCGGAAAGCCGATGCGGCATTCGGGCTGGTATCCCGACTACGTGCTTCGCTTGTTCCGCCGTGGCAAGGCGCGCTTTTCTGATGATCTCGTGCATGAGCGTGTGATCTGCGACGGCGTCGTGCAGCGATTGACGGAACCGCTGATTCATCATCCGGTGGAGCGGCTGGAAGATTCGCTCTCACGGATGGACCGGTACTCGACGGCTCGCGCCGAGATGATCGTGAGTTCTGGCCGCCGTGTGTCGTTTTTCACCGGCATCCTGCGTGGCTGGTGGACATTCATGCAGACCTATTTTATCCGGCTCGGCTTCCTCGACGGCCGGGAAGGGTTTTTGCTGGCTGTCGCGAATGCCGAAGGAACCTACTACCGGTATATGAAAGCGTGGCTGAAGGGGCGCGGGCGTGACTGATCTGATTTCGGTGATTGTCACGACCTGGAACCGCGAGGACGCGCTCGATGCGGTCCTGCGGTCGCTGGCCGTGCAGTCCGATCGCGATTTCGAGGTGATCGTTGCTGACGACGGGTCGGGCGAGGCCACAGCGCGGTTGATCGAAAACTGGAAACCGAAACTCGGCCGCCCACTGAAACATGTCTGGCAACAACACGACGGGTTCCGCGCGGCGGAAATCCGCAATCGCGGCATTCTCGCCAGCGAGGGCTCGTATTGCATCTTTCTTGACGGTGATTGCATCGCGCGGCCGGGCTTTGTCGCAACCCATCGCAATCTGGCGGAAGCGGATTGGTTCGTGACCGGCAATCGCATTCTGATGTCGGAGCAACTCACCGCAACGATCCTCCGCGACAAACTCGATCCGGAAACCTGGAGCTATCGCGAGTGGGCGCGCGAACGCGGCCGTGGTGGCATCAACCGCACGGTACCGCTGGTGCGGCTGCCGCTCGGTCCCTTGCGCAAATTGCGCTGGCGCGCCTGGCGTGGCGCGCGATCCTGCAATCTTGGGATCTGGCGCAGCGATCTTGACCGCGTCGATGGATTTGACTGCGCCTATCAAGGCTGGGGCCGGGAGGATTCCGATCTTTTGGTGCGGTTGCTTCACGCCGGCGTGCGCCGCAAGGACGGAGTCTTCGCGACCGGTGTGCTGCATCTGTGGCATCCGACCGCCGATCGATCGTGGCTGTCCGACAATGACCAGAAACTCGAGGATGTCAGATCGGCAGGAGAGATCGTTGCGCGCCGCGGATTGTCGGCGATGCGCGAGACGGTCCAGCCGTTGTCCGGAGCCGCCGTATGACGACACGGTTTGAACGAGAGCAGGTGCGCAAGGTTGCCGACGGTCTCGCGGTCGCGGCTGTTGCGGCGATTCCGTGGTCAACCTCGGCGATCTACATTTTTGTCGTTGCCTGGCTGATTGCATTCCTGCCGACGATCCGCGCCGACGAAGCGCGCGCTGTCATGCGGCATCCGGCGGCGTGGCTTCCGGTGATGCTGGTGGCGTTGGCGGCAATCGGAATGCTGTGGGCGCAGGTGCCGTGGTCGGAACGCGTCTCGGCTTTTGGGGCGTTTGTCAAACTGCTGACGATCCCGATCCTGTTCATCCAGTTCCGCGATTCAGATCGCGTGCACTGGATCCTGCTTGGTTTTCTTGGCTCGTGCCTCGCTCTCCTGTTCGTATCCTATGCGGGCATTGCGATCGGATATCGCTTCAAGTCCTCGTTTGGTGTGCCGGTGCGCGATTACATCGCGCAAAGCGGCGAGTTCATTCTGTGTGCGGCGGGATTGTTCTATGTGGCGATGACCTATTGGTCTCAGCGCCGCATCGGACTCATGCTGGGCGTTATGGCGCTCGCCGCGCTTTTCCTTGCCAACGTTTTCTATGTTTCGGCGAGCCGTACGGCGCTGGTGACCGTGCCGTTGCTGTTTATTCTGTTCGCGATGACGCAATGCCGCCTGGCGCAGTCGCTGGCGTTGCTGGCGTCGATCGCCGTGGTCTGCGGAATTGTCTGGGTTTCGTCGCCCTACGTCCAGCAGCGCCTTCTCGGGATTTTTTCCGAGATCGAGAACCACGGCGTGAACAACCGTCCGACATCTTCGGGACAGCGCGTAGAATTCTGGCGGCAGTCGCTGAAGATCGTCGAGCAGGCGCCGGTGATTGGGCATGGGACCGGCTCGGTGAAGGCCAAGTTCGTGGAAGTGGCGGCTGCTGAGAACAGCAAGGACGCGCCGACCGTGAATCCGCATAATCAAACTTTCATGGTCGCCATCCAGCTCGGATTCCTTGGGGTGCTTGCGCTGTTTGCCATGTGGATGGCGCATCTGGGTCTGTTCATGCGCGGAGCCGGGCTCGTGTCCTGGATCGGTCTCGCAGTGGTTGCGCAGAATGTGATCGGCAGTCTGTTCAACACGCATCTGTTCGATGTCGTGCAAGGCTGGATGTATTTCTTCGGGGTGGGCGTAGCCGGCGGCTGGATGCTGAAACAATCGCGAGGCATGGCAGAGCCGGTCGCAGCAGCCGACAAGATGCCGGCCTGAACGTGGCCCGGCCGATCGATCTTCCAGCACGGCCGCGTATCCTGGTCATCGCATTGCGGCGGCTGGGCGACGTTCTTCTGACGACGCCGCTGATCAGAAGTTTGCGGCGTGCGTGGCCGGACGCACGTCTGGAAGCGCTGGTGTTCGAGGACACCGCATCGATCCTTGAGGGCAACCCCGATCTCGATGCGGTGGTGACAGCGCCGCAACGTGCCAAGGCATCGCAGAGTTTGCGTCTCGCAGGTCGGCTCTGGCGATCCTATGATCTCGCCATCAGCACGCAGCCGGGAGACCGTCCGACATCCTTTGCGATCGTCGCGGGTCGTAAGAGCGCCGGAATGATCGATGCGAACGTCAATGGCCGGGTGAAGGCGGTGCTGCTGGGCCGGCATGCGAGGTCACGTAGCGATCTGCATCGGGTCGAGGAGACGCTGCAACTGGCGCACGCCATCGGTATCGATCCTGTGGCCGAGATCGTTGCGCCGCGCGCGGCGATACCCTCCCGTCTGCAGCCGCACAAACCTTACGCTGTGGTGCATGCGGCTCCATTCTTTCGCTACAAGCAGTGGCATCGCGCCGGCTGGCGTCGGCTCGCGGACCATCTTTCGGCCAAAGGATTGCGGATCGTTGCGACCGGCGGACCGGGAGCAGCCGAGCGCACTTATCTTGACGGTGTCTGGGACGGGCTCGATGTCCTACGCGCCGACGGCCGGCTGAGCTGGCCGGAACTCTCAACGCTGCTGTCAGATGCGCGGGTTTTTGCGGGACCCGATACCTCCGTGACGCACCTCGCTGCGGCCAGTGGTTGTCCCACGATTTCCCTGTTCGGTCCGACCGACCCACGCCGCTGGGGTCCGTGGCCGATCAGCGGCCTCGCCGAGCCTTGGGACATGGCGGGAACCGTCCAGCGGCGGGGGAATGTCTGGGTGATCCAGAATTCTTTGCCCTGCATGCCATGCCAGCTGGAGGGGTGCCTGCGGCATGTCGGCAGCCACAGCTTGTGTCTCGATGAAATGCCGGTCGAACCGGTGCTCGGCGCGGTCGATGAGGCCGTGGGGTCTGCCGGGGGTGGCGCCCCGCCGAAAACGCCGCTATTCAACCCCTCTCCATCCATTGCCCCCTGACCGATGTTGAATCTGCGCACCATGACCACCCGCAAGGCCTTGATCGTGCTGCACGATCTCTTGGTCACGGCTGCCGCCTTGCTGGTGGCGTTCTACATCCGCTTCGAGGAACAGCGGCTGTCGGTGCGCGTCGATCTGCTCTGGATGATGCTGCCGGGGATCATGCTCTATGCCGGCATCGTCTATCACTTCTTCCATCTCGATGACGCCAAGTGGCGCTTCGCGTCGCTGCCGGACCTCTGGAATATCTTCCGCTCGGCCACGGTCATCGCGATCACGCTGCTGGTTCTCGATTACATCATGATCGCGCCCAACGTGTGGGGCGACTACTTCTTCGGCAAGGCGACGATCCTGATCTACTGGGTGCTGCAGATGTTCTTTCTGGGCGGCCCCCGGGTCGCCTATCGGTACTTCCGCTATTCGCGCGCGCGGATCAAGGCGAGCAAGAATGACTCAGCATCGATCCTGATTCTCGGTCGTGCCGCCGACGCCGAAGTGTTGCTGCGCGCGATCGAGAGCGGGGCGGTTAAGAAGGTCTGGCCGGTTGGCGTGCTGTCGCCGTCGCCGGCGGATCGGGGACAGTCGATCCGCGGGATCAGGGTGCTTGGCAATTTCGACGATCTTGAGCGCGCGGTGTCTGACGTTTCGGCGCGTGGCGGCAATGTGCATCGCGTGGTGCTCACGCCGTCGGCGTTCGAGCCGAGTGCGGCCACCGACACGCTGCTGATGCGGGCGCGCCGGCTCGGCCTGACGACCAACCGTTTGCCGTCGCTCGATGACAGCGTCGAGGCGCTGCGCCTCGCACCGGTCAATGTCGAAGATCTGCTGCTCCGGCCAAGCGTGAAGATCGACTATCGGCGGCTGGAGAGCTTCATCAAGGGCCGCGCGATCGTGGTGACCGGTGGCGGCGGCTCGATCGGTGCGGAGATTTGCGACCGCATCGTCACGTTCGGCGCGGCGCGGGTTCTGGTGATCGAGAATTCCGAGCCGGCCCTTCACGCCGTCCTCGAAACGCTCGGAAACATGAAGTCCGAGGCCGTGATCGAAGGTCGCCTCGCCGATATCCGCGACCGCGAGCGCATCATGCGCCTGATGGCGGACTTCAAGCCCGACATCGTGTTCCATGCCGCGGCGCTCAAGCACGTGCCGTTGCTGGAGCAGGATTGGGGCGAGGGCGTCAAGACCAACGTGTTCGGTTCGGTCAATGTCGCCGACGCGGCGGTGAATGCCGGCGCGACCGCGATGGTGATGATCTCGACCGACAAGGCGATCGAACCCGTCTCGGTGCTCGGCGCCACCAAGCGCTTTGCCGAAATGTACTGCCAGGCGCTCGACGGCCAGTTCGCCCGCAAGGCTGAGCCCGGCATGACGCCGATGCGCTTGATCGCGGTGCGGTTCGGCAACGTGCTGGCGTCGAACGGATCGGTGGTGCCGAAGTTCAAGGCGCAGATCGAAGCCGGCGGCCCGGTGACCGTGACGCATCCGGACATGGTGCGCTACTTCATGACCATCCGTGAGGCCTGCGATCTTGTCGTTACGTCGGCGACGCATGCGATGGGGCCAGATCGCTCCGATGTTGCGGTCTATGTGCTCAATATGGGCCAGCCGGTGAAGATCGTCGAACTCGCCGAGCGCATCATCCGCCTCTCTGGCCTGGAGCCGGGCCGCGACATCGACATCACCTATACGGGGGTGAGACCCGGCGAGCGGCTGCATGAAATCCTGTTCGCGCGCGAAGAGCCGACGGCCGAAATCGGCGTCGCCGGCGTCGTCGCGGCCCGCCCGCTGTCGCCATCGATCGAAACCATGCGCACATGGCTGACGACGCTGGAACAGGGGCTTGTGCGTGAGGACCGTACCGCGATCTATCGCGTGCTTCGCGACGCCGTGCCTGACTTCAAGGGCGAGGCTGCTTAACAAGTTCTGCAAGCGCCTGCGGCGTGTCAGTCGCAGGCTGCCAGCCGGCGGCGCGAAGCTTTGCCGCATCGGCGACCAGAGCACTTCCAATCCGCTCCCAGATATCCGCTTTGCCCGCAGCGCGAAGCGTTCTGCCGATCCAATCCGGCGGAACAGGGACCATGCCGGGCGAGCGTCCGCGCGCCTTGCGCATGATCGCGATCATATCTGCAAGCGACACCGGCGTCGGATCGGCAACAACATATGTCCCGCCTGCGGTTGCGGGCTGTTCCAACACGAACCGGGTCGCGGAAATCATATTGTCGAGCGCCAGCAACGAACGCTTGTTCCTGAAAGCGCCGAACGGCAGCGGCACAGGCAATGCCGCAATCTTCATGAGTTGCGCGACATTGGCACGGGCTTGCGGCCCGTAGATCACCACGGGTCGGAGAATCGTTGCCGGTACGCCATAGCCGCGCACGAACGCTTCGGCTGCGAGCTTGGAGCGTCCATAGGCGTCGGTTGGCGCTGGCTTGTCGTTCTCCATCAGCGGATGATCGGCGGATGGCCCGGTTTGCGCGCGAATGGACGATACAAAAACCAGCCGCTGAATATTCGGTGTCATCGATGCGGCCAGCGCCAGCGACTTGGTCGCAAGGCGATTGACCTTGTCGTATCGCTCTTCGGCGATCTCGTTCGACACATGCGCAATGCCGGCGAGATGCACGACAGCATCCACATCGCGAAGCAGAGGGCGCCAATCGATCGGTTGCGACAGATCCGGCAGTGCGACCGGTTCGATATTCGTTGCGGACGGAAGAGCGGACGTGTCGCGCGCTGCAGCGCGAACGTCATAGCCTACGTCAGACAGCGCCTGCGCCAGCGGACGCCCGACAAAGCCGTTGGCTCCGGTGATGAGAACCCGCATCAGGCCCGCTTTCGTGAGAAGCGGATCAGCAGCCAGCCGACGATGCCGACACCAACCAGAAGAGCTGTGACCTCCGTTTGCGGTGTGTTGAAATGCACGCACATCAGCGCAAGCGCGACGAGCAGAATGTTGATGATGAAGACGTGTGCGACGACTTCTTTCACGGTGAAACCGTTATCGGTTGCGCGCTGGTAGAAATGGCTACGATGCGCCTGCCAGACCCTCTCGCGCTTCGAGAGGCGGCGCAGTAACGTGATGGAGGCGTCCATCAAATAGTATAGCGGCAACAGCAAAGCAGCCGCGAGATGTCCCTTGTTGGCCAGCAGCGCCAGCAGCCACCCGACAATCAATCCGAGTGGCAGACTGCCAACGTCGCCGAGGAACAGGCGGGCGACTGGCCGATTGAACGGAGCAAAGCCGATGAGCGCACCCAGCAGTGCCAACGCGCAGACGACGGCATAAGCGGGAAGGGCACCCAACGCCCCCAGCAACACCAGGCCGCCAGCAATGGGCACCATTTCCGCGACTGTCATCCAGTCGAGGCCGTCCATGAAGTTGACGAGATTGACGAACCAGACCCCGGCGAAGACCAGCAATACGCGTTCCAGCCACCAGGGCAAGAAGGGGGTCATCTGAAAATCGGACGGCAGGATCGCAATGACGCTACCCACGGTCACAAACTGAAACAGCAAGCGTGGAGCGACGTCGATGGGTCGTATGTCGTCGACCGCACCGAGCACCGCGATCAGAGCTGTGGCTGCGAAAACGGCGATCATGCCGAGCGTGCTTTGCGGCCACGTTCCCGTCGCGACCATCGCAATGCCGGCAACGATGATCCAGGCCGCGATGATGGCAATGCCGCCGCCCTGTGGCGTTGGAACTGTGTGCGACGAGCGGGCATTCGGCCGCGCCATCGCATAGCGAACGAGCCACGGCCGCAGCCAGACGATCAGCAGCGCCGTCAACGCGGCAGCACAGACCGCGGTTGTCAGCGCGGCCATTGTCCAATGCCGAAATGGCTCGAACGCCGCAGTCATTGTGTTTTCGTCAAGCGACGCCAATACGCAGCAGGTCGTGCAGATGCACGACACCGACCGGACGATTGCCTTCCACCACGAACATCGCGGTGATCTTCGAAGAGTTCAGCACTTCGAGAATTTCACTGACGAGTTGATCCGGCCGACAGGATTTCGGGCGCGGCGTCATGATCTCGTCGACCGTCGCTTCGGTCAGTCCGGGACCCATGTGGCGACGGAGGTCACCGTCAGTGATGATCCCACTAAGATGACCATGCACGTCAACGATGCCGACGCAGCCGACTCCCTTGGCTGTCATCTCGATCACGGCTTCCGACATCCGGGAGCCGGATTTAGCGATCGGCAGAGACTCGCCTGCACGCATGACATCGCGCACGAACTTCAGAAGCGCACCGAGCTTTCCGCCAGGATGGAGGATATGGAACTGCTGCGCCGAGAAGCCGCGGGCCTCGAGCAGCGCGATCGCCAGTGCATCGCCGAGGGCAAGCTGCATCAAAGACGATGTGGTCGGCGCGAGATTGTGCGGACAGGCCTCGCGCGCCTGAGGCAGCGCGAGCACGACATCTGCCGCGCGGCCCAGTGTCGAGTTCGCGTCCGAGGTCATGCCGATCAGCGAAATGCGGTGCCGGCGCGAATAGTCGATCAGATTCTTCAGTTCGGCCGTTTCGCCGGACCAGGAGAGCGCAATGATCACGTCGTTCTTGGTGATCATGCCGAGATCGCCGTGGCTCGCCTCGCTCGGATGGACAAAGAAAGCGGGGGTGCCGGTCGAGGCAAAGGTCGCAGCGAGCTTGCGCGCGACATGGCCGGATTTCCCCATGCCGGTGACGATCAGGCGGCCCTGTGACCCATGGATGGTCTGGGCGGCTGCGATCAGCGCGCCCCCCAAGCCATCCTTCAGGGCGGCCGACAGCGCCGCAATGCCGCTGGCTTCGGCGTCCAAGGTCCGCAAGGCAGACGCGATCAGGAGCCCTTCCCAGGCCGATTCACCGGATTGCATTTCTTTTTGGGCTCCCCCCACGGCATCGGCTCCTTCATCAGTCCCGGCGCGTGGCCTCTGGACCGGCAAGTCACGGGCTGTGCATTGCACGAAAGACCGGAAACATGCCAGTCCAGTCGACATAATTTCCACGGTGGATTGCTGAACTATATAAAAAACAACATATAGATCAATCGGTTATGCCTGCTCTGTTCCGTTCGGACCCGAAATGGAACCTTGCTAGATCAGGCTCGAAACGGTTATGCCGGTCCGCAATTTCCCTTCGTCAGCGCGGGTAGCCGCCTCCATGTCCTTGCCGGATTTCAAAAGCGATTTCCCCACGATTGCAGATTTTCTGCAGTGGTGGCTGAAGAACGACGTTTTGCCGGCGCCTCATGCGGCGACCTTCAAGACCTACTATGCCGGCTATATCGCGCGCTTCGGCGCTTATGTGCGACACCACTACACGGATCAGACGCGTGAGATTTGCGGTTTCATCCGGCAGTCGGACGCTCCGCGCTTGCTGGAAGTCGGCGGCGGCTGCGGCACCGAAGCGCTGTGGTTTGCTCTGCAAGGGGCACGGGTGGTGGCCGTCGATATCAACGAAGACCGCCTCGCCGTCGCCCGGGCACGGCAGGAGATTGTCGAGCAGGGGATCGGCAGCCGCCTCGATCTCGAATTCCGCTCATGCTCGCTGTTCGATCTCAAGGAGAGCGGCAATTTCGATCTTATCTGGATGGAACAGGCTTTCCATCATGTCGAGCCGCGCGAGGAGGTCTACTCCACCATTGCCCGGCTGCTGGCGCCCGGAGGGCGCATTGTGATTTCGGAAGCCAACGGCTGGAATCCATTGTTGCAACTCGTGCTGTTCCGCCGTCGTGGGTTTCAAACCATCGTTGATCGGACAACGGCGGATGGCCAACGTATCCTTTACGGGAACGAGCGAATTACGGTGCCGTCAGCCATGTCACACGGCTTCGAGGCTGCGGGCGTGAAGCGCGAGACCGTGCGCTATTTCCGCGCATTGCCGAATGTTGCCGGCGCCGATGCGCTGCAACCGCTGGAGCGATTCATCCCGACATATGCTGCGCCGTTGTTCAGCCACTACAACTATGTCGGCCGAAAGCCCGCCGCGTGACTGATCGCTGACGATTGACCGCACATGACTGAGCGACCCTGGCTCATTATCCCGATCGAAACCAAGGTCCGGGAACTCGACGCCAAAACCTATCTTGCCTGCGCCGCCGCGGAGGCAGGTTTCCGTGTCTTGCTTGGCGATCAGAATTCCTTGTTGAGACGGCTCGCATTGCTGCCGCGCGGATTTTACCTCGACAAGAGCGTGGCGCGGCTGAAGGTGAAGAGCTTCCAGCGTCTCGAGGATTTGGGGTTCAATATCCTTGCATGGTGTGAAGAAGGGGTCGTCTATCGCGATCGTGACGCCTACCTGCATGAACGTGTCGCACCGACGGCATTCGAGCGGGTCGATGCGTTTTTTGCCTGGGGGCGGACGCAACATGACGACATGCGTCTCGCCGTGAACGATGACGCGGGGAAGATCCACGAAGTCGGCAATCCCAGGTTCGACTTGCTGCGGCCGGAACTGCGGGAATTCTATCGTCCGCAGGCTGAAGCACTGAAGGCGCAGCACGGCGATTTCATCCTGATCAATACGAATTTCGGCCGCTTCAATCACTTTTACGGGCCGACTGGCGTGATGAAGATCCTGCGTCAGCGCGGCTCGATCCGCGATGCAAAGGACGAAGCGTTTTTCAAGCAGTGGATCGAGTTTCTCGGGAAGATCTATCAAGGCTTTCGGGAGATGGTTCCTGCGCTGGCACGGGCCTTTCCGGAGCGCACCATCGTGTTGCGACCGCATCCTTCCGAAGACCACGGCAATTGGCGTCAGCTCGCTGAGGGGCTGCCGAACGTCAAAGTCATCTACGAGGGCGGCGCCATTCCGTGGATTCTCGCCGGCGCGGTGTCGATCCACAATAGCTGCACGACCGGGCTTGAGGCGGCGTTGCTTGACCGGCCCGTCATTGCCTATCAGCCGCAGAAGTCGGAAGTCTATGACAGCTTCCTCCCCAACCGTGTCAGCGTCGAAGCAGCGAATGCCGTCGAACTGATCGGGCGAGTCAGAAGTGCGCTTGATGGACAACTGCCGGCGCCGCTCGCCGTCGATGCGTCGGTGCGCGATGACGTGAAGCGTTATGTTGCTTCAATGGACGGACCGCAGGCGACGCAGCGCGTGGTCGAACAATTGCTGGCCTTGAAGGATGGCGCGGTACTGTCCCGACGTCGCAGTCCTGTCATTGCGGTTCGTGATCAGGGTGAGCAGTGGGCGCGGTCGCTTGCCCGGACGGCGCTTGCGCCGTTGCGACCGTCGCAGAAATACAGCCGGCAGAAGTTTCCTGGATTGGCGTGTGAAGAAGTGGAAACCCTGGTGGCGAACTTCCGCGACCTGACCGGGCGGTTTGAGAATGTGCGCGTTCTTCCCGGCGCGAAACACTTCTTTATCGTGACGACTTGAGTTGCTCGTCTATCGCCGCCAGGATCGCGCGGCGTGTCCGCTCGCTGGCGTGTCCATCGACATTGCCGGTCCAGTGGTCGAGTGTCGCCGTTTCGTTTTCCGCCAATTCCGCGGGGATGGGGCGCGGGGAGAGAGCGTGTTTGATCAAAAGATCATGCAGTTCGGCCGGATTGCGCGCCACATCGCCGAGCGCCCGCAGGTCGATCACATAGGGCTGGACGTCCGCGCGTTCGGCTTCCTCGAACCACGGCAGGACCACCGGCTTTCCGGCGGCGACGGATTCGAGCAACGCGGTTGAATTGAAGCCGCAGACGACCGACGCCTGCGCGATCAGCGGCAGCACATCGCCGCTATGGACGATGCGAAGATTGGGAGGCGGTGACTGCTCGCCTTCGAGTCCGAACGGACCCGCGCTTTCGACAATGTCGCGCTGGCGGCCCTTGGTCTTGACCACGACCTCAATGTCCGGGTGCTCGCGAGCGATTGCCAAAATGGTGCGGCATGTCTCCGCGTAGAGTTTGTCCAGCGAAATGGAGTTGTCGCTGTCGTCGCTGCCGTCGTCCTCGAGATAAACTTCTCCGGCCGTCGCGCCCTTTCGGACAATGCGCGGCATTCCGGTCAGCGGCGAGAACAGGAAGAATAATATCTGCCGCGGTGTTGCAGCGCCGGCATTGGCGCGCCGCCAGTCATGAATCCGATCGAGGCGCGGCATGCCGACGATCTGAATCTGCTCCGGCTCCGCGACGGCAGCGCGAAGCTGCAGGTCTTTCTCGATCTTGTTGTAGACGAGAATGCTGCGGCCGGTGAAAGGACCGCGGCGCTCCTTGTAGATGTGCTCGAAGAAGGCGACGCGCCCCGGTGTCTTCAGGTTTTCCTTGTGCAGGGCGATGAACGGGATGCCCAGGTCCGACATCGCGCTCGCAAGTTCACGCTCGGCGCGATAGCCGAAATTTCCTGTCACAACAGCATCGATTTTCCTGAAGCGTTGAAGCGTCTTGAACACGCGGCGCAGGAAATTCCTGTAGCGTGATTTGGCCTGATCGAATTCGCTGCCAGCTGATGCGTAGTTGTTGTCGTCGACTGAATTTGGGAGGAAAGCCCGGAATAATTCCCGCAGCACCAGGCGGGGCAGCGCCAGCACCTCGACGTCATCAGCGCCGGAGAGCGCGCTCATGATGTCCTGTGTAAATCCGTCCTTCGGCAGGATGACGATGCTGTAGCACGGTGTCGTTGCGGCAGGTTTCTTGCGCGTGATCAGCGCTGAAATCATGATCGCGGCAAGCCACGGCAGGTCGAGCCTGGCGGATGTCTGCAGGGTCTTGAGATAAGCCGATCGAGCCTTATTGGCGATGATGCTCATGGCCACTCAGCACCCGGTCGACCTCGTTGGTGTTGATGCGGTCGAGAGCAAACGGCGCATGCGCGGGCTGCACCCATTCGCCGGTCAATGTCACACCCACCGAAAAGCCATGGCGCTTGCAGAAGGCCGCAGGATCGGCAGGAAGAGCCCAGTCGCGGCCATACGGATAGGACACCCAATTCGGCCGCCGACCGGTCGCTTTCGTGAGCGTTGCGACATTGAGCGCCATATGCCGGTCTTCGTCGTCGCCGAGACGGGTGACTCCGCGATGATCGTGCGTGTGCGCGCCAATGCGATGTCCGCGATCCTCAAGGCTGCGAAGGGTGCGCTCATCCATATAGGTTTCAGCACAAAAGGCGCGCTCGTCAATGCCGCGGTTTGCGAGCATAGTACTGGTCACCTGATCGAGCACGTCTTCCGGCAGAAGGGAGTTGAGCAGATACTTGATCTCGCCATGCTCGGGGCGGTCATAAATATAAGTCCGCGCCGCTGCAGCGCGTTCCTCCGCCGTCAGTTGCCGGCTTCGCCATTCCGGCGGCAGCGCGGCCAAAAGTTCGTCGCGAAAGCGGCTGGGCTCGGTCATCGCCCGCAGATAGTGAACCTTGTGAACGGCCAGAGCGCGATGCTCCGTCAGCGGACGAGAGCAGACAAAAAACACCGCCTTGATGCCCATCGGGTCGAGGATTTCGGTTGCGGTCTTCTCATGATCGACAAGCCCGTCGTCGAACGTGATCAGCGCGCTCGGACGGGGCAGCTCTTTGCCGTGAAGCACATAAGCTTCGGCTTCGTCCGGCGTTGCCATGTGCAGGCGGGAGGCCAGTTGCTCCATCTGACGATGGAAGGCAGCAGGCGAAATCGGATGAATACCGGGATGGGCATACAATCCCGGATCCCGCACATAATGGAAGTTGACCAGCAGCAGTCGTTGCATCATGGCGCGATCACGCGTCGCGCTTATCCGCGACCGCCCGAAGATAGACATCGCCGAAGCCGCGGCGCGCGATGGCTTCCTTGATGTCGGAGACGTCCTTGTCGGCGAGGATATTGCGCCAGATGCCGACACGTTGGTTTGTCAGCGGCTCCTTCAGGCGTTCCAGTGTCGTCGAAGCTTTTCCGGTTGCGTCGCGGACCTTGTCAAAATCGCCCTCGCGCCCGCTGAAGGCGCCGACTTGCGGCTCCCATGCTTCATCCAGAAAATCGATCACTTGGCGCATCGTGACGTCCGGTGCCCCGATCAGGTCTTCGTAACGGATGACGAGATAAGCCTTGTCGCCCGGTTTGATTTTCGCAACCAGCTCGGATCCCGTCCCGATCGTCGAACACCAACGCTCTGCGAATTCGTCAGCGGTATTCCACTTTCCGGCCTCGCGCAGCGAGGCGAACACGTCACGCGGATCGCGCACGATATGGACAACTTGTGCGTCCGGCCAAGCAGACCAGATGCGATCGACATGAGCGATATTGCCCGGCGTTTTCTCCGCCCAGCGCCGCTTGCTCATGCTGGTGGCCACCTCGTTCATCAACGCCTGAAGGAAGGCTTCTGCGCTTTGCGCCGATTGAGCGAGAGCGTTCACGCGCTCAAAGGGGAGATCGAAGTAGTCCGCCAGTTGTCGGATCTTGGCTTGCATCTTGTCGCTGTCGCGCTGCGACCAGTCCCAGTCGAACCAGTACGTTTCAAGGCCGGACGCGATCGCGCTGTGCTGACCCAGCATGGCCCGGAGAAGGGTCGTGCCCGACTTGAACATTCCGCCGATGAAGATGGGAGCGCTTGTCATGCTTCACGTTCTCGGTTCAGCAGCCATTCGGTCAATTCGAGTTCGAAAGGATCGTCGATATTCACGACATGCCGGTCGATCACAACGGCCTGAGCATCGCGATCGATGATGCGGCCATGCTCTACGAGATGAGAGCGGGTGACGGCATAGCACAATCCGTTCCGGTGATAGTAGGCCGGAATGCCCTGCCGGAGGCTGTGCCGGGCGCCGTCGGACAGATAGAAGCCGATGGTGCCGTGCTCATCCACCGTGAGCGTCTTGTGCGGCGTGTAATGGGCCGGTGTACGCGAGACTGTTGCAGCTGCGGGTGAATTGGTCTGCAGCAACGTTTTTACCGTTCGCTCCACGTCTTCCGGGCGACGCATTGGGCTCGTCGGTTCCAGCAACACCGAAATGTCGAACGTGCGGCCATAGTGTTCTTCGGCAGCAAGCCAGGCGTGCCGCCACATGTCGATCGAGCCGGCAGTGTCTCCGGACAATTCGTCGGGGCGCATGAATGGTGCATCGAGGCCGTGCCGGACCGCCTCATCCCTGATTTCGTGATCATCGGTCGAAATCAGTGCGGCATCGATCCAGGGCAGGGCGCGGGCCGCAGCCGCCGCGCGACCGACAAGCGAAATGCCGCCGATTTCCTTCAGGTTCTTGCGCGGGATCGATTTCGATCCGCCCCGGGCGGGGACGACCGCAAGAACCGAACGACCTTCAATCATCCACTTTTCCTGTCCGTACGGTGCGCCCTTCGGCGCTGCTGGTACGGATCGCCTCTATCAGGTCCATGACCTTGATGCCATCGGCAAGCGTGCAGGAGGGCTTGCTGCGTCCGCCGACGACGTCGAGGAATTCGCGCGCAACAGCGACGAACATATCGTTGCGCTCGCAGGTGAATACTTCTTCGTCCCAGATCTGGCCGCTTTGCTTGCCGACGGTGATGCGATTGGGATCGGCGGACCAGAACAGCGTGCCGTTTTCGCCGATGAATCGAATGTATTTCTCGTGCGGCCGTCCGTAGAGATCGAGATGCAATGAGACGCGAAGGCCGTCGGGATACACGGCCAGCGCATCGACGTTGTCGTCAGTCTCGATATCGAGATCGGAAATCTTTTCGACGCGTCCCGACAGTTCGGCCGGCGTGCCGAAGAACCAGGCCATCAGATCGATCCAGTGGCTTTCATCCAGCAATGCGCCGCCGCCCTGCGCGGCGCTGGCCATGAAGAACTCCTGATAGGGTTCCCACGGGTGCCAGTCGGCAAGGTGCGCCGACATGTGAAACTGAACGTGGCGAATCTTGCCAATCGCGCCTTCATTCAAGCGCGCGCGAGCCTGCAGCAGAGGCGGCCACCAGCGCCACGTATAGCCGAGCAGCACCGGCACGCCGGTCCGCTGTTCCGCGTCGTATATCGTGCGCGCTTCGGCCGCCGTTTTGGCGACCGGCTTTTCGAGCAGCACGGGCAGGCCAGTGTCCAGCGCCGCGATCGTCTGCGCAGGATGGAATGCGGTCGGCGAGCCGACGACAACCCCATCAAGTCCGCCAGCGGTCAGGGCGGCTTCGATGGTGGAATGAGATCCGACAACCGGCGTCTCGGCCGCAAGCTCGTCGCGTCGCTCCGCACGCGGATCCACGCAGGAGATGCGGCAGCCCAGCGCAGCGAGGTTGCGCGCGTGGCGTTTGCCGACGCTGCCCGATCCGACAATAAGGATATGAGGAGCGGTCACGGGTTGATGCCTCACCGGATGCCGGCGACCATCGCCTCATAGGGCTCCGGTGCGAAGGGAATTTCAAGAAATGCGGGACCGTTCTGCGGCTGCCATGCGGCGAGCGCAGCTTCGACCGCCGCGAGATTTTCGGCGCGATGGCTCGGCAGGCCCAGCGCATCGAAAGCGGTGGTCCAGCCCTTGCCGTCCATGGTCAGCGGCTTCTGCGTCAGGCCGTCCTTCAAAGCGCGCGTACGGATCGAACTGAAGCTGTTGTCGGTCATCAGGACGATCAGAAGCGGAAGGCGATGCTGCGCGGCCAATCTTGCTTCCGCAAGATGCATGGCGATCCCGCCGTCACCGAGCACGGCAATGGTCGGCGTTGTTGGGTCATGCAAAGCAGCACCAAGCGCCATCGGCAATCCCGTGCCCATGTAACGGCCCTGACCCGACATCAGGCAAAGGTCGGCCTCTCGCGGGCGCAGGGCATGTTCACCGATCGTGCAGAAATATCCGGTGTCCAGCACGATCCGCGCATGACGATCGAACCGTCGTTCGATGGCGTGGAAGACGGCTCCAGGCAGGAAGCCCTCCTGCATGCGCGCCTGCAAGGCAGCAACGATACGGGCCAGGTCTTCCAGGCCCCATGTGCATTGCTGAAGTGGTGTCAGGATCTCTGCCACATGCTCGATGTGAACGCGGGCGGCTGGCGCGAAAGCCGCAGTCCCCGGCGTTTCCACCGCCTCGATGGCGAGAAACGGCACAGGGAAGGGTTGGGTTGCGAGCGCCTCGCGCGCGGTCAAACCAATACCGACGATGAGATCGGCCTGACTGAGCAACTGATGTTCGGGCGTCAGCTTGAGTCCGACGCCGGTGAAGACGCCTGCCGCATTCGCGGCGGTTTCGTCGATGATGCCCTTCGATGCGGCGGTCGAGAAGACCGGAAAGGAGAGGGAGGCCAGGACGTCACGAAGACCATTGCGGTGGGCAAGCGTCCCGGCGATGACGATGGGGCGCTCGGCGTTGTTCACAAGCTTCAAGGCCGCTTGCAGATCGCTTTTGACGGCCGGGGCCTGGACGAAGGCCGGAGCGTCCGTGTCCACCTTGCCGGCCAGCGTCACGACGCTCGGACCCGGCTCTTCGGCGCGCGCGAAAGCTGCGATCTCGGAAAAGCCCGGACCGTTTTGCGTGAGATAACGCATGTCCTTGGTAATCGGGCCGACGAGCGCAGCCTGATCAATGCGTTTGTGCGCCTTGGACAAAGGAGCGTTGGGCTGGAAGCCTTCCGTGAAATGCACAAGCGGAAAGCCTTCGAACCAGGCCGCGGCGATGCCGGGAATGGCGTTCGTCAGGCCCGGGCCCTTGATCGACAATGATACGCCAGCCGCATTGGAGAGACGTCCGACTGTCGCCGCCATCAGCGCTCCAGCGCCTTCGGAATGCGTGAGGTGAAACTGCACAGCACGCTTCTCGAGCGCGTCGATCAGCGACAGCGTTTCACCGCTGCCCGGAATGCCAAACACATGCTTGACGCCGTGCGCGACGATATCCTCCGACAGGCGGTTGAAATCCGTCATGACGCGCTCTGAAGCGTTTCGCGGATTTTGCCGGCCGCATGCGTACAGACAAACCGCACCGCGTCGGGGCTGAAGCCGCCGCAATGCGGCGTGATGAGCAGATTGGGATGCGTGCGGGACAGGACGACCAATGGATGATCTGCCGTGTCCGGCTCGCCCTTGAGGACATCGAGGCCGGCGCCGCCGAGATGTCCTGACTCGATCGCATCGTAGAGCGCCGCCTCATCGACGATGCCGCCGCGCGATGTGTTGATCAGGATCGCGCCAGGCTTCATCTTATGAACCAGCTCGCGCGAAACGAGCCCTTCCGTTTCCGGCGAGAGATGGACGTGGATCGAGACGAAGTCGCTCGTGGTCACCACCTCTTCGAGCGAGCGCGGGCTGATGGTGTCGGGAAACGCGGGGAGGAACGGGTCGAACCCGATCACGTCCATGCCGAAGGCTTGCGCATAGCGCGACATCCAGCCGCCGATGCGGCCGCAACCGACGAGACCGAGTGTCTTTCCCTTGAGCATCACGCCCGGAAAGTCCTCCCGTGTCCAGCCGCCCCCGGTCACGTGGCTGACGGCGGCCGGCAGCTTGCGCGCGCAAGCCATGAGCAGCGCCCATGAAAGTTCGGCGGCTGGCGTGATATTGCGCAGGACCTCCGGGTCTTCCTTGAGTGTGCGCACGGGAATGCCTTGAGCTTCAAGCGCCGAACGCGCGATGTGGTCCGAGCCGGTGGTCGCGCAGGAAATGATTTTGAGATTGGGCGCGGCAGACACCATGTCGTCGGTGATGCGTGTCTTCATCGACGCATCGAGCAGTCCGTCGGCGGTGCGAAGCGCAGCGGCGACGTCCGGCTGTTCAGCCGGCACGTGGCGGACATTCGCGACTCCTTCGAGTGCCGCCTTTGTCGCTTCGTAGCCTTCCGTCGCACCAAGATAGATCACCTGTTTCATGCGGGTGATCCCCTCAGTCCTTGCGAACCAGCACAGCGTACAGATAGTCGCCGGTGCCTTCGAGCTCCAAAGCGCGTGCCCAGACCGCATCCAGCAGCGGAGCATTGATATTCGGCAGCGGCTTGTGGCCGCCGGGCTTCTTGTCCCGCAACCAGATCAACGCATTCGAGATGCCGAAGCGATGCACGCATCGCATCTGCTCGACCTCCAGCCCTGCGGATTGTGCACAACGGGTCAGCGACGCCGCGTCGAAATACCAGCGATGAACGGCGCGATAGAAGAACGAGGGGTAAACGTCCGGAAGAAGGCTCATCAGCACATCCGTCCGGTTGGGCGTGGAGATGAGCACGCGCCCGCCTGGCTTCACCATCGAACGGATGTCGGCGAGAAACGTCTTCGGGTCGTTGACGTGCTCGATGACACTGAAGGAGAACGCCCAGTCGACAGTCGCGGCTTCTCCCATATCGGACGGCGACGCATAGACGTCGAAGCCCCGTTCGGAGAGCGACTGGTGATAGGGAATGCAGGGCTCGATCGCGATCGCGCGTGCGGGCAATCCTTTCACATGATCCAGAAAACTTCCCGCTGCACAGCCGATATCGGCAATGGTCTTGCCGCGCAGCGTTTCCGGCCAAAGCTGCTGCAGGTTCTGCAATTGCAGTCTGTCGTGCTCAGCGAAGAAACCGGCGGCGTCGGTGGCTTCGTTGAGCGCGGCCCGGTATTCGGTGCCCTTGTAGAAATCTTCGTCCTTTGTGGCGTCCTCAGCCAGACGCTCGACGCCACAGTTTCCGCAGCGTGCGACGACCGTTGGCGTGGTGAGCCGCCCGAACGCGCCGTCGCGGACCGGGCCGCGATAGGTCGCGTGCCAGTTCGACGAGCCGCAGATTTCGCACGCCCCGAAATGGTCAACCGACATAGGAGAGCTTTTTCTGAATGCGGAAATCGGCGGTGGCGAGGAGGTTGGCGATCTGTACGCCCGCAGTGCCGTCACCGAACAGCGTCGATGGCTGGTACGGTCCGTGCGCAACCTGACGGCGGATCGCAGCTTCGATCTTTCCTGCTTCATACGGCACGTCGAGCACGTTTGGTCCGCGCTCGCGACCTTGTTGCCGTGTGCCGATGTTGACGCAGGGCAAGCCCATGAACGCGCCTTCACGCAGCCCGGATGACGAATTGCCGACCAGACACGCGCAGTGCTTGATGAGACGCAGATAATCCTCAGGTGAGAAGTTGCGGTAGAAGTGCAGATAGTCGGGATTGTTGTGTTCGCGGAACACGCGCAATCCCTTTGAAACGTCGTCGGAGCCGGCATCCACGTTGGGCCACAGCCACGCGACCTGCATACCAATTTGCGCGATGGCATTCAGAGTTTCGCTGATCTGGGCGAACCCTTGACCATATTCCGTCGTGACGGGATGTTGCAGCACGACGAGATACGGACGGCTCGGATCGATGTCGGCGCCGACGCCGGCATATCGCTTGAACAGATCCGGCGGGAGCGTCAGGTCGGCATCGGCGACGAGATCCATGGCCGGGCATCCTGTCAGATGCACCGTGTCTTCTTCCTCGCCCATGCGCAGCAGGAAATCGTATGCACGCTCGGTCGCCGGGAAGTGAATATGCGACAGCTTGGTGACGGCGTGGCGCACGCTCTCGTCAATCGAACCTGTCACCTCGCCACCCTGCGTATGGGCGACAGGAATATTCATGTAGCTCGCTGCGATCGCGGTCGCGATGGTTTCGAAGCGGTCTGCGACCGTCAGCACCACATCCGGCTTAATATTCTCAAACTGCGACGCGAGTTCGAGCACGCCGAGGCCGGTTGACTTGGCCATCGTTGTCGGGGTCTCGCCTTCCACGATCGAATGCACGACGGCGGTGGGCTGGAAGCCATCGGCACGGATAATATCGACCACGCTGCCGAAGCGATGGAGCAATGCAGAGGCGCCGACAAGAAGCTGCAACTCGAGCTGCGGATGCTGCTGAACTGCCCGCATGGCGCTCTTGATGCGTCCATAGTTGGCGCGGCTATTGACGACGACACAGATTTTACGAGGGCGTTCGGACATCAACATCTTCCCACGAAAGCAAGTTTCGTGCGTCTACCGCACGTTTGAGTTGCTTTCCAATCAATTGATCGACGGCGGCCGCAGGGATGCCGCTGCCGGGTTTCTTTAATGTCAGCATATCGCGGGTCAATGTGGTTCCCGCCGGCATGTCCCGCACGAGGGCGAGGCTCTTGCCAAAAATCTGCCGGGTGGGGCGGAGCGAGTCCGCCAGCATGTCCTTGTCCACCGGATTGCCCAGCATCTGGTGAAACGCGTCACGTGCATCGGCGAGAAGGCGGAATTCCTCCGGAGTAAGGGAAGCCGGCGTATCCGGACCGAACATCCGCCGGTCGAACACGATGTGAGCCTCAATCATATCGGCGCCGCGCGCCATTGCGGCCAGTGCTGGAAAGACCGTGCCGGAATGGTCGGACAAGCCCACCGGACAATCGAACCGCCTTTTGAACTCGTCGATAACGTTCAGCCCCACATTGTTCATGGCAACGGGATATTGTGACGTGCACTGGAACAGCGCCACCTCGGCCCCTTGTCCGCGCAAGTCGGCGACAACTGTCTCAACTTCCCCGTAGCTGCTCATGCCGGTGCTGAGCAGGACGGGGCCGCCTGCTTTCGCCATCGCGCTGAGGAGATCGTGTGAGGCGACTTCACCGGACCCGACTTTCCACGCGGCCATCTTGATGCGCGTCAGCAGTTCGACGGCGCGAACCGAGAAGGCGGAGCTTAGAAATACCAGCCCCTTCGATGCTGCGTGTTCGGCGAGGCCCGCCCACTGCTCCGCCGTAAACTCCATCCGCTTCCAGTAAGCGTAGCGTGTGTCGTCCTGCCGGGAGAACTTGACCCGGAATGGTTCGTCGAGCGTCGACTCCGCATCGGCGATGTGGGTCTGGAATTTGATGGCGTCGGCCCCAGCCGCTGCTGCAGCATCGATATAGGCGTGCGCAGCGCCAAGCGAGCCATCATGCGCCTGGGCAACTTCCGCGATCAAGAAGGCGGCGTGGCCCGGTCCGATCGACCGGCCTGCTATGCTGATAACCTGGGTCACTGGAACGATAGAGGTTTGCTGTTCAAGGCGAAGTCGTTGGGCATCGCGAGATGCGCTGATCTTGCGTATTGTTCCGGCAATCGACGCCAAACCCCGTCACCGCGCATTTTGACCTTCGGCCGGACCTAGACCTTCTAGTTTCAATCGGCTCGTTCCACAAGCCTGCAATCTTATGGCAGAGCCGCATTTCCGACATTATGGCGGCTGCGGCCCACCTAGCCGTTGATCACCTTCGCAAAGACGTCGGCGTATTGCTGGTTGGTGGCTTCGAGCGCGAAGTTTCGGGAGATTCGCTCTCTCGCAGCAGTGCTCAAGCGCGCGCGCTCATCTTCTGGCAATGTCAGTATTTCAATCATTGCCCGGGCTAGATCGTCCGGAGATTCCTTCGGCACGACACGGCCTGTATCGCCAACGATCGCCGCAGAATCCCCTACATCCGTGACGACGCAGGGGACGCCGGTCGCCATGGCTTCAGCGATGCTATTTGAGAAGCCCTCCGTTCGCGACGAGGATACGGCCAAGTCCAGGGTGGTCAAAATCTCCGGGACGTCGAGCCGCTCTCCCAACAGCAGGAACCGATCCGTCGGTAATCCCCTGGCTGCAATGGTTTTACTAAAATCGAGATTATCAGTGCCGCGTCCCGCTAATAAAAATTGGGCAGATGGGAGAAAACTGGCGACCTTTGCAGCGGCCAACAGGAATGTCTCGTGATCCTTCATCGGATCGACCCGCGCGATCAAACCGATGAGCGGTGTTGTTGCGTCGATCTTCAACGCCTTGCGCATTCTCAGTCGCGTCTGATCATCGGGACGAAATGTCGAGATATCGAAACCGTTGGGAATAATCTGCCAGCCGCGAGCGCGATATCCATACGCTTCATGCGCCCTGCGTCCCGCGTTTGAATTTGTGATGATGACGGACGGGAGGCCCGAAAGTCGGGCCAATAAGCGTGGAAGCGTTCGGGTCATTGCGCTGTATTTGGAAAGATCCATGTCCGCGCAGCGCACATTCCAGATCAGTGGCGTGCGTGTTGTAAGGAGGTTTGCGAGAGATCCGAGAAGGTCGGCGTGATAAAGCCACGTGACAATCACATCGGGGCGCTGGGTTTTGAGCACGCGTCTCAAACCGGTGATCGCGCTCCCAAAATTGCGGGCGCCTTTCACGTCCAGTGTTGTGATCTGGACGCCGTTTGCGCGGATTTCTTGTTCAAGGCGACCATTGCTTTTCAACGAAACGACGTGATGCCTAATGTGCGAAGGCGCTGCTGAAACAAGGCGAGTCAGCGCCATCTCGGCTCCACCAATATCCAGATCTGTGATGATATGGAGAATTTTCATGGCAGCGGAGATGAAAAATATCCAGAGCGCTTCGCGTGGCTAGCGGCGCGTTTGCGTGTGAGTTAACTCAAGAGCGTTCAGTTCCACGGCTTTGGCTTTCTCGATCCGATAGATGACTGAAGCGCCAAGGACGATATCGGGCCGATGGGAAATAACAACGACCGGATGAGTGCGTGAAAGCTGATTTATCAAATCGTTGATGATCGTTTCGCTTTGTTGATCGAGCGCACTGGTCGGTTCGTCAAAGATATAGAGCTCCGGATTGCGTAGCAATTCACGCGCCAGCGCGAGTCGTTGCCGCTGTCCGCCGGACAGAAGGTGTCCGGCTCGCCCCAATTCCGTAGCGTAACCGAGCTCCATCGTTGAGACAAACTCGTCCACGTGGGCCATGCGCGCTGCTTCGAGCATCTCCGCTTCGGTAGCGTCCGACCGGCCAATCATCAAATTCTCTGCAACCGTACCATCAAAAAGCTGTGGCTCTTGCGCCAAATAGCCAACGCGTCTGCGCAGAGACCGCACATCAAATTCGTTTACGTTCCTTCCGCCAATTAGGACGCGCCCTGCATCTGGCGTTCGAAGCCGAACGATAAGATCGACCAATGTGGTCTTGCCGCTGCCCGACGGGCCAATGATCGCGGTCAAGCCGATGGCGGGAATGCGCATATTGAGTCGATCGAAGATCGTCGGGCGCCCTTCTGGTTGCAGCGTTATATCTTCCAGCACAATGTCGCCGCTGAACCCGGGGAATGGCGCTGAGCCTGGCAGTTGCTCCGGAGCCAGTTCCATCGCCTCATACACAGCCCGCAACGGAGCTGCAGAGCTCGCGATCTGCAATCGCTTTGAAAAAAGATAGGTGGAACCCGCGGCAAGACGCAAGAACACCAAGCCGAAGAGTGTCGTGGTCGGCAGAACGTCTTCGATCTTCATATTCAGTGCTGTCGTCATAAAAAGAATGACGGCGGCGCCAACGATTACGGCGATTAGGTCCACCATATTGCTCGGCAGGCCGCTGGTGACCTCGAATTTGGTGTCGACCGAGCGGTAGCGCTGAAGCATTTTGCGGAGGCGCTTGACGCGCCGGTCGGCCAGATCCAGCAATTTGGTCGTGCGCAGACCTGTAATCGTCTCGCTGACAACGTCAGTTGTATCTCGACGCACGACCTGTCTCGTTCGGCCGGCTTCCAGTGAAAAACGGTGCGTGCTGCTCCAGGTCAGTCCCGATACCAATGCTCCCAAAAGCATGACGAAGATGGTCGTCTGCCAACTCGTCAACAGCAGCAGGATGAGGAGTACGCAGACCTGAATGAGTCGGGCAGAGAACTCAACCAGCAAGAGGATCCCTCGTGCAGCCTGATCTGTCTCGCCAATTATTGTCTGAATGACCTCGCCATGAGGGCGGGCGGCGACAATCGCGTATGGTCCCTTGACGTATGCCAAGAAGCTCCGCGCGATCCAGTCCATCCGCAATGTATTCACGAACCACCGGGTCATTCCCGATGAAACCGTGAGGCCAATGCTTTTTACAAGGAACACAATGGCGAGTAATCCGAGCAAGCCGGGGAGCCGCCACTCTTGCGGTATCAGCGAGGTGACTTGCGAGAGGGCTTGCTGAATTGCGTTTGTGGAGGTCGCATCCGAAGTCGACGACAACAAATTCTGTAGCAGGGGCACCACGAGAGAGAAGCCGATTCCTTCGACAATCGCGGTGAAAAGGAACAGAACAAAGAGCACGACGAGTTGGCGCCAATGCCCTTTCAGCATTGGTGGAAGAATTTGCCTGATCGGGTATTCCCGAGCGGGACTGGTTGAAAACGCCTTCTCGGAATCGGCGATCAAATTCTTGTGCTTATGTTTCTTCATGCTACCGATTGCGGTGCGAGAGCCGCGTCTTTTGTTGATGTCTCTCTTTCGATTGCGGCAACGACTCGTTCGCACGCCTTACCGTCAGGGTTGCCAGCCCACAGATCGAGACACTCGCGGGCATGCAATTCGAGCTCGGCCCTGACGACCGGAGCCGGGCCGCAGGTAAGTTCGGACAACCGCGCCACGAGTTCGTCCGGAGTTTTGCTTTGTTCGACTGATTTTCCAAAGTCCGCAACCCAGGGCGCCATTTTCGGATCGGCAGCTTCTGCGAAATTGGGCGACAGCACAGGTTTTCCCATAGCTATTGCCTCCAGTAGAGCCGTGGAGTTCATCCCGACAACGACCCAGGCGTTCTTCAGGAGATCGAGAGGGTCGCCACCGTCGGCAAAGGTTACGTTTGGCGGCACGTCCCCATTTGCGATTTCCCGAAAGCTCGTCAGATGTCCGGCGGCACGCTTTGATTTGACAATGATGGTCACGTGCGGATTTTCTCTCGCAAAGCGTATGATCGCTTCCATTGTCAGTTCTGCAGTCTTCTCCCAACTGAGATTGTCGAAGCTGGGCAGTGATTCGACATTGGTGCCGTCTCCGAACTTTCTCCGCAATACGGGCAAACCTGTTTTGGCGCCGAAAGTAAAAAATAGCACAAGCGGATTGTTCGGCAGTGTTCTTTGAGCTTCGCGCCGACGCCACGCATGAACGCGATCGAGACGCGGCATGCCGCAAACAGTGATCCTGTCTGGAGACAAAACACCGGCCGCGATCTGCAATTCACGTTCAAGTGCATTATACACAATGATGTGCCGTCCGCTGAAAGGGCCGCGCCGGCGACGGTAGTGATCTTCGTAGAACGAAAGCCGTGCGGGGCTCTTGAGATTTTCCTTGTGCAGAATGATGAAGGGAATTCCAAGTTGTTCGGATGCGCCATGCAGTTCGCGTTCGGCAAAATACGCGAAGTTGCCGCTGATGATCATGTCGATCCGGCAGAGTTTCTGCAGGTGGCGAAATGTCTTGATCAGGAACGTGCGGTATCTGCGTTTTGCCGCTTCTTCTGCTTCCGACAGATTGGCGTAATTGTTGTCATCAATCGTCTCCGGCAAAAAGCCGAGCGCAATGGCCTTCATGATGCCGCCGGGGAAAGCGAGCAGCGTAAATCTGTCGGCAGTCCCGAACGCCGCGAGGGCGTCCTCGGTCAGGCCTGGGCGCGGCAGGATGAGGACCCGCTTGCGGGGCCCGGACACGCCAGGTCGATTCTGTGGAACCTCGCGCAAGGTCCCCCGCAAGAGCAAGGCCACGATCCAAGGGGATCTAAGGTACGAATGGCGGCAGACAAAGGCGAGAGCCGCCCTGAGGGGTTCCATTTGTTGGCTCGGCTTGGTGGGCTTGATGTCGACAGCAACCGCTATGGCTGGTCTATAAAGTCCGGTTTTTTTTCTGGCAATGGAGGGGCTTACGATCTCGCGCGATGATCGCGCAATAGCGGGGCAAGATAGTCCCAACAAGCCAACAGTCGAAAAGTGGTCGTTCGATACGGTCCCATGAGGACAACTTGACCGCGAGGGAGCGCCTCAGGCAGACATGGCCCTTAGACCCGCCCCAAAGAGAGATCGATGAAAAAGCTGTTGTTGCATGTAGGTTATCCCAAGTCGGCGAGCACGAGTCTGCAAAATGGGCTTTTTTTGGGGCTGCACGAAGTTGGACTGATCAATTTTTTGGGCCGTGCTTTCGAGAGCGATTTCTACGGGCAAAAGCAAGGCAAGGGCGAGTACAAGACCTGGTTCGACCATATTCTCTCGCATGGGTCTTTCGACGCCAATTCCATTGGACAGCTATCTGCGAATATCCCGAACGTGTTGTCGGAGGGGCTCTTCATGATGAACGAGCGCCGCACAGATTCCATCGCCGCGCCCGCTGTTCTGCAAAAATACTTTGCGCCTCACGCTGACAAGATTGAAGTCCTGATCGTCATCAGGCGTCAGCAGGACCTTATTCCCTCCTACTACTTTCAGAACTATCGAAGGTTCGAGCAGAAGGTGTTCAGCGACTTTCTCGCGCATCAAACGAGCAGCAATTGGGCGGGTGAATCGAAGATCTTCGACTTTTATAGGGTTGCGAAGGCTTATGCGCAGGCCTTGGGGAAGGACAATGTCCATATCGTCTTGTTTGAGGATTTCGTTCAGAACAAGACGCGATTTGGTGCGCAGCTCGGTTCTGCCATGGGCGTTGATCCCGTCGCAGTCGAGCCGCTCCTTGGCCAGGAGCATTTGAACAAAACCCCGAAAGAGGAGGGTGTGGTCGTCGTTCGCAAACCTCAATCCAAATTCAGAAAGCGGCTGGCCAGGATTGCAGAGAAGCTGAAAGTGGGAGGTCCGGCATCCTCCCCAATCCGCTTGCCTGGGGCTACGGATGAGGAGAAGGCCGCCATTTTCAATAGCTTCCAAGACGGGAATGGACGGTTGGCGGATGAGTTTTCCCTGGATAAGCAGGCGATGCGCGAGTACCGCTATTTTTGATCGATGGCGCGATCGCGAATATTTCGTCGGACGATAGTAAGGGCGTGTTTCGATATGCCACAGAGCTCCGCCGCGCCATTAATCTGATCCGAGGATCCCGCAGTGCCATGCGGATCAACTGGCGATGTGATGACTGGAATGCTTGATGCGAGTGCAGTGGCGGCGAGACTCGCGTTTTGATTTCGACCTTGTTTGCGGTTCATGAGACGATCGCCAGATGTGCGGCATTGTAGGATCGATCAGCTTCGGCGGTTTTGACACAGAGCTGGCGTATCGCCGGCTCGATGCTGCTTTGGCGCGATTGTCCCTGCGAGGGCCTGACGCCGAAGGGCGGTGGCACGATGGTCGATGCTTGCTCGGGCATCGGCGGCTCGCGATCGTCGATCTATCGGACAGTGGGCGGCAGCCGATGACCCGCGGCGCGCTGGCGATTGCCTATAACGGCATGATCTATAATTACCGCGAATTGCGAGCGGAACTCGAGACGCGTGGGCAGCGGTTCGCGAGTGATTGTGACACGGAAGTTCTGCTTGCGGGTTGGCAGGAATTCGGGCCGTCGCTAATGCCACGACTGAACGGCATGTTCGCCTTCGCGTTATGGGATGCGGAGGCGGGTCGTCTCTGGTTGGTGCGTGACCGTTTCGGCAAGAAGCCTCTGGTATGGCGGCAGACGGAAGAGGGCGCATGCTTCGCATCCGATCTGCGTGCGCTCCAACTCATGCACGGTGAGGCCGGTACGGTTAGCCAGCAATCGCTCGCGGCGTATCTGGCGCTGAAATATGTGCCGGAGCCGCTCTCGATCCTTGATGGCTGCTCGAAAGTCGCGCCAGGCCATCTGGTTTGCGTCGATGCCAACGGGGTCAAGGTCGAACGCTGGTATCATCCTAAGCCGGATCCGGTTGCTGCGGCCCTCGCTCCCGCCGAGCGCGCGCCGTACATTCGCGATCTGGTCGAGAAGGCGACGCGCGAGCGCCTGGTCGCAGATGTGCCGCTGGCCGCGTTTCTGTCGGGCGGCATCGATTCTGCCGTCGTCGTGGCGGCCGCGGGCAGGGACGTGAAGACCTATACGGTCGGGTTCAATTCACAGTCCGACTATTACGAGGAACGCCCGCAAGCGCGCGCAACCGCTCGTCACCTGGGCAATGAGCATCTTGAAGTCGCGCTGGACGGCGAAGCTGCGGTGGCGTCGCTGGATGCGGTGTTCGACGCGTTGGACGAGCCGTTCGGCGATAGTTCGGCGGTGCCGTCATTCGCTGTAGCCAGGGCCGTCAAGCAGTATGCGACTGTGGCGCTGTCAGGTGACGGCGGCGACGAGGTGTTCGGCGGCTACCGGCGTCATCAGGGTGAGTATGCGGCGAATGCATATTCCTATGTCCCGGCGCTTCTCCGGCGCGGTGTGATCGAGCCGCTCCTGCGTGCGCTTCCGGAAAGCAAGGATAGCTGGTTGCTGGAACGCTTTCGCCGTGCCCGCCGCTTCGTGTCTGCAGCATCGCTTCCGCCTGCTGAGCGTCAGGCCGCCTGGATTCGCGCACTGAATGCAACCGAAGTCGATGCGCTGACCGGCAACAGGGGCTTCGACGTCACGGCGATGGTTACGGAAGCGCACCAGGATTCGGGCGCGGCTCACGCCATCGATCGCACGCTTTACGCCGATCTCGCCATCGTGCTTCCTGGAGATATGCTGGTTAAAGTGGATCGCATGGGCATGGCGAACGCGCTGGAGGTTCGTTCGCCGCTGCTGGATCACAGGGTCGTCGAAGCGGCTCTGGCGCTCCCGCCGGAGGCGAAGGTTGCACGAGGCCGTGGCAAAGCTGTTCTTCGCGACGCCTTTGCCGATCGCTTGCCGGCCGAGGTGCTCAAGCGGCCAAAGAAGGGGTTTGAGTTGCCTGTTGCCAACTGGCTGATGGGTCCGCTCCGGGATCTCGCCGAGGATGCGACATCGAAACGTGCGCTGTCGGATATGGGGCTGGAAGCGGTGGATATCCCGACGCGCTGGCGCGACGAACTGGCTGCGAACCGCCGCGATACGGCAGAACGCATCTGGACGCTCGTCGCCTTGAAGCAGTGGATGGATCGCCAGCGCGTGATCGCAAATCAGCTAAAGCACTAGGGGGCTCGCCTGGTCTCCACCTCACGAGTGTCATCCATGCGATCCAGCCGGCCGCTGCTCCTCTATTTGGTGACGGAGGACTGGTATTTCCTCTCCCATCGCCTTCCGATGGCCTGTCGGGCGCAGCAGGCCGGTTACGACGTTCATGTCATCACGCATCTGAACGGGCATGGCGAGGCGATCAAGAGCCACGGCTTCACGTTGCATCCGGTGACCTGGCGGCGTGGCAGCCTGAATCCGTTCGCCTTGCTGAAAACCGCTCGTCAGATTCGGGCGCTGTACCGGAAAATCAACCCCGATATCGTCCATCATGTCGCGCTTCAGCCGTCGATCGTCGGATCGCTCGCGGCAGTTGGTCTGCCGTTTCCTCGCATCAATGCCTTGGCTGGCCTCGGATTTGCGTTCACCTCGCGCAGTGCAAAGGCGCGCCTGCTGCGAGTGATGCTTGCGACGTCGTTGCGTCTGCTGTTTCGCAATCCACAGACCGCAATCCTGGTCCAGAATCCTGACGATCGCGGCGACATGCACGCCCTGGGTGTGCCGGACGACAGAACGGTCCTGATTCCAGGGTCGGGGGTGGACATACACGCACTTGCGCCGCTCTCAGAGCCCGAGGGCGAAGTGACGGTCGCCTTCGTCGGCCGCTTGCTCGCCGACAAGGGGGTGCAAACGCTCATCGCGGCCCACCAACTGGCCGTCAGTCATGGGGCGAACATCCGTCTGCTCATTGCGGGCGACGGCGATCCCGCCAATCCGGCTTCAATCCCTGCGTCGGAAGTCGAGCGATGGAAGCGCTTGCCCCAGGTGGAAATCCTCGGCCACGTGAAGGACATCAGGGGGGTCTGGGGGAGGTCTCATGTTGCGGTATTACCATCCCGCCGGGAGGGACTGCCGAAGAGCCTCCTTGAGGCGGCCGCCTATGGTAGGCCCATCGTTGCAACGGATGTTCCGGGTTGCCGGGAGATCGCGCGCCACAATGTCAACGCCTTGCTTGTGCCGGTGGACGATCCGGGACCTCTGGCAGGCGCCCTGACTGTTCTCGCGCGGGATCCGGCCTTGCGGTGCAGGCTGGGAGCGGCGGGACGCGACATCGTCGAGAATGAGTTCTCCAGCGATCGGATCGGCCAAGAGATTGTGGAGCTTTACGATCGGCTGGTGGGTCGTCAGGCCGCGCTATTGCCCGTGCCATGAGCTTCCGGCTATGACCCCCGTCTCGCAGTCGTAGGAAGCA
>JAFAFP010000228.1 GCA_023423415.1 Pseudomonadota bacterium | reverse complement strand
CCGAACGGTTCGGGCAAGACCACCACCATCCGCATGCTCACCGGATTGCTTACGCCGGACAAGGGCGAAGGGACCTGCCTCGGATACAACATCCGAACTGAAGCCGACAAGATCAAGCTGCATGTCGGCTACATGACGCAGAAATTCAGCCTCTATCAGGATCTGTCGGTGCGCGAGAATCTTGAATTCGTCGCGCGCCTTCACCTGATGAAGAACCCCGCGCGGGCCGCAAGGGACATGATCGAGCGTCTTGGTCTGAAGGGGCGAGAGGAGCAGCTTGCGGGCGAATTGTCGGGGGGCTGGAAGCAGCGCCTGGCGCTCGGCGCCTGCACCTTGCCAAGTCCGCAATTGTTGTTGCTGGATGAACCGACTGCGGGCGTTGATCCGAAAGCGCGGCGCGAATTCTGGGACGAGATCCATGCGCTTGCGGCGGAAGGCCTCACGGTGCTGGTTTCGACCCATTACATGGACGAAGCCGAGCGCTGCCACGAGATCGCGTATATCGCCTATGGCGTGTTGTTGACGCACGGAACGGTGGACGAGGTGGTCCGGCAGGCGGGCCTTGTTACCTACGATGTCAGCGGCCCGGAGACGAACGGGCTGCTGCAGGAATTGCTCAATAAGCCCGGTATCAACATGGTTGCGCCGTTCGGCAACACGCTGCATGTGTCGGGACGCGATCGCGCCGCACTGGAAGAGGCGATCAAACCGTATCGTGACCGGCCGGGCCTGACCTGGCGGCCATCGGAGTCTTCACTGGAAGATGTGTTCATCGATCTGATGAGCCGCGCCAAGGACAATTTCCAATGAGTGCGCAATCGCCAGCCAATGCGACGAGTGCGCGGCGGGTGTCGGCCATTGGCGCATTCTGGCGTCGTACGCGGGCGATGCTGATCAAGGAGTTCATCCAGCTACGCCGCGACCGCGTGTCGTTTGCGATGATCGTGATGATCCCGCTGATTCAGCTCGTGCTGTTCGGTTATGCCATCAACACCACGCCGCGCGATCTGCCGACGGCGGTGTTGCTGCAGGAGTCGAGCGATGTCGGGCGCTCGATCCTGAAGGCGTTGCAGAACACACGTTATTTCAAGGTCACGCACCAGGTCGAGGATGCAGCCGAGTTCGACCGTCTGCTGCAATCCGGCAGGGTGCTGTTCGGCGTGGAGATCCCACGCGGCTTCGAGCGCGCGGTGCGGCGTGGCGAGCGGCCATCGCTTCTGGTCGCAGCCGACGCGACCGATCCGGTGGCGTCCGGATCAGCGCTCAGTGCGCTTGGGCAACTGGTGCGCACCGCGTTGCAGAACGATCGCGGCATTCCCGATGCCGGGCAGCCGGTGTTCGAATTCCGCACGCATGCGCGTTACAATCCTGCGGCCGAAACCTCGTTGAATATCGTTCCGGGACTTGTCGGCACCATTCTGACCATGACGATGCTGATCTTCACCGCGTTGTCGGTGACCCGCGAGATCGAACGCGGCACGATGGAAGCGCTGTTGGCGATGCCGATCACGCCGATCGAGATCATGCTCGGCAAGATCATCCCTTATGTGATGGTCGGTTTCATTCAGGCATCGCTGATCATCAGCGTTGGCGCGCTGCTGTTCGGGGTGCCGATACTGGGCAGCCTCGGCTTGCTGGCGGCGCTGTCGACCTTGTTCATCACCGCCAACCTGTCGATTGGCTATACCTTCTCAACCATCGCGCAGAACCAGCTTCAGGCGATTCAGATGTCGTTTATGTTCTTTCTGCCGAATATCCTTTTGTCCGGCTTCATGTTTCCGTTCGCCGGCATGCCGCGCTGGGCGCAATGGATCGGCGAAGCGCTGCCGCTGACGCACTATATCCGCATTGTGCGGGCGATCATGCTGAAGGGCTCGACGCTGGAGAATCTGCAATACGATGCGATTGCGTTGTTTGTGCTGATGTTGATAGCGATGACGATCGCCGTGACGCGCTTCCGGCGTACACTGGATTGATGCTGCCATAGCCGGTTGACGCGCAAGCGCAACGGGCTCAATGCATGGGGTGCCGTCATACTCAAAAGGTCAGTCGATTGCCGCCGCCATTTAAAGTCGAGTTGTTATCCTACGATCCAAGCTGGACTGAACGGGCTGCGGCGGAGGCACAAGCGCTTGCTTCCGCTCTCGGTCCCGTTTTGCTGACGGTCCATCATGTCGGATCGACGGCTATTCCCGGAATATCGGCCAAGCCGGTTCTGGACCTGATGCCTGTCGTCACCAGCTTGCAAGGACTGGACCGCCACGGGGGCGAAATCGAAGCGCTGGGCTACGAATGGTGGGGCGAGTTCGGATTGCCGGGGCGGCGTTATTGCACCAAGAGCGATCCCGGAACGAGACGTCGGCTTGTTCAGCTCCACTGCTACGAGGACGGGTCGTCGGAAATAGAACGCCATCTTGCATTTCGCGACTATCTTCGTGAGCGGCCGGATATCGCGCGTGCTTATGAACGGGAGAAGACGCGTTGCCAGAAACTCCATCCGGACGACTCGCATGCATACAGCGATTGCAAGAGCGCCTCGATCAAAGCGATCGAGGATGAGGCGCTGGCTCGCCGCCGCAAAGTCTCTGCAGATTGAGGGTGTGTATCGCCGCTCTCACCGGCGCACAAACATACCGATGCGTCCATAGAGCCCGTTGCGGTCATCGCTGTCCGTCGACCAGCCGAAGCCGGCTGACCATTCGATGAAATTCCATTTGAAGCCTGTCAGATGCAGGCCCGCGCGAAACTGCTTGTAGGCATCATCGCTGGAAAAGCCCGCAACCTCGGGACCGGCATAAAACGCGTCGAACATCCGCCATCCAAAGGCTGCGCGCAGCGAATAGCTCGGACCGATGGATGTGATCGATGCATCGGCCGCTATCATCGTCTGCGGATCGGGTTCATACCAGAACTCGACGGCACCGCGTATGCCGACATGCGTGCCGGCGACGCTGCTGCCGGGATCATGAGGTGTCAGAGCATGATCCTGGACATCAAGCCCTGCGAACACGCTGACAATCGCGCCGTCAACGATGAAGCGCCAGCCTGGCAGGGCGAAGCCGACCGTCTGGCGCGCATTGACATCGATATTACCGAGCGTGCCCGACTTGTAACGATAGGCGCCATCGCCGATGAGAAGCTTGAAGGTGAAGCCTTGGCGTTCAATCCCACCGGGCGACCAGAGCAGGCCGCCATAGGAGAACGAGCCGTGGCGCCAGAGATCGGTTCCGGAAAAAAGGAGAAAGGTGTCGTCGTCGCGCCGGTAAGCATCGGCGCGGGCGTTCCGTTCGCACAAACATGCAGAGGTCGCGGCCGCGAGCAGCGCCGCGCACAGCACTCGAACGCAACCCATGACACGCAACTCGCACGGACGGCGAGCTGATGACTTAACCTCAGCCCCGGTATGATGATGCTAGGAAAGGCTGATGGAAGGTGCAACCTATTATTGTATTCGCCTCGGCTCTTTCTTTTCCCTCCCATGAAAGGGGGGAGGCACGGAGAGGGATCGTTCTATTGCCGCATCATCTTCCGCGGCGCCTCGCCGAAATTGCGCCGGACCATCGCCGAGAAAGCACTGGCGCTGGCGTAGCCGACCGATGCCGCGGCTGTGCCAACCGGCTCGCCGTTCGACAATCGAGCAAGGCCGTCGATCGCGCGCAGGCGCGAACGCCATTCATTGAAGCTGAAGCCGGTCTCCGTGCGAAACAGGCGCGCGAGCGTGCGGCGGCTCGCTCCGGCCTTTTCCGCCCATTCGTCGAGACCGCCTGGAGCATCCGGATGCGCCAGTAACGCGCGAGCGACGCGAACCGCGCGGCTGTCGCGCGGCATCGGCACGTGCATCTTGCGCTCCTGCATGCGCGCAAGCTCGGCCAGGATGAGTTGCGCGATTAGTCCGCCGCGTCCGGCTTCGTCGTAGTCGAGCGGTTCTTCCAGCGCGGCGAGGATGAGCTGACGTAACAGTCCGCCAATTTCGACGAGAAGCGGTTGCTGCGGCAGGTTCGTGCAGGCGGCGGGATCAATGTAGATCGTGCGCATCGCCAGTTCGCCGCGCATGGCCATGCTGTGCGGAAAAGCCGGTGGCATCCAGAGCGCCAGCGCCGGCGGCACGATCCAAGCGGCGTCGGCCGTCTCAACCTTCATGGTTCCGGACACGGCATGGATAAGCTGCCCGCGCTTGTGGAGATGCAGCGGGATTTGCTCGCCATCGGCAAAGCTCGCAGCCAGCGCTCCAACGACTCGCGGCGCGTCATCCCGTCTGTTGCGATATTCGGGTTGCATTTGAGGGTTCCCGGAGCGATGGCCCGTTTGCGACGATAATCGGCCTAACATCGCCATTGGGCAAGCGTAATGTCCAGTGTGATCGAATCCGACCGGGTGATTTTATGACTGCCGTGACCGACCAGATGTCGCGCGATACGCGCGTTTCCATCGGCTTTCTGAACTGGGCGCACGCGATGGATCATTACGTGCTGCTGATCTATCCGACGGTCGTGATCGGGCTCGAAGCCGTCTACGCCCGGACCTATGGCGAGCTGATCGCGCTCTCGACCGCGGCGTTTCTGGCGTTCGGCATCTTCTCGCTGCCGGCAGGCTGGCTAGGCGATCACTGGAGCCGGCGCAACATGATGGCGTTGTTCTTCTTTGGCTGTGGTGTGTCGCTGATCGCGGCGGGGTTTGCGCCCGGCCTGATCTCGCTGGGCGTGTCGCTCGCCGCGCTCGGCATGTTCGCCGCGATCTATCATCCGGTCGGCATGGCGATGCTGATCGAGGCATCGAACGCGCGCGGGCGCACGCTCGCGTGGAACGGCGTCTGCGGCAATATGGGCGTGGCGCTGGCAGCGGGCATCACCGCGTTCATCGCCTATTTTCTCGGATGGCGCGCGGCGTTCTTTGTGCCTGGCGTGATCTGCATTCTCAGTGGCATCGCCTATCTCTGGATGGTCGAGAACGACAGTCATGGCAAGGCGGCGCGCAAGTCCAATCCTGACGTGCGATTGAGCAAGAGCGCGACCTTCATCGTGTTCGGCTTGTTTATCATCATCGCGCTGGGCGCGGGCATGGCGTTCAACGTCATTACGGTGGCCTTGCCGAAGGTGATCGACGAACGTGCGGGGCAGGGAATCTCGCTCATTGCGGTCGGCAGCATCGCGACCGCTGTATTCGTCGTCGGCGGCATCGCACAGCTCGCGGTCGGCCGCCTGGTGGAACGGTTCTCGCCGCACGTGCTGTTCGTCGCCGTGACGCTGATCCTGTTCGTCGGCGCCGCGTGGGCGGTGGTGGCGACCGGGCCGATGTTGCTGGTCGCGCTCGCGGTGGCGATGGCCGGCGTCTACGGGCAAGTCACGGTCAATGACATCGTGCTCGCACGCTATACCGCCGATGCCTGGCGCGGGCGGGTCTATGCCGTGCGCTATTTCCTCGTCTTCATCACGGCTGGTGCGGCGGTTGCTACCATTGCCTTCCTGCACGAGCGCGGCGGCTTCGATCTCGTGCTGCTGGTGACGGCGGCGATCTGCCTGATCTTCTTCCTCGCGACGCTCGGGCTGGCCTTCATGGTCTCCAGTGCGGAGGCGCCGAAGCCTGTGGCGGTGCCCGCCGAGTAGAATTCGTTTATGGCGCGGTTGGGCGATAGGATTCCGCCAGTGCGGCCGCGCGGAGCTTTTCGATTTCCGCCTGCATCCGTTTCATGTTTTCGAACAGGCGGCGGGCGCTGAGCTGCATGAAGTAGTATCCGAATTTCGGATTCTGGAAGAATAGCTGCCGCACCTGGTCATAGGTGATGACGAGAAGTTCTCCGCCATCGACGCACACGGCCGACTGCGTGCGCTGCTTGTCGGGCGACAGCATGCCAAGCTCGCCGACGACCTCGCCGGGCGGGATGGCGATGCCGAGTTCCGGAATTTTCAAGCTGCCGGACATGACGAAAACGATTTCCTTCGCATCGTCGCCCTTGCGGAAGATCACATCGCCCGGCGCCATCGGAAGCGTTGTGGTGAAGGGTTTGATCCAGTTCATGTCGAGATCGCCCTGCGTTGCGTTCTCGACCTCGCGTACGAGCTTCAGCATCTGGTTCAGCCGGAAGATGTTCAGCGGCAGCAGCGCCAGGTGCAGCACCAGCAGCGGGTAGGCGGGATTGAGATATCCATAGGCGATGAAGAACACATTGCTGACAATGCCGACGATGCGCAGCGGCACCATCGTCTTCATCGAGAATGTCATGAATACGAGAATGGCGGCGACGTAGCCCAGGGTCTCGGCAAAGCGCAGCTGCGTGATATGGCCGAGAAGGTCGGCAAAGGTCATGGAAAGCCCCAAGGAAAAAGCACTATTCTGAAATACGACTGCAAGCACCGCATGGTGTCATGGCGATCGGCAGTAAATTGGCTGCGTTTCCGCGTGCATTCAATCGGAATCTACCGGAGGTTGGGTCGGCTTTAGGGACGGTCGGTTTGCGTCGGCCCAACACCCGAGCATCGGCGGCCGACCTGCGCCAACCCAAAATCCGTTGCGTATAGTTGCTGTTTTCACTAACTAGCCATTGAAGCGGCCAAGTAGCGAAAACCTTCGCCGCAACGGGGAGGTTGTTCGTATGCGGACGCTTATCTGCATGGCTTTGTCGATGATGTTGCTGACGGGATATGCGTCTGCCGACGATTATCCCACCGGTCCCGTCACCATCGTCGTTCCGCTCGCGCCCGGAGGCGTCGCTGACCTCGTCGGCCGAACGGTTTCTGTGCCCATGCAGAAGGTGCTCGGCAAGCCGATGCTCATCGAAAATCGCCCGGGCGGCGGTGGCGCTATCGGCGCCTCGGGCGTTGCCCGCAGTGCGCCGGATGGGCAAACACTTCTGCTGGCCTTGTCGCCGGTGCTGGCGCTTCCTGAAATGGATCGGCTCAACGGCCAGAAGCCTTCCTATGAATTGGCAGACTTGGTGCCGCTCGCGCGGTTAACTGCGGATCCGTTCGTGGTGCTGGTGCGGCCGGATTCGCCGTTCAAGACGTTCGCAGACGTGGTCGAGGAGGCGAGACGCAAGCCCAACGCGGTTTCGTTCGCGTCTTCCGGGACACGCGGCTCGATCCACTTCGCGATCGCACTTGTCGAACGCGCCGCCAAGATCAACTTCCTGCATGTGCCTTATCGCGGCGGCGGTCCGGCTGTCACGGCGCTTCTGTCCAAGGACGTGGACTTCACGCTGGCCGCTCCCAGCGTCGGTGCGGAATTCGTAAAAAGCGGCCAGTTGCGCGCAATCGCGCGGAGCGGTGGCGCGCCCTTGCCGCGCTATCCGGGCCTGCTGAGCTTCAAAGAGCAGGGGATTGATGCCGAATATCTCCTCTGGTCGGCGCTTTACGCTCCGGCGGCGACGCCGAAAGCGGTGCAGGAGAAGTTGAAGGCGACATTGCGCACGATCTTCGCCGATGAGGAATTCCAGAAGAATGCGGCTAAGGCCGGCCTCGACCTGAGCATGCTGCAGGGTGACGAACTGAAAGCCTTCCATGACAAAGAGGTTGTGACGACCAACGAGGTTGTGCAGCTGCTTGGCAAGATCTGACCAGAGACATCCAAACATGCGTATTGTGAATTTCCTTGCAGACGGCGCGACCCGCCTCGGTGTCATCAAGGACGATGCCGTTATCGATGCTCGGCGCGTGGCCGGCGAAGATCCAAACGGCTGGTTTTCCGACACCATTAGTCTGATCCGCGGCGGCGACGATGCGCTCGCGGCCTTGAAGCAGGTTGTCGCCAAGGCTGACACCAAGGCTTCATTGCGACTGGCCGACGTTCAACTCGCCGCGCCGATCATGCCCAGCACGATCCTGTGCAGCGGCAGCAACTATCACGACCACAATGCGGAAAAGCTCAACACCGGCATCAGCGGCAAGGAGCCGGAGTTTTTCATCAAGACCAGCGATTGCGTCATCGGCCCGGATGCGGACATCGTCTATGATCCGGCATTGAGCAACAAGATCGATTGTGAAACCGAACTGGCGGTGGTGATCGGAAAACCGGGGCGTCATATTCCGGTCGAACGCGCGCTGGATCATGTGTTCGGCTACACCATCGTCAACGACGTCACCGCGCGGGATCGTCAAGTGCGCCGGAGCGGGGACTTCGTCTGGTACGAGCTCGGACGCAGCAAGGCGTTCGAGACCAGCGCGCCGCTTGGGCCTTGCGTCACGACGGCGGACGAAATCGGCGATCCGCAAAAGCTGAACCTGAAAACCCGGATCAACGGCGAATTGCGGCAGTCGTCAAACACCGAATTGATGATCTGGTCTTGCGCCGATCTCGTGCATTTCTTCTCGATCAATTTCACCCTGAAGCCGGGCATGGTCATCATCACCGGCACGCCGGCGGGCACGGCCTGGTCGACCGACAAGGAACTGGGCGGCAAGTGGAAACCGGCGCCCGGTCTCGTGCCGGCGACGCGTTATTGCGAGCCAGGCGATGTGATCGAAAGCGAGATCGAGAAAATCGGCGTCCTGCGCAACAAAGTGGTTCACGTTTAGCCGGACGACGGCTGCGGCGCGTGCAATGGCGCTGCGGCCGGTTCGCCGGTTAATGCGAAATCGGGCCCTGAAGCTCTGGCATGAGATCGGTGACACGCGCGCCGGTTCGCTCGTGAACAATCTGCGCGATACGGCTGCGATGGCAGTGGCCCGGATCGCGCTCAAAGCAGAGCAGGCACACGCGCCGCCCGGAGCGGACGATCGAGACTAGTTCATCCATCGCTTCGACCGCATCGTGGGTCTTGAGATGCGTGTCGTAGATATGCCAGAGCTGCTCGATCTTGCCGCCGCGTGCCGCCTGTCGTCCTTCAGCGGGCGTGCCGAGCTTCTGCAAATGCAGGTAGCCGATGCCGTTCTCGTCGAGCGAGGCCGCGAGCTGTCGCTTGGAGAAGCCGGGCTTGCGTGAGGCTGCGACCGCGCGCGTATCCACCAGCAATCGCACCTTCGCCTTCTTCAGCGCCGCCATCACGGTCTCGGGCCGACTTTGCTCATAGCCGATGGTGAACAGGGCGGGGGCGGTCATTGTGGTTCACACTAGTTGAGCTGGGCCATTCCTTGACGAGAATGCGTCGAACTCTTGATGAATGAGGACGCGAGTTCCGGCACGAAAACGTGTTCCGGCTGCATCGCTTGATTTGTCATAGTGGGTTTCTCGCAGCGCAGGCAGAGGTGAAAGAATGCAACAAGCGCGATTTTATCGAAACGAGTCTGAAATTTGCGAGCTTCTGAACGATGCCCTCAGGCGCACGCCAGCCTGCGCAACCGCACGCTTTGGACCGATCATTCAGCGTGACACGCCTGGCGACTGGACTGTTCATTTACAGGGTTATCCCTCTGGCTCCTGTCAGCGAGCGTTCTTTGCGATACGAAACGATCTTCAAGAGCGAATTGCTCTTCGCCCGTATAATCGAAGCTTCTACTAGGGTGTGGCGCGATGGATCAGGATCCGATGTTGGAGGAGACTAACACTTCGGCTTTCCTTTACGGATTTCGTGAAACTCCTCCGGTCCCTCCAAAAGGCGCTGCTTTCGCCGCCCCTTTTCTTCACCAGAGGCCGAAGCATCCTCAAGCCGATCAATTTGTTCTCCGGCCATCTGCTTAGCCGAGCTGCGCACCTTCGGATCTGTTTTGGATTCGATCTTTTTCTGACCACTCATTTCTGCTCCCCCTCGTCTCGAAACTAAGAGGTGAATTCAAGCGCCATCTTCGCATTTGGAACGCACGGTTGCTTGGAGGCAAACGCGCGAATGACGGACAAGATAGCGTGTCGCAAGGGAATGCGCATGCAATTGAGGAAATAAGCACAAGCGGGAAAATCGGTAAGTTCCGGAAAGCGCACAGGAACGGCGCGATTGACCCGCCATTTTTGGAACTTATAGAAATTCAGGATATTCCGCTTTCGAGGAGCACATAGTATTTCTATTTCGCTGCTGCTGCCGACGACATCGTCACCGACTTTGCAACGGGCGGATCTTATGGCGACCTCCCGGTGATCTAGGTAAAAGGCGCGGGGGTTGCGGAACGGCATGACCTTCCCCATATTGGATTGAACAGCGACGTTGAGCCTTCTTGGGTTCCGCCGCGTTGGGCCACGAATGCAGTGAGGTGACGCCGGATGTACGCGCACCGAACGCATTTCGTGGCTTTTTTTTATTGTTAATGCGCAAGGTTCGGTTTTCGCGGGGTGCATCGGCAAGACTGCCGCTTGCGCAGCGGTGGTGATGCGTTTAAGGGCCGATGTCTGCCCTGAGCACCAATCCTCATGAGAATTGTACTTGCAAACGCACAGACTGATTTCGATCAGGCGCGCTGTCTGTTCAGGGAGTATGTGCGGTCTTTGGATGTCGATCTTGGATTTCAGGGGATCGAGGGCGAGTTTGCCACCTTGCCGGGAAAGTATGCCGCGCCGTCAGGTGCGCTCTTTCTGGCACTCGATGCAACGGGGATAGCCATCGGGACTGTCGCCGTGCGGCCCTTCGACAAACCCGGCGCCTGTGAAATGAAGCGTCTCTATGTGCGGCCACAGGGGCGGGGAAGTGGGGCGGGCGCTGCGCTGGCCAAGGCTGCCATCGGATTTGCGGAAGCGGCCGGCTATACCGAGATGCTGCTGGACAGCTTGCCATCCATGGCCGCCGCCATTCGCCTCTATGAGGCGCTCGGATTTCGTGACACCGAACCATACTGGAACAACACGCTTCCGGGCGTTCGGTATTTTTCTCTCCAACTTGCTGCACGCGCGCCGCGCGCTTGAGCGCGGCATGCGGCAAGAGGGACCGCAAACAGGGAATGACCAGCAGATGGCTGACCGGAACGTTGTGAAGGCCGCGTGCCATTGCAAGGCCGTGCAACTCGAGGTGACGCTGACCGACGGCCTGAATACGGCCCGGCGTTGCACCTGTTCTCTTTGCCGGATGCGGGGCGCGGTCGCCGTGTCGGCCGATCTCGACGGCGTCAAGGTCGTCGCGGGCGAACATCTCCTGACCGAATATCGATTCAATACCGGGACAGCGCGGCACTATTTCTGTTCGCGCTGTGGCATCTACACCCATCATCGGCGACGTTCGAATCCGCGGCAGTTCGGAGTCAACGCCGCATGCATCGAGGGTGTCAGTCCGTTCGACTTTGCCGCAGTGCCGGTGAACGATGGCGTCAACCATCCGAGCGACATCGGCTCTGATACTCAGCCGGGTTTTGTTGGTACTCTACGTTTTGAGCCAGCGAGCTGATTTAACCAGAGTCATGAATGAGCGGTTACGAATCTGGGCGAGGGCCATCAAGCGTGACGTCCACGCGCTCTATCTCGCTGGCCGCGATCCGAGGGTTCCCTGGTACGCTAAGGTCCTCGCAATCGGGGTGGCGGCCTATGCTCTTTCTCCGATTGATCTGATCCCCGATTTCATTCCGGTCTTTGGATATCTGGACGACGTCATCATTCTGCCGATCGGCATCATGCTCACCATCAAGATGATCCCGCCCGGCATTATGGCCGAGCATCGACAAGCAGCCGAAGCGCAAGAGCGGCCGGTGAGCCGAGCGGCAGGCATCACGATCATGCTGATTTGGATCGTGCTTCTTGGCGTCATCGTCTGGCGATGGCTGCAGTGATCCAAGCGTGCGATTGGCGCCCGCCGATCCTACATAGATGATTGCCTATCGGATCACGTCACCGCTGGCGATAGCGGGCGGGCGGCCATTGTCGAGGACACCGCGGATCACTTGCCGTACCTGGCCGTTACTGAGAAACAGATCGTGGTTCAGTCCGCTACCGGCATATTCCGACGCATCGATAACCCGAATACCCAAGGCCTCAAGCTGTGGTTTTTCCGCGATGCCGACACGGGTGACACCGCCGGCCATGTCGCGCATTGCGCCGAGAGCGCGGTCGTTTGCGACGGTCAGAACAGTGATCTTGCGGGAAAAACCGCCGAGCCGCGTAATCGACGAGGTGAAGCCATCCATGTCGATATCGGGGGAGGCCAAAATGACGGCGCCGAAGCGGCTTGTCATCGCGGCGCCGCGCCGATCGTGAAGTTGCCGAAGCGCTTCGACGGTCACCATCGTGCCCATGGAATGGGCGACAACGTGAACGGTGCCGACGGAGGGATCTGCGAGCAACTGATCAAACATCCCCTCCAGCGCGTCACGCGACCATAGCGCGCTTTCGCGGTCGTAGATGTAATTCAAAAGACTGTTCTTCGACGGCCACGAGAACACCATGGTCTCGCCGCGGAACTTCAGGCCATCGGACAGGCGCGCGCCATCCAGGACAGCGGTCTCAAACGTCTGATTGAAACCATGGACATAGACCAGCACATCGCGGCGGCCGTAGCTGGCCGAGAAGCTCTCACCGAATGGCACCGCCTCGACGGATTTGATGCTCCAGTCGCCGATGCCGACGGCAGACAGCAGACCATCGGCCGGGGACGACAACTGGATGCGGACATTGCTGGGCTGATTGGCGCGCTGCGTGCCGAACCAAGGCTTCGAGCGAGCGCCTTTCACAGCATTGCGTGTGGTCACGGCGATCAGCGTGGGATTGTTGGCAATCCCGGCATCGACTGGTGGCGGCGTGGTGGTGGTGGCAGCGAAAGCGGCCGGTCCGCCCGGCGAGGTGGAACAGCCGCTGATCGCGGCGGCCAACCCTGTAACCACGAGGATCAGCGCGCAACAACGCGCAAACGCGGTGAACCGGGCCAAGCACGCCATCAAGAGGTCTGCACCTTGAGTGTCATATCTGAAAAGGGAATTTGCCCCACGCTGAGTTCAGTCTTGACGAGGGATCAGGGCGATAGAGTGGCCGAAGCTGGCAGGGTAATACCTTCCGGCGGCCTGGGTTCTGATAAATGCGGAGATCCGGTGCTATCGAGTTCCCGGTTCCCTTTTTCGCGGGTCTCGCGGCCGGCGCCGGACGAGATAGCAACCATTAATCCGGTGCAGCGAGCAACGACAACAGGGGCCGCTTTGCAGCGCAGGTCGTTCAACATGACGACTGAGGCACGCAAGGACGTATGGCTGAGGGGAACCAGTTTGATGCCGTTTACTGTCTGGGCTCTCATTGTACGTTCGTTAATGCATGATTTGAGCGAACAGCCGACAACGCGAAGCCACAACGAGAACTGCACTAAGGTTGAGCATAGGCGCTGACAGGTTCACAGCTTCCACACGTCGTAGTGATTTTACCTTCGGCAAGACAGACGCTACGCATGCTCCTAACCGCCAGAAGAGCGGCCAGAGGGAGTAGGCGTTGTGTCAGCGATAACAGTGCAATCTGTTGCGAAGCGCAACATCGAGACAGCGATCGTACGCCGCGTCGCACGTAAGAAAGATCTCCGGATCGTCATGATCGAAGTGATGCTGGAGTTTCCGAACCTCAGCATCTCCGAGTATCTCCAGCACCAGCGCGTGGTGCTGACGCGAATGGACCGTAATCTCTTCTGATTTGGTTTTCGCCAGCAAACCGGTGTGCCTGAAATATGGGCTCGCCTTGGCTACGATGCTTTCGGCGGGCGGGTGGCAAGTTCGGCTTCCAGCCGCGCGATGTTATCGAACAGCCGGCGGCTGGTCAGCTTGAGGAAGCCCAAACCGAATTCCGGGTTCTGGAAATACAATTCTTCGAACTTTTCATAGGCTAGCGACAGCACTTCGCCGTCGTCGACTGACACCAGTGTCTGCGTGCGCACGCCCTCAGGAGAAAGCAGACCGAGTTCGCCGACGACCGAACCCGGCTCAAGCGGTACGTTGATCTCCTGCAGAAGGAATTTCCCCGACACGACAAGGTACATCGCTTCGGCGATATCGCCCTTGCGAAAAATGACTTGCCCGGCCTTGGTGCGACGCCGCGTCATGAACGGCTGCAGCCAGGTCATGTCGAGGTCGGACCGCGCGGCCCGTTTGGTGCGCCGGATCAGTTCGCGCATCTCGTGGACGCGGTACAGGTTCAGCGGCAGCACGATGCAGTTGAGCACAAAGGTCGGCCAGATGTTGGAGAGGCCGGAATAGATCAGAAACAGCACATTGGTGATGATGCCCACGACCCGGAGCGGGATCATGGTCTTCATCCAGTATTGGACGACGGTCAGCGCAATCCCGAGGCTTGCGGCGATCTGAGCAATGATCGGCATATCCATCAACAATCTCTCCCGGGAGACTCAGGGTGTGCGACGCTGCCTGACTATGGCCGCTCTGCAGGCCGGCGATCAATCGTCACGGCGGTGGCGCGCGAGATCAGGCTGCATGGTTATGGGAAAATAGCCGGTCAGCGTTGCAGCGCTGCGAACCAGAACCGATCGATCACGCGGCTTACGCCTTGCCCCCGACGCGCTCGATCAGCGCCATGGCCGCTGCGGGCGCCCGGACCTTGGCCTCATGGATGAAATAGATAAAGACGTCGCGGCTCTGTTTTTTCGGCTTGGCGGCGGGATCGATGATCGGCAAATCGTCGGGCGATCCGCCGCGCGCCCAGGTTTTCACACGCTCTGCCCATGCGTCCAACGCCTTCGGCGGGTATCCCGCCTTGAGCTTTTCCTCGCCTTTCTGAAGCCGCGCGTACACAAAGTCGGCGGTGACGTCGGCGATCGCGGGGTAGGTCGCGTGTTCGGCGAACACCACAGGCACCGCGAACTGGCGGAGTAGCTTGATGAAGTCCGGGGTGCAGAAGCTGTCATGACGGACTTCAACGACATGCCGAAGCGGCATGCCATCGAATGATGGGGGCAGCAGCTCGAGAAACTTTCCGAAGTCGGCTTCTTCGTATTTCTTTGTTGGGGCGAACTGCCACAGCAAGGGGCCAAGCCTGTCGCCCAACTCGGTCACGCCGGAATGAAGGAATTTCTTGATCGAGTCGCCGGCCTCCGCCAGCTCCCGCCGGTTCACGGCAAAGCGGGGGCCCTTCAGTGAGAAGACGAATCCGTCCGGCACCTCGGAGGCCCATTTGCGATAGGTGGCCGGACTTTGCGTGCGGTAAAAGGTGCCGTTGATCTCGATCGAGGTCAGATGCTGCGCTGCGTAAGTTAGCTCCTGCGAATGCGGCAGCCCTTTAGGGTAAAAGACCCCGCGCCAGGGCTCGTAGGTCCAGCCGCCGATCCCGGTATAGATACGGCCCTCTTTGACTGCCACGCGATCCTCCATTCAAGTGTTGCAACCATATCGCAGTAATCCTGTTCTGTACCCATTCGATCTCCGGTAATGGTATTCTATAGGGGGGTCAGCGCGGCATTTCCTGAAATCCGGTTTTCACGCCCGTCATCATGTTCTAAAGCCAGCTTTCTATCTTTGTGTTGTTGAAAGGACCTTCCATGCGCTCACTCATGATGGCAGCCGCCGCGGCTGCAACGCTCGCCATGTCGCTGTCTTCGGCGGAAGCTCAGTCGCGAACCCGCGTGGGCGGTCTGACCTGCGACCTCGCGCCGAGCGTCGGCTTGGTGCTGGGCTCCCAGCAGGACGCGCGCTGCATCTTTCGTCCGGCGCGTGGCAAGCCTGAGCGCTATCATGCACGGTTGTCCCGTCTCGGCGTGGATCTCGGCGTGAAGGATGGCGGACGGCTGTACTGGGCCGTGTTGGCGCACTCGGCGATCACGCCGCCGCGGTCGCTGGTCGGTGATTATGTCGGCGCCAGCGGCCAGGCCGCGTTCGGCATCGGCGCCGGCGCCAATGTGCTGGTCGGCGGTTCGGGTCGCTCGATTTCGCTGCAGCCGGTGTCCGTGTCCGCCCAGCGCGGGGTGAACGTCGCTGCCGGCGTCGCCAGCCTGTCGCTGCGATAACGCCTCAGACTATCGAACATAAGGAAAGCCCGGGCTCGGCCCGGGCTTTCTGTTTGTCGCTCACTTCACAATTCCGAGTTTGCGGGGCCGGCCAGTCCATCAAAAAGCAGTCCTTGCGGCAATGGTCAGTTCATTCATAGTGATACTGGTACGCGAGAAGGCGCGCATTCACTGCTGCGTCATTTTACATAGTGATCAATGACCGGTGATTTCCAGGCTGATGTTGCTGCCGTCCAACGCATAGACGCGGTGCCCAGAATTTTGGAAATCGTTTGCCGCACGACCGGTATGGGTTTTGCGGCCGTCGCGCGCGTGACCGAAGACCGCTGGATTGCCTGCGCTGTACGCGACTCGATAGATTTTGGCTTGATGCCGGGCGGCGAGCTCGACGTATCGACGACGATTTGCAATGAGATCCGGCAAAGCGGTGTGCCGGTTGTCATCGATCACGTCACGCAGGATGGCGATTATTGCGGTCACCCGACGCCTGCAAAATACGGATTTGAAAGCTACATTTCCATTCCGATCGTATTGTCGGATGGCTCGTTCTTCGGGACGTTGTGCGCGATCGATCCAAAGCCGGTAAAAATCAACACGCCCGTGGTCATCGGGATGTTCAAGCTGTTCGCGGAGCTGATCGCCACGCATCTTGAATCGGCTGCGACTGTTGCGGCGAGCACCGCGCTTCTGTTCGATGAACGTCGTGCATCGGAGTTGCGGGAGCAGTTCATCGCCGTTCTCGGTCACGATTTACGCAATCCGCTTGCGGCCATTTCCAGTGGTGTACGATTGCTGCAGCGAAACAGGCCCGATGAAAAATCGGCCTCGATCCTCGTTCAGATGCAAAACAGCGTCGTGCGGATGTCGAAGCTGATTGACAACGTACTCGATTTCGCGCGCGGCAGGCTGGGCGGAGGCTTTGTACTCGAGCGGAGCAGTGAACCGCTCGAACCCGTGCTGCAGCAGGTGATTGCGGAGTTTCTCGCAAACCACCCCGACCGTACAATCAATGCTGATTTTTCGATCGACCATCCCGTGTCGCTTGATCCGGTCCGAATGAGTCAGCTCTTATCCAATCTGCTCAGCAATGCCTTGCGATACGGTACACCCGCGACGCCCGTGCGCGTTCGCGCGGGCACCGATGCGACATCGTTCGAACTGGAAGTCGCAAATGCGGGCGACCCTATTCCGGCTGGGAAGGTGGGGCGATTGTTCCGTCCCTTCTCGCGCGGCGATGGACATGCCGATCAGCAGGGCCTGGGGCTTGGACTCTATATCGCGTCCGAAATCGCCAAGGCACACGGCGGACGGATCGAGGTGACATCAACTGCCAGGGAAACGCGGTTCACGGCGCGGGTCCCGCGTGCCGAACGCATCGAGAACGACGCCGCCTGATGCTCGCTTGATCTCTCGCGTGCACGGGCGCAAATATGGAAAAGGGCCGCTTTCGCGGCCCTTTCTTTTGCTCATGCGCCAGGGACGCTGCCGGGCGGCAGGAAATCGACTTCGTGCGCCGCCGACCGACGCACGACTTCCGCCGGGTCTTCGAGATTGTGAAGCTGATCGAACAATTCCTTCAGGCGGCGTGAGGGCGAGACCCAGAAGAAGGCGCGGGTCGGCTGATCGGTCCGGTTGTAATAGCCGTGCGGCAGGCCCATCGGCATCTTGACGAGGTCGCCGGGGCCAGCCTTCACCCACTTGCCGTCGAGATACAGATCGAACGTGCCTTCGAGCATGTAGATGAATTCATCCTGCGTCGGATGAATGTGCGGCGGAACGAATGTGCCGGGCGGATCGAAAGTCTCGAAGGAAAACGACGAAGCGCAATTCGACTTCTCATAATAAGTGTGGCCGAGAATATTCCACACGGTCGGCGTCTGACTCTTGCCGGCTGGTGTGATGCCCGGGATCAGCTTGATATCTGTCATCGTGGAAATTCCTTGCTGTTGAAGTGAGATCACGCCGCGGAGGCGAGAGCAGGGTCGGCAAAGAGCGGCACGATTGTGCCCGGTTCATCGAAGCCTTGCGCGACCTTGTCGGCCAAGTCCTGCTTGCCGGATGCCCGCGCGAGCAGCTCGACGACATGCGGGGGCGGCGGCATCAGGATCATGTTGGTCCATATGGTCGAGGCTTCGACACGCTGGAATGAGGCTTCGAATGTCGCGTTCATCCAGGCTGCATCGTAGGGTGCGCTGCCGCGCTTCACAATCGCGTCGAGATAGACGGCCGCAGCCTTGATCGCGTTATTGGAGCCTTGTCCGACAACGGGATCGTTGAGGATCACGGCGTCGGCCAGCCCGAGAACCGGCTTTCCGGATGGCAAGGTGGCGACACCCTTGCGAACGGTCGGAGCGACACGGCCGGCGAGACTGCCATTCGCATCGGTGGGGATCGCATTGGCGATGCGCTCATACTCCCACGATACGAACTGCTTGATGAGCGATTTGGTCTTCGCCAGTTGCGTTTCGATATCCATCGCCGGGTCGAACGTATCGAGCGGACCACCCGGCACCGCTTCAAAGAACAGGATCTCGCAAGGACCCGAAAGGGTGTGACACGGGATCATGAACAGCTCACCGGCGCCGGGGATCAGTGTTGCGGTCACGCAGGTCTTTTCATAGGGGACCGTACCGTTGGTATAGACGACGGACAGGGCGCGCATCGGCTTGTCATACGGTGAGCGAGCGGCGTCACGAGTAAAGAGTTGCGACACTGGTCCCTTGCCGGCTGCGACGATGACGAGATCGCTGTCCGCGGCATAGCGTTCGAGTTCGGGGATGCCTGCGTCGGCGATCTCAAGCGTTCCGCCTTGTGTGACGAAGGCGTCCATGAAGCGTGGGAATTTCACTCGCTGATCGACCGATTGAGCGGGCGCGGCAAGATTGCCGACAAAGCCGAAGGCCTTGTTGCCGGAACCGTCCGGCGCCGCCACAGAGACGCGCATGCCGGTGACGGCGGGAGCAGTATCGTTCCAGAAATCGAGGCCCAGCCTGCGTTCTTCCGCGCGGGCCGTGCCGAACACGCATTGGGTGGACAGGACCTTGCCACTGGCAATGTCGTTTCCCGAGCGGTTCTGCACGACGCGCACGGCGTATCCTGATTGCAGAAGTCCGATGGCGAGGACAAATCCGGCCTGACCGCCGCCGACAATGGTGACATGGCGCATGATCTCAACTCCGCAAGAAACGAGAGCGTCCGCTGTGACGCGAATTGAACGCCGGCTTTGGTGAGGCGTCTATCCATTGGACGCAGCCATTATCCGCCGGATGCAGATTTCCGTGTCGTCAGGCCCACTCCATTAAAATTTGATGCTGGTCTTTGCGCGAGGGCCGTCACAGAATGGTCATGTGAAGTCCTGTTTGGGAGAGCAGGATGATCCAGACGGATCATGTCAGCACGCCGCCGCTATCCTATTTCAATGCGGTCAATACGTTCGACCCCGGGGAGGCCGAAGACGGCGTCGCCCGCATATTCTGTCCGCATCGCCTGACGCCACTGCAGCGCGGGGCGCCGGGCTTTCACGCAATGCACAATTCGGCGCGGTTTGACGGTTTCTCGGTCAATTATGTTCAGTACGGTGCCGAGGTTGAAATCGATCCCGGTAAGCTCGACGGCTTCTTCCTGTTACAGGTGCCGCTCGCAGGTTCATCCCATGTTCGCTGCGGTGCGACGCGTGTGACGTCGTCGCCGGACGTGGCGACGCTGCTGTCGCCGACGTTGCCGACGGTGATGACGTGGCATGGCGGCTGCAGCAAGTTGATCGCCCTGATCGATCGCAAGGTGATAGAGGCTCATCTCGCCGCCTTGCTCGACCGTTCTCCCGAGGCCATCGAGTTCGATGCACGTGTGGCGCTGACCGACGCCATCGGTCAGGCGATCCGCGCGCATGTCATGCTGATGCAGCAGGCCGCGACACAATCCATCGTTCTTCCGGCCGGAAGCGGACGTCTGGTGCAGCGTGAATTGCGCAACTGTCTCGTCGGTTTGCTCCTTACCGGCGTCGCGCATGATCGTTCCGCACTGCTGGCACGCCCGGCCGGTTCACCAGCCCCTGCTCATGTCAAACGTGCTGAAGAGTATCTCCAATCGCACCCGGATCGTGACATCGATGTCTCTGAACTGGCCGCGGTCGCCGGCGTGAGCCTGCGATCGCTGCAGGATGGCTTTCGACGCTTCCGGAATGTCACGTTGACGGAGGCCATACGCGACGCGCGATTGTCCTACTGGCGAAGGCTTCTGGAAGCGCCGCCCGGTGACTTGGGGGTCGGGGCGCTGGCGATCACAGCGGGGCTGACTCATCTTGGGCGCGCGGCGGCACTCTATGCCAAACGTTACGGCGAGACGCCCTCGGAAACATTGCGACGGCATCGACGTTCGAAACAGTAGAGCGGAAAGCTCTACTGGAATGCGACCTCCGCGAAGCTTCGCAATTTGCGCGAATGCAGCCTTTCCCATTCCTGCGACTTCAGTTTCTCGATGGCGCGAAGGCCAATCTCGAGATGCTGGCTGACGCGTTGGCGGTAGAATTCAGCGGCCATGCCCGCCAGCTTGATCTCGCCATGCAGCGGTTTGTCGGAGACGCAGAGCAGGGTGCCGTAAGGCACACGGAAACGCAGACCGTTGGCAGCGATGGCCGCCGATTCCATATCGAGCCCGACCGCACGCGAGAGCGACAGCCGCCGCATCACGGCGGAATGATTGCCAAGCTCCCAGTTGCGGTTGTCAACGCTGGCCACTGTGCCGGTTCGCATGACGCGTTTCAGCTCATAGCCGGCAAATCCCGTGACTTCGCCGACCGACTGCTCAAGCGCGACCTGTATCTCCGCCAAGGCGGGGACGGGCACCCACAGCGGCAGTTCCTCATCGAGCACATGATCTTCGCGCACATAGCCATGCGCCAGCACGTAGTCGCCCAGCTTCTGCGAATTGCGCAGTCCTGCACAATGCCCGAGCATCAGCCAGGCATGCGGGCGGATCACCGCAACATGGTCAGTGATATTGCGCGCGTTCGACGGGCCGGTGCCGATATTGATCATGGTGATGCCGCGGCTGTGCGGCGCGACCAGATGAAAAGCGGGCATCTGAGGCATGCGCTGCAATGGCGTTGCGGCGGCAGCCACCGCGCCGAACTTCGCGTTGGGCGTGATCGCATTACCGGGCTCGACGAAGCACTGGTAGTCGGGGTCACCCGCCGCCATGCGCTCGCGGCATATGCGCACGAAGGCATCGACGTAAAACTGATAGTTGGTGAAGATCACGAAGTTCTGGAAATGCTCTGGATCGGTGCCTGTATAGTGGAACAGGCGATGCAGCGAATAATCCACCCGGGCAGCGCGGAACATGGCGAGGGGCGCAGGTGCACCAGGCGGCAGTTCGAGCGTACCGTCGGCAATCGCGTCGTCCATGGTGGCGAGATCTGGCGTATCGAACCGGTCGCGCAGCGGCGTGCCGGCGATCGGAAGGCCGCCGGACGCCAGGCTCGCGGCGACGCCGATATCCGAGGAATAAGCAAAGTGCACCGGGATCGGTTCATTCGATTCTCCGATCTCCACTGGCACGCGGTGATTGCTGATCAGGAGGCCGATCTGTTCGGTGAAATAATCACGAAACAAGTCGGGACGGGTGACGGTGGTTTCGTGTGTTCCCGGACCATACACAAACCCATAGGAGAGGCGGGAATCCACCCGTGCATAGGTGTCGGTGGTGATGCGGACGAATGGATAGGTCGCACGCACCCTCGCGGCGAGCGGTTCGCCTGCGGCAAAGGCCTCGAATTGCTCGCGCAAGAACGCCGTGTTGCGCCGATAGATATGTTCGAGATGAGCCACCGCCGCCTTTGCGTCGGTGAATTCCCGGGCCGGGATATAGCCCGGAGACAGAAGTTTTGGCCTGTCCTGCATGAATTAGAGCTTGTATCGCATCAGGCCGAAGTCAAGCGGTGATGCGTGATCGGCTATTCATAAATTCGGTAAGAGCCTCCAGCTCTTTGATGCGCAATTTGATGGTCGCCGCTGCAGATCGCGGCGACCGGCCACTAAAAACGGGTGCGCGGGTTGTTGCTGGTCCTCGTCAGGTCACATGCGCCGGCGGCGCAAGCCTTGAACTGACACCGATGCGGTTCATCGCATTCATCAGCGAAATAACGATCGTCAGGTCGCCGATCTCCTTTTCGCTGAACTGCGATTGGACGACTTCATAGTCCGCATCTGGCGCATGCGTTACCGAGATGGCGGTCAGGCTTTCAGTCCACGTGAGGGCGGCGCGTTCCCGCTCGCTGAAGAAGGGCGCTTCATGCCATGTAGTAAGGCTGTTGATCTTGCGCGGGTCCTCGCCCTCTTTCAGCAAATCGCGCCAGTGCAGGTCGACGCAATAGGCGCAGCCATTGATCTGCGAGACGCGCAGGAACACGAGATCGATCAGCGCTTTCTCCAGGCCCGACGAGGTGACGTATTGATAGAGTGGGGTGAACGCCTTGTAGCCGTCGGGTGAGACTTTGCTCAGATTGAAACGCTGCGACATGACGCAACTCCGTTGCAAAAGACGACAAGCTTAATTACGGATATTTTTTATCCGCAATAAAATAGGCAGTCAAGATGCGGCTATCAGAGGGTGTGGAATGGGCTGTGCATTGCTGCACGATGCTGGCGGCGCTGCCGGAGGGGAAAACACTTGGTCCAGGCGATCTGGCGGCCTACTTCGAGGTGCCTAAGGCCTATCTCGCCAAGCATCTGCAGTCGTTGTCGCGAGCCGGCATCCTCAACGCATCTCCCGGTCGATCCGGCGGCTACCGGCTGGCACGGGCAACGGACGCCATTACATTGCGCGACGTCGTCATTGCGATTGAAGGCTCGGAGCCGTGTTTCCGGTGTCAGGAAATCCGCCGTCGCGGGCCCACCGGACAGCCTCAGCGTTGCTATACGAAGCCATGCGGCATCGCGCGTGCCATGTGGGCGGCGGAAAAGGTCTTTCTCGATGCGCTGGGCAAGACCACGTTGGCCAAGCTGATCGCCGAGGCCAAGAACGAGGTCTCGAAGGAACAGCAAGCGGCCACGGAGCGCTGGCTGAAACGGGTCGCCTGATCGGCGAGAGGGCGAGCTATCCGCCGCAATTGTAGATGAAGCCGATCGGGGTCGAGGTCCAGCATGGGCCGATGCTGCCGCCGTTATATTGACCGCCATAGAAGCCGGGGCGACCAAAGCCATAATAGACACGTCCGTCCCAGCCGATAAAGCGCCTGTCCGTCATATCCCTTTGGCGCCGCCGCTCGCGCTCGGTGGGCGGATAACCCGGTAGGAAGCCATAACCCTTCCACACGTGCTTCTTCACCGTGACCCTCGGGGTTTTCTTCTTGCCGGCGGCCAGCGCGTCATGCGCGGTGATGGGAAACAGCAAGACGGAGAGAGCAAGCAGTATTCCTAATTTCATTTCTCACGACCTTGGGGTTCACACATCACTGATGGCGCTGCCCTGTGGTCAAAGCGAGGCGGGCGCCTGTTGGTAACTGACAACTGACGGACAAAAAGAAAAGGGGGCGCGG
>JAFAFP010000218.1 GCA_023423415.1 Pseudomonadota bacterium | reverse complement strand
GCGGTTAGCCGCCGATCAAGCGTCCGATTTCGCGCCAAGGTCCGTCATATACTGAAGCAACATTGAACTCAGCATCCGGATGTTCGGTTCGGTGGGTTCAGATGACAGGCCCAGGAAGCGAGCCACTGCCAGGCCACGCAGGGTTGCGAGCGTCAGATATCTCAAAGAGGTTAGCTTCGCGCGTGGAATCTTCGTATCGCGGAATATTTCGAGCCAGGGCTTATTGCTCTTTTCGTAGATATTGATGATGTGATTGCGCAACCGGCCTGTCATGTAATCCTTGTCTTTGACGCCGAGATAGATGTTCAGCACAGCCAGAAAATTGCGGTTCTCGTAGACCGCTGAATAGTAACGGACGACCGCATCAATGCGCTTGTCCAGCGACAGATCGGCGATGGCTCCGATCTCTTCTTGAAGCGTCATTTGCAGCGTGAGCTGATCAATGACTGCGACCAGAAGGTCGTCGCGTGTATAGAACTGATGCTGCAGCGCACCGCGCGACACATCCGCCAGGGTCGCGACCTCGGCCGTCGTCAGGCTCGCATAGCCGCGTCGGCATATGATGTCGATTGCAGCATCTATCAGCTTCCCTCTTGTCTCCGCGCTTCGCTCGTCCTGTGTTCTACGCCGCGGTTTTGCTTCGGACTTCTGACGCGCGGTTGTCCGTGGGCGCGGGGTTCGGGTTGCCCGCGCAGTTTGATCCTTCATCGATAGCCCCTTCGCATCACCGACCTCGGTCAAGGAAAAACACGATTTGCAATGACAACGCAAATCCAAAAACAAGCAAGCAAGATTGTTTGTTGACACCGAAATTCGAACAGGATAGTGCTTGGGTGAATTTCCGGTGATGGCGATATGCAAACTGCTGAACACTATCCGGTTGTTATCGTCGGCGCGGGCCCTTCCGGATTGATCGCGGCCAATTTGCTCGGGCATGCGGGCATCAAGACATTGCTGGTCGAAATGGAGCCGGGCTTGTCGGGGATGCCAAAGGCCCTGATGGTCGACGACGAGTTTTTTCGCCTTCTGCACAAGATCGGGCTGAGCGATGCGCTGCACGCACATGGCGTCGGTCCGATTTCTTACGAATACATCTCCGTTCTCGGCTTTCGTATCGTTCGCAACACCGGCAGGGTAACCCAGAACGGTTTCTCCAGTCGCACGGCGATCTTTCAGCCGGAGTTCGAGCGCATTCTGTTCGACGGAGCGCGGCGGTTTTCAACTTTTACTGCGCGTTTCAACGTCGAGGTTGTCGGTTTGGAACAGTCCGAAGCCCAGGTATGTCTCAAGCTTCGCGACACGAACGGCAACGAAACGATTTTGAATGCAGACTATGTTCTCGCCGCGGATGGCTCGCACAGTGTTTGTCGGAAGATTCTAGACATTCCGTTCGACGAGTTGGCGCCGGTTGGACAGCGCCACATCATAATCGATGTGCTGAACGACACGCGACAGGATCTGCTGGCATCAATCCATATGGGAAAGCAGCGCGTATCGCTCAGTCTGCCATCGCCGAATGGCGGGCGTCGCTATGAGTTTTCCGTAAGGTCGGATGAAACATCGGAAGATCTGCTGGCCGACAAGAGCCTCAAACAGTTGTTCAAGAAGTTTCGGTCTTTCGATGGTCTGACGATTGTGCGAAAGGCCGCGTACTCCTTTCATTCACGGTTGGCCCGGCGGATGAGCGTCGGACGGGTATTTTTGCTGGGTGACGCTGCGCACGTGATGCCGATTTTCGGCTCGCAGGGCATGAACAGCGGGGTGCGTGATGCGCACAATCTCGTCTGGAAACTGGCGCGGGTCCTAGCGGGGAAATCTACGCCTGCGCTGCTCGAAACGTACCATGACGAGCGGCATAGCCAGGTGGCTGAAACCATACGGGTGGCGGCGAGGACGGGCATTCTGCAATCCACGAAATCGTTGCCAATCGCGATTCTGCGGGATCTTTTCATTCGCGGTCTGACGACGATCCCTGCGATCCGGCGCTACTTCGCTGAAATGCGTTATATTCCGAAGCCATTCCTGAGGACGGGTGTTGTGCTGCCCGACGGCGGCCGGAACGCGGGTTTCGTTGGCCGTCTGCTGCCAACCGCCGCGATCAGAACGGGCTCGCGCATAATGCTGATCGATGACTTTATCGGTGCAGGTTGGGCGCTGGTCGGCGTCGACCTCGACAAAGCGACTTCCAAAATCCCGGACAGCCCCTTCTGGCGTGATCTAAACGCGGCTTCGATCGTGGTGCATCCGCGCGGTACGGGTATGAACTTCGTGCCGATGGACGACGCCATGGATCCGGTGTTCGCCGCTCACCGTGGTGAATGGCTGATCGTGCGGCCGGACCGCATCGTCGCGGCCGCCGTTCCCGCCAGCGAGTTTGCTTCCGCGGAGCGGGATCTGGCCGAATGCCTCCATGCTTGTTCGTGGTCGGACGCGGCAGAGCACAAAGCCGCAGTTGCGTCGTCCAAACCTGACGATCTCGAGGCCGTACTTGCGTCGGTGAGATACCTTTAGACGACCATTGCGAAGGACGTCGCGGCTGGCAGCAGGATGCGGACTTCAGGTGCCGGGCAGCGTGAGGTTTGTCGTTCTCAGAGTCATTGTTGAGCAAGGTTTGTAACTTGCGGGGAGGTAGCACATGGATAAGGCTGGTCAGGCACTGTTGAAGGATGACGCGCGATCCGAGGGTGCACGGAATCTTCTGGTGAATTGCGCCGGCATCAAGCCGGGTGTGAAAGTCCTGTTTGTCAACGAATCCGGAACGCCGACGATCGACAGGGCGACCATTGACGGCCTTGAGGATGGGGCACGGGCGCTGGGCGCGGATGTCCAGTCGATCTGGGCCGGACCGGTGTCCGGACCCGAATCCATTCCGGACTCGATCATGTCCGCGATCGCGGAATCCGATGTTTCGATCTTCAACCACAGCCTCGGCGGCATGCTGCGATTGCGCCCGATCCCCGGATCCGGATTGTGCATTTTGAACTATGCGACAACGCCGGAACTCCTCGCCTCTGAGTGGGTGCGTGTTCCTTATGATGTGTGGAAGCAGATTGCCGGTGCGGTGGCGAAGGAGTTGAAAAAGGCCAGTACATGGCGGATCCGTTGCCCCAACGGCACCGACCTGTCCGGCTCCGTGCCTGAGCGCGAGCGCAACGTTCACATGAACGAAAGCGGTCTGATGCTGCATACGTTCCCGATCGGCACCCATCAGCCGACCTCGGCGACGACGGCGACCGGGACGCTGGCAATCCGCTGGCTGGTGAGCTCCGCCAATCACGACATTGGCGATGGTTTGCGGCTGAAGACACCGATCGTTGCGAAAGTCGATGTCGGCCGTATCGTCGACTTCAGCGGCGATCAGGGCGAGATCAGCAAGGCGAAAACCTATCTCGAAGAAATCGGAAGCAAATACGGCAAGGACCCGTATGTGATCAATTCGTGGCACGGCGGAACCAATCCGCTCGCCTTTGTGCCGCAACGAGATGTCACGCACCTCAATTGGTGGCAGCTTTTGTCGCACAACAATCCAAGAACACTCCATTTCCATGTGGTCGGAGAGGATATGCCGGGCGAATTTTCCCTACCGATCATCGACCCGGTGGTTGAATTCGATGGCGAAGTTGTATGGAATCGCGGCTCGTTCACCGTTCTGGACCGGCCGAGCGTTCAGAGCATTGTGTCGCAGCGACCAGATTTGAAGAATCTCTTCAAACTGAATGCAGCGATCGGGATCGAGTGACGATCGTCGGATATCATTGCAGCCAGCGAGGTGATCCAGGGTGGGGTGGGAACCTATGGAGGCGTCTGACGCGGTTCGTCAGAAGAAGGTCTTTAATGCCATCGGTCAGCGCCGCCCCCGCCCGGAAACACGCCGGGCTCTGGAGGGCAACGGCTGTTACGTCGATGACATTCATCTGCCGCGAATGCTGCATGCGGGCTTTCTGAGAAGCCCGCATGCCAAGGCGGCCATTCTCGGGATCGATATTTCCGCAGCGTTGCAATCGCCGGGCGTCGCCCATGTCTTTGTCGGCGCGGATTTCACGGATCTCTGCAGCGGATGGCGCGGCAACTCGACCGTGCTCGCGGGGCTGAATTCCCCGCTGCAGCGCCCGCTGGCGGTCGACCGCGTCACGTTTCAGGGGGAGCCCGTTGCGCTGGTTTTGGCACATTCGCGTTCCGCCGCCGAAGACGCGCTTGCCAGCATCGAGGTCGACTGGGATGTGGAACCGGCTACGGGAAGCCTGATATCCGCCGCGACCGACGCGCCGATCCACCCGGATCTGAAGAGCAATGTCGGCTTCCAGACCACGATTGGGAGCGTGCAGAGCTTTGCCGAGGCTGTAAAACAGGCCGAGCATGTCATCGAGGAAACGCTGTCGTTCACGCGGCATACCGGCATGCCGCTGGAGACGCGCGGGCTGATTGCCAGTTACAACAAATCAGATGGATCACTTGTCGTCCATCATTCTCATCAAACGCCGAACGAAATCCAAAGCATGTTGGCGACGATCTTCGATCTCGGCCAGCATCGTATCCGCATTCTGTCGCCGGATATCGGCGGCGGGTTCGGCATCAAGTTGCATCTTTATCCGGACGAGGTGGCCGTCATCGCCGCATCGTTGCGGACAGGGCGTCCGGTCAAGTTTGTTGCGGATCGGCTGGAATCGTTCGTCAGCGATGTTCATGCGCGCGAGCACCGTGTCGTTGCGCGTTTGGCAGTTGGGGCGGACCAAAAAATTCTCGGTTTCGAGGTGAATGATCTGTGTGGGATGGGCGGCTACTCCGTTCACCCCAGGACCAGCGTCGCTGAAGCTTTGCTGGCAATGCGTTGCATCGGCACGCCATACGACTTTCCGCATTTCCATGCGACCATTGAGGCGGTTTTCCAGAACCGGCCGCCGACAGGCGCTTATCGTGGCGTCGGGACACCGATAGGCTGCGCTGTCACCGAACATTTGATTGATCGCGCGGCGGCGACGCTTGGGAGCGACCGCGTGGCGTTCAGGCGCAATAATCTCCTCGTATCGGACCGTCTGCCGCTGCAAAATCCATGCGGGTTGCAATTGTTCGACTTGTCGAATGTCGCGACCTTCGACAAAACGCTGGAGCTCATGCAGTATGAAACGCTCGTCGCCGAGCGAGATCAACTGCGGACTGCAGGCATCTATCGCGGCATTGGGCTGGCTCCCTTTGTCGAGCTCACGGCCCCGGGTCCGGAAATCAATGGGCCGGGGCAACTGCCGATTACGGCTCTCGAAAGCGCCGTCGTTAAGATCGAACCTTCAGGCTCTGTTCGGTGCCTGGTAGGACTCTGTGAGATCGGGCAAGGCGCCCGTGCCAGCATGGCGCAAGTTGCTGCCGATGCGATCGGTGTTCCTGTCGATCAAGTGCAGGTGATGACAGGCGACACCGCGACGATTCCGGCCGGCGGAGGAGCATGGGCGTCGCGCAGTGCGGCACTTGGTGGAGAGGCGATCTGGCGTGCAGGGCGCGCGGTTCGCGCGGAAATTCTCAAGGCCGCGGCCAATCTCCTGCAAGGCAGCGATGGCGATCTCGATATCGTCGATGGCATCATCGTCGATCGAGAAACACAGACGGAAAGGATGCCGCTCGGCAAGCTGGCCGAAACCATATATTACCGTGGGCACCTCCTGCCGCCCGGCACTGTTCCCCAGCTTTCGGCGACAGAGCAGTTCCGCCGCACCAAGCATCCTTTCGTTCCCACCAACGGAACGCAGGCGTCCTATGTGGAAGTCGATGCGGAAACCGGCATAGTTAAAATCCTGGGCTACTGGGTGGTCGAGGACTGCGGCCGGATCATCAATCCGCTCCTTGTTGACGAGCAGATCCGCGGCGGTGTGGTTCAGGGTATCGGCGAGGCGCTGTTCGAGGCGCTGCACTACGACAATCAGGGACAACTGATGACGGGATCGTTCGCCGATTATCTGTTGCCAATGGCTGGCGACATTCCGGATATCGTCATCGGGCACGTGGAGACCCCGTATTCCGGCACCGAGCTTGGTGCGAAAGGAGTCGGTGAGGCGGGAACCTGCGGCGCGTCCGCCGCGATCCTCAGCGCGGTGAACGACGCGATCGCGCCGTTTGGCGCTGTGGTGCGTCAACTGCCGATCACGCCGGCGATGATTCTCGACGCCATACAAGAAGACCGCTCATGAAGCCCGCCCGCTTCACCTATCGCCGCGTCGATGATCTCGAACAGTTGACCGCAGAGCTTGCTGAGCTTGGCGCCGACGGCCAGATCATCGCCGGCGGGCAAAGCTTGATGCCGATGTTGAACATGCGGCTGGCGCAACCCGCAATATTGCTCGACATTAACAGAATCGAACAACTGTCCGGCTGGATATCGGCGTCCGAGGGTACCGAGCTCGGCACGCTGGTTCGTCACCGGACTTATGAGGATGACGCTGATCTGCGCCGCTGCCTGCCGCTGTTCGCGCAAGCGGTGTCGAACATCGCCCATCCGGCGGTTCGCAATCGCGGAACGATAGGAGGAAGCCTGGCGCTCGCGGATCCGGCCGCGGAGCTACCGGCACTGTGCGTCTGTCTCGGTGCGCGCATCGGCCTGATTTCCGTCCGGGGTAAGCGCTGGTGCGACGCCGACGATTTCTTCATCGGCCCGCTTGAGACAGATGCCCAGCCTGATGAGGCAATCTTCGCCGTACGGATTCCGCACCACACGCCTGACGACAGGTTTGCGTTCCACGAGATTGCGCGACGACATGGTGATTATGCTGCGGCCGGCGTGGCTGCCAAGGGCCGTGTCGAGAATGGCCGTTTGACGAAGCTTTCGCTCAGCCTGTTCGGCATTAGCGATCGGCCTGAGCGGGCTGTCGCGGCGGCTGACGCGATTGTCGATGAATGGCCGGATATCGCGATTGAAGATATTGAGGCGCTCATCGCCAACGAATGCGATATCCGGGGATCCATTACGGAGCCCGTGCACTACAAGCGCCGCGTTGTCGCAGTGTTGCTGCGGCGGGCCATAACGGATCTGATGCGTGCGGAGGAGCCATGACCAGGCCGGATGATACGATCGCGGTGACTTTCAGCGTGAACGGCGAAACCGTTTCTGCAAACGTCTCGAGCCGCCAGAGCCTCGTCGATTTCCTACGCTATGATCTGGAATTGACGGGCTCTCATGTCGGTTGTGAACACGGGGTCTGTGGCGCCTGTTCCGTCGTCGTGAATGGAGCCGTGATCCGCGGTTGCCTGATGCTGGCCGCCCAAGCCGACGGCACGGAGGTGGAGACGATCGAGGGGGTCACCGCGTCGAAACGCTGTGATTACCTGCAGACGGCTTTTTTCGAGCGGGCCGCACTGCAGTGCGGATTTTGCACACCGGGCATGCTGTTGACCGCTATGGAATTGCTGGAGCGTAACGCGAATCCGACCCGCGAGGAAATCCGTGCCTATCTTTCGGGAAATTATTGTCGGTGTACGGGCTATCACGCGATCGTCGATGCGATCGAGACCGCGACGCGGTCTCGCATGTCGGTTTAGCAAGCTGGCAAATGACTGACCTGATACATTTTTACTAGGCGGATGGGGATTATTGTAGGACGCTTACTGATCCAGCTTTGGCATTAAGCCTATGGATTTCTGCGGCGCAGGCGGCCGATATACGAGGAAAGCCGATATACGAGGAAAGATGGTGTTGTATTGATTGCGCCATTGTCCTTCTAGTGCCCAGACGGTTCTCTCAGTGTGAAATTCGCGCCGGACTTCAGGCTCCTCCGTCCCAAGTTGCGCACCCAAAAATCCATCTTTTGTAGACGCTTTTGAGAGCTTGCGACCCGGGTGGCATTTTCGATGGGTGCAGGAGATCCGACCGGCTCCCCGCATTTAGTGAGCATGAACAGCATACGCATTGCGTTTCTGAATTGTCGCGTAGGTTCGTCTGTGTACGTGCTCGAAAAAGCTGATCTCACGAAGGGCCCCGCGCCGTTTCCCTCCTGTTACCAGACGGCAGCCTCTCAACGTATGCGGGATAATCGCTGAGCTAACACTTGACCTGCCGCGTTGGCCGACGATCCTGCTTAGGGTAGTTGGGCGTCCGGTGACACCCAATCCTGACCGCAAATGCGACTTGTGGGTGAAACGCGGCGGTGGTACACAGCCGAAACTTCGGGTGTGCCTAAGGTGCTGATTTATCTCGACAAAGATGACGTCGAAGACAATCCTCTCCTGGGCACCATTTATTTGTCCCGCCGCGAGACCTGAATGACCATCCGCCTGCACCGCGGCGATCTGCCCGATCTTTCGCGTTACAAGACCGCTGTTGCCATCGATACCGAGACACTCGGTCTCAATCCGCATCGCGATCGGCTTTGCGTGGTGCAACTCTCGCCGGGCGATGGTTCGGCAGATGTCGTGCAAATTCCGGTGGGTGCGACCGAGGCGCCAAATCTGAAGCGGCTATTGTCCGATCCGGCGATCCTGAAGATCTTTCATTTTGCGCGCTTCGATATTGCGGTCCTGTCGAACGCTTTTGGCGTCATGCCAGCCCCGATCTACTGCACGAAGATCGCCTCACGATTGTGCCGGACTTACACCGACAAGCACGGTTTGAAGGATCTGGCGCGCGAACTGTTGGGCGTCGATATGTCCAAGCAGCAGCAGTCGTCGGATTGGGGCGCGGACAGCCTGAGCGAGGCTCAGGTCGCCTATGCCGCGTCTGACGTCCTTTATCTGCATGCGATGAAGGACAAGCTCGACGCGATGCTGGCCCGCGAGGGGAGGTCCGATCTGGCGCAATCCTGCTTCGGGTTCCTTCCCGACCGTGCCCGGCTTGATCTCATGGGCTGGCAGGATCAGGATATTTTCGCCCATTCCTGACCTCCGCCGCCGTGCCGAGGCCATATTCCCGGGCGATTTTCGCGCCATCTGACGCTAGGATGTCCGGGATTACCATCGATTCCGGGCGGGACATTTCGTTTCCATGAACCGCATGCTTACCGGACCGGAGGACTGGGGTCAGCCGGGCCAACCCATTGTGGGAAAAAAGCAGAAGAAGACTGTGATCGCTGGCGCGCGCCGGCACAGTCGAATCGTGCGCTTTCTCCGCAGGGCTGTACCGGCCGTGCTGGTGCTGACCCTGCTCGGGCTTGTGGCGGCGAATTACCTCAATCCGTCCCGTTGGCTGCGGGTGCCGACGGAGTTCGGCACGCTCGTCATTTCCGGGTCGAAGATCACGATGGAAGCGCCGCGTCTGGCCGGCTTCACCAAGGATCAGCGCGAATACGCGGTCACTGCCGCAGCCGCGTCTCAAGACACAAGGAATCCCCAATTCGTGGAGTTGAAAGACATCAGCGCCCGCGTCGATATGGAAGACAAAAGCAAGGTGACGTTGACTGCGGTCGATGGTGTCTATGACACGAAGGCCGATCTGCTGACGCTCAGCCAAGACATCATCATCAATTCCACAGCGGGCTATCACGGACGGCTCACCGAAGCGCAGGTTGAGATCAAGAAAGGCCGCATCCTTTCGGAAAGGCCGGTGCAATTGAAAATGCCGCAGGGCACGCTTGATGCCAATCGGCTTGAGGTCACCGAGACGGGTGCCGTCATCCGGTTCGATGGCAGCGTCGTCATGACGCTGACGCCGGAAGCTGTGAATCGCGGTATTCAGTCGCAACCAACAACGACGCAGTCTCAGGCCACAGCACAATGAAGGTTCGTTTCGTGTCTCGATTGTGGCTCGTGCCTGCGATGTTTGCGGCCGTGTGTTTTGCCGGCGCGGCGCCAGCGCAGAACACCGGTGTTCCAAACGCCCTTCAGGGCTTCTCGCAGAACCGTGACCAGCCGGTGAAAATCGAAGCGGCCTCGCTTGAGGTGCGCGACAAGGACAAGACCGCGGTCTTCAGCGGCAACGTCGTGGTCACCCAGGGCGATGTGATCATGAAATGCAAGGATCTGGTGGTGTTCTACGATCAGGAGGGAGGGAGCGCCGCCAACAAGGGCACGATGAAGGCGGCGCAACCGGGACCGGGCGGCCGGCAGTCGATCCGCCGGCTTGAGGCGCGGGGCGGCGTGACCGTGATCCAGAAGGAGCAGACGGCGACCGGCGCCATCGGCATCTTCGAGATGAAAACCAATACGGTCACCCTCGAGGGCGGTGTGGTGATTACGCAGGGGACCAATGTCCTGCGCGGTGACCGACTGGTTGTGGATCTCACGACCAGCGCCGCCAAGGTCGAATCCGCCAAGGGGCGGCCGGTTCAGGGCGTGTTTTCGACCAGCGGCAAGGATGACAAAGGCGGCGGATTGAGCCTTCCTGGGAAGGACAGCAAGGGCAGCAGCTCTAAATCCAGGCCCAGCGGCAGCAACTAACGTTTCGCCGACGGTCCGTTGCAACCGTGATTCCGTCAGATTATGTCGGTAGCAGGCGGCTGGTCGGCCTGAAGGGGCTTTTGTGCTGGATATTTTTTCGTTGTTCCGCCGCCGTGCCAAACCGCGCAAGCGGAAGACGTCCGGCGCGTGGCGAGTCGAGTTGGAAAAGATTGGCGGCCTGGTGAAAAAGGCGCCGCAGCCGCAATCCGTTTCCAAACAGCCGACTCCACAGTCATTTCCGAACGCTTTGCACGTGGAGCCGCTGAAGGACGAGTTTCTGTTGGGTGAGGCTCTGCGTCAGCCGCAGGCGTGGCAGCACCCGCTTCATCCAGATACCGTGGCGCAGGAGAGCTTCCGGGCGGAACCGCCTCGCCAGCAGGCGAACCGTCATGCCCCCCCGGTTTACGCTGCGCCGGTCAATCACGATCTGCCGGCGCGTCCCCCGGAACCGCGCTTTGTCCCGCCGCGCCCGCGCCGCGCCGATCCGGCCCCGCAACCCGCAGTGCAGGGATATCTCGCCGCCCATAGTCTCGAGAAAAGCTTTGGCGCACGGAAAGTGGTGCGCGGCGCGAGTCTGTTCGTTCGCCGCGGCGAAGCCGTTGGACTGCTTGGACCTAACGGTGCTGGCAAGACAACGATCTTCTACATGATCACCGGTCTGATCAAAGCCGAGCGGGGCAAAATCGAGCTCGACGGCAATGATGTTACCGGATTGCCGATGTATCAGCGCGCCCGGCTCGGCATCGGATATCTGCCGCAGGAAGCTTCGATTTTCCGCGGCTTGAATGTCGAGGACAATATCCGCTCGGTGCTTGAAGTGATCGAGCCGGATCCCAAGCAGCGCGATCGCGATCTCGAAAACCTGCTCGACGAGTTCAACATCACGCGGCTACGCAAATCGCCGTCGATTGCGTTGTCTGGTGGTGAGCGGCGGCGCGTGGAAATCGCGCGGGCCCTTGCGACACGCCCAAGCTACATGCTGCTTGATGAGCCGTTTGCAGGCATCGACCCGATCGCGGTCGGCGACATTCAGGTGCTGGTGAAGCATCTGACTCGCCGCGGGATCGGTGTGCTGATCACCGACCACAACGTTCGCGAGACGCTGGGCCTGACCGACCGCGGCTATATCATCTATTCCGGCGAGGTCCTGATGGAGGGGCGGGCTGAGGATATTGTGAATAACCCTGACGTCCGGAGGCTCTATCTCGGCGAGGAATTCCGTCTATAGGCGCTCCCCACAGCGTCCTATTGCCTCGCAAAAGCGGGCGCCCCGTCCTCGAGCTGGGCCGCGGAGGTAATTTTACCGCTCAGATCATTTTAAGACATGCACAAATCGTGCCGCTAGGCTAGGAAGGCGGCCATGGCTCTGACCACCCGCCTCGAATTTCGCCAAAGCCAGGCGCTCGTGATGACGCCGCAGCTGATGCAAGCCATCAAGCTGCTGCAGCTCTCGAACCTCGATCTGATGGCTTACGTCGAGGAAGAGCTGGAGAAAAACCCGCTCCTTGAGCGCGCCAGCGAACACGACGGGGCTGCCGGACCGGCCGAGGTCGATAGCGAGGTCTCCGGTGGCAGCTCTGAGGGCGAGAGCGCCGGCGATTGGCTCGGCGACGATCTAGCGACCAGCCGCAACGCAATCGAAGACGACCTCGGGACGAGGCTGGATAATGTTTTTCCCGAAGATGGTGGGGCCGCCGTTGGCTCGGCGCGCAACGACGATGCGAGCGCAGCGCACTCCGAATGGGCAAGCGTCGGCGCGGGCGGACGCGAAGACAGCGACTACAATCTGGAGGCGTTTGTTTCCGCCGAACAGACGTTGGCGGAGCACCTCGCCACCCAGCTTTCGCTTGCTGTGACCGAGCCCGCGCGGCGGATGATCGGGCAGCATCTCATCGACCTGATTGACGAGTCCGGCTACCTGGTCGGCGATCTGCAGTCGGTTGCAGAAAAACTTGGTTGTGGCATCGCTGAGATCGAAGCTGTCCTCACGATCTTGCAAGGCTTTGATCCCACAGGTGTGTGCGCGCGTAATCTGACGGAATGTCTTGCGCTCCAACTGAAGGAGCGAAACCGCTATGATCCCGCAATGGCGGCGCTTCTAGGTCGTCTGGATCTGTTGGCAAAGCGCGATTTTGCAACCTTGCGCAAACTGTGTGGCGTCAACGACGAGGATCTCTTCGACATGATCGCGGAGATCAAACAGCTCAATCCGAAGCCAGGCCTCGCTTTTGGATCTGCAACCGTGCAGCCGATTGTTCCGGATGTGTTTGTCCGCGCGGCGCCCGATGGCTCATTCCATGTCGAACTCAACTCCGACACGCTGCCGAAAATTCTCTTGAATCAGACTTATCATGCGCGGGTTTCAAAGACGGCTGCTGCACCGACCGACAAAGCCTACCTGGCGGAGAAATTTCAGTCGGCGACGTGGTTGATCCGCGCGCTCGATCAGCGCGCGAGAACCATTCTGAAAGTATCTGCTGAAATCGTGAAGCAGCAGGATGCGTTTTTCGTACACGGCGTGCAGCACCTGCGTCCGTTGAATCTGAAGACGGTCGCCGACGCGATCTCAATGCACGAGTCGACGGTGTCGCGCGTGACCGCCAACAAATACATGGCGACGACACGGGGCATTTTCGAACTGAAATATTTCTTCACATCGGCTATCGCTGCTGCCGATGGCGGCGAGGCGCATTCTGCCGAAGCCGTGCGCTATCGCATCAAGCATTTGATCGATTCGGAAGCGCCCGATGATGTGCTTTCCGACGATACGATTGTCGAAAAGCTGCGTGACGCGGGAATCGATATTGCGCGTCGCACTGTGGCGAAATATCGCGAGGGCATGCGTATTGCATCGTCGGTACAACGGCGACGCGAGAAACAAAGTGCCACTTTGACCCGATAGCCAAGCTGTCACAATATGGACCTAGAGAGATTCGCTCCTTCTTGGGGGGAGATTCGGGCCATTGACGGGACGAGAACCCCTCCCTATGGTCCGGCCGCTCTCCAACCCATTTTGGTCAATGATCTCCCAACGGAATCGTGGAACCGTTTCCAATGGCGCTTAACGATATTGTCGCAATGAACGCCGTCATCCCGGCGCTCAAAGTCAACGGCAAGAAGCAGGCAATCCAGGAGATTGCGGCTCGTGCTGCGACTCTGTCCGGCCTGAATGAGCGCACGATCTTTGAAACGTTGCTGCAGCGCGAAAAACTTGGCTCGACCGGTATCGGGCACGGTATCGCGATCCCTCATGGCAAATTGCCGCAACTCGACCGCTTGTTTGGCTTGTTTGCGCGACTCGACCGACCAATCGATTTCGAATCGCTGGATGGGCAGCCGGTCGATCTGATCTTTCTGCTGCTCGCTCCTGAAGGCGCTGGCGCCGATCATCTCAAGGCGCTTGCGCGTGTGGCGCGGCTGCTGCGCGACCCCGACATCGCAAACAAGTTGCGTGAATCGCGCGATGCTGATGCGCTTTATGCCGTACTGACGATGACCCCATCGCCGGCGGCGTAGTACGCGCGGTTCATCCCGCCGATAGGATCAATGCAAACGGAGCGCCTTGAGCCTCTCCTGCTCGGCGCCAGCGACGGCAGATTCGTGAGTATCGGTCACGAGAATGGGCGTGCCATCTGCAGCGCAGAGCACGAACACATTTTGTCCGGGCGCAAGCAATTGTGCTTCAGGACAAAAGAAGGCGACATCCTCTGATCGCGCAACACGGATGTAGGCAAGATCACGCCCGCCCATAATCGCAAAATTATGAGCGGCGTCTGGCTCTCGCACCAAGATGGACGAACGACTGATGGATGCAGACATGGCTCGGCTCCTCGACTGTTTGACGGTCAAGGAGCCGCGAGGGTTCATCCGATCATTGGAATGTCACGCCGAGACGATCACATAAACTCGATCACCCGCCGCGAAGGTTAGTGGACGCTGACAGCCTCCAACTCGTTATTCCACGCATTGGCCACTGCAGCTTCACGTGTGTCCGTGACGAGGATGGGCGTGCCGTCTGCTGCATGCAGCGCGAATAATTTCATCCCGGGCTGCATCTCCGGCGCCTGCGGGTAAAGCTCATGTACGTCTTCCGACTTGATTGGCTTCACATACGCAATTTTGCCGCCGCCAAGAACGGCAAATGCCTGGGTCGACATGATCAGTTTTTCGGTCTGATTTTCAGTCATGTCCACTACTCCTTCCTGACTCAAGTGCCCCCTGAAGTTTTGGTTCCGTGGCCCTACGCCGCATGGTCTGGCAGGCCAACCGGCCCGTTATGACCAAGCGCCGCAGGCTATTCGTGCGGGGTGATGGAAATGCTTCGCACGATACGCGCCGGCTCGGGCCGTGCCAGATCGATCGAAAGCAGGCCGTTCTTCAGATCCGCGCTGAGCACCTCCATCCCGTCGGCCAGCACGAACACGCGCTGGAACTGGCGGGCGGCGATGCCGCGGTGGATAAACTGCCTGGTTTTGTCGTCGGTCTGGCGACCGCGGATCACCAGCTGTCGTTCCTCGACGCACACTTCGAGCTGGTCGAGAGTGAAGCCGGCTACGGCAAGCGTAATGCGCAGACGCTCGGGATTGCGATCGTCGCGTGGCAAGCGCTCGATATTATAGGGGGGATATCCGTCCGCTGCCTTGGTGACGCGATCAAGCACGCGCTCGATCTCATCGAAGCCCAACAGAAACGGACTAGACAACGAAGGCATTCGGGACATCTCAAAGCCCTTTCAAGCGACTTTGACGGGGCCCAGACGTGGCACCCCCTAGTACCGTTTCGGTGAACCCACCGGCTCGGTCATCACGATATGGGTGCGAGCGGCGCCGGGGTCAAGAAGGCCACATGGGACGCCCATAACCAGCCCTTATGGGTTAGTCTTTTCGAATTGCCGCAGGATTTCATTGCCACGACGGACAGCGTCATCCAGGGCGGCCTTGGCGGCCTTTTTGCCGGACAGGGCCGCTTCCAATTCCTCCTGGATGATATCGCGTACGACCACATAAGAGCCGAGCCTGAGCCCCCTGGAGTTGTCGGTCGGCGGATTGAGGGTCATCTGCTTGATCGAGATGTCGGTGCCGGGGTTGCGCTCGTAAAATCCGATGCTGCGGCTCTGCTCGTAGGCGGCATGGGTAATCGGCAGATAGCCGGTCCACTGGTGCCAGGCCGCCTGCACATCAGGCCGCGACAGGAAAGCGAAGAAGCGGGCGACGCCCTTGTATTCGCCGTCGGGCCGGCCCTGCAGAACCCACAAGGATCCTCCGCCGATGATCGAATTTTGTGGCGCTCCGGCGATGTCCGGCCAATGAGGCAGCATGCCGTAACCGATTTCAAATTTCGAGTTGGCGATAATGTCGGCGCGGGCCGCGGATGACGAAATGAGGATGCCGCATTCGCTGTTATAGAACCGTCGCTCCGCTTCGTTGGTGCGACCCGAATAATCGAACAGCTTGGTCTTTTGCCATTCTGCCAATTTCGCGAGATGGCCAGTCACCACAGGATTGTTGAATTGCAATTCGGTGGCAATGCCGCCGAGGCCGTTGTCCAGCGTTGCGAGCGGTAGATTATGGAAGGCGGAGAAGTTCTCGATGTTGATCCAGGCGGGCCAGCCCGTGGTCACGCCGCAAGGAATGTTCTTGTCGCGCAGCCTGCGTGCGGCCGCTTCGACGTCGGGCCAGGTCAGCGGCGGCTGATCGGCGTCGAGCCCGGCCAACCGGAATTGATCCTTGTTGTAGTACAGAATAGGCGTCGAGGCGTTGAACGGAAACGACAGCATGTTTCCGCCGCCATCTGAATAGTAGCTCGTAATCGATGGCAGATAGGCCGACGGCGTGAAGGCGACGCTCTGCTCGGTCATCAGGAGATGGACCGGGTAAACGAGGCCCTTCGCGGCCATCATTGTCGCGGTCGTAACTTCCGCAGTTTGCAGGATGGCCGGGTGCTGCTTCGAGCGGACTGCATAGGTCGCTGCCGCCAGGGTCTCGGTGTAGAGGCCCTTGTAAGTGGGGACGATACGATATTCGGGCTGCGATGCGTTGAAATCGGAGGCCAGCCGTTCAACCTCGCGCCCGAGCTCTCCCGGCATGGCATGCCACCAGTGGATTTCGGTTAAGGCCGATGCAGGGTGGACAGCCGACAACAAGGCTGTCAGCGCGACGGCAGCGAAAAGGCGAAAAGCCATGATGGTCCCCGACCCGGCGCACGCATGACGTGCCCGCCGCATTCATTTACCGATTTGAGGGAACCGCTTCAATCCATCGAGGATGCGGTTGTCTGCGGATGAAGAAAGGGCCGCTCAAAGGCTGGCGGACATCTTCCAAGGGCAATCCTAGCCCCGAACAAGGGCAATCCTAGCCCCGAAATGGCGAAGGTTGGTGGAGCCAGGCGGGATCGAACCGCCGACCTCTTGCATGCCATGCAAGCGCTCTCCCAGCTGAGCTATGGCCCCTTACCTTGCAACGGTCGCGCTGGATTGCGGCCGTCCGTATTCTCAAGCGTCGAAATTCGCGGCGCGACTTTCGATACAGCGTGCTTCTAGATGAAGCACGGCAGACGTCAACTCTCTTCGTCCTTTTCGATGCCGTCCCCGATAATGTCGGTCACGTCATCGTCGCCTTCTTCATCGTCCTCGATGAAGGTCGAGTCATCATCGTCATCGCCGGCGTCATCGTCGTCGACATCGATGTCGTCGCCTGTATCCGGGAGATCGGACTTCTTGCCCTGCGCTTCGGCATCGGCGTCCTCGAGCGAGACGAATTCTGCGCCCTCGACCTCCTCGGTCTCGCGCTCCTGCTCGGCCTCGTTCTGAGGAGCTTTTTCAAGACGACCGCGGGTCGGCACAGGTGCGATCGGAACCACCTCGCCGGTATAGGGCGAAATGACCGGATTCTTGTTCAGGTCGTAGAATTTTCGGCCTGTGACCGGACAGACGCGCTTGGTGCCGAGCTCTGGCTTTGCCACGTTTGAGCTTTCCCTGAAGACCGCTTGCAAGATTGAGCGGCTGAATTGGCGGCTCACGCGCGCTCTGTCAATACCGATTGTGAGGGTTTTGCGTCAGCCCTTCATGGCGGGACCAGGAAGCGCGTGCTAGGACGGCGCGGTTTCGTCCAGGATGACCCGCTTTGAGCCATAATTTACCCGCTTCACCGCTGACCGCACGTAAATCCACAGGGCTGAAAGGGCACGTTCGCGTGTCCGGCGACAAGTCGATCTCGCATCGCGCGCTGATCCTCGCCGCCATGACGGTCGGAGAGACCCGCATCGGGGGTCTGCTCGAGGGTGAGGATGTTATCAACACCGCCAAGGTCATGCGGGCGCTCGGTGCCAAAGTCGAGCGGACGGGTGAGGGTGAATGGTCGGTCTGGGGCGTGGGGGTCGGCGGCTATGCGCAGCCATCCGGTCCGCTCGATTTTGGCAATTCCGGAACCGGCTGCCGCCTCGTGATGGGGGCGGTCGCGGGCTGTCCGGTTACGGCTGTATTTGATGGCGATGCGTCGTTGCGCACGCGCCCGATGAAACGCGTGCTCGATCCATTGACGCGCATCGGCGCGAAAACGCTTGATGTGGCTGAAGGCGGGCGTCTGCCGCTGACGCTTGAAGGCGCACGTGATCCATTGCCGATCGTTTACGAGTCGCCGGTCGCATCCGCTCAGTTGAAGTCTGCCGTGCTGCTGGCCGGGCTGGCCGCGCCGGGTGAAACGATTGTGATCGAAAAGGAAGCGACCCGCGATCACACGGAAAAGATGCTCGCTCATTTCGGCGCCGACGTGCGGGTCGAACAGGTCGGCGAACATGGCCGCCGCATCGTGCTGAAGGGCCAGCCCGAGCTGAAGCCCGCACCTTTGCGGGTGCCGGCCGACCCATCCTCTGCTGCATTTCCGCTGGCGGCGGCGCTGATCGTGCCGAACTCGGACATCGTGCTGGAAAACGTGATGATGAATCCGCTGCGGACCGGGCTGTTTCTCACGTTGCGTGAGATGGGAGCTTCGATCGAAACGATCTCCTCGCGCGACGAAGGGGGCGAAGAGGTTGCCGAATTGCGGGTGAGAACGTCGGCGCTCCGTGGCGTCGAGGTCCCAGCATCTCGGGCGCCATCAATGATCGATGAATACCCGATCCTTGCGGTGCTTGCGGCTTTCGCAGAAGGCACAACCCGCATGCGGGGCCTGAGCGAATTGCGGGTCAAGGAATCCGATCGTCTTGCGGCAACCGCGGATATGCTGCGCGTCAATGGCGTTGCGGTGGAAATCGAAGGCGACGATTTGATCGTCGAAGGCAAGGGAAGCGTGTTTGGTGGCGGCGTTGTCGCCACACACATGGATCACCGGCTGGCCATGTCTGCCTTGGTGATGGGTCTTGCCAGCGAAAAGCCCGTCAGCGTTGACGACGCAGCGTTCATCGCCACGAGCTTTCCGGGCTTTGTCGAACTGATGCAGGGCATGGGCGCGAATCTCGCGCCCTGACCCCGCGCCAGCGAATTACTCCGCAGCTTGTGCGAACGAGGCCGTCGCTTCGGCGGCCTCGAGCGAAACGGCAACCGATTGGATGATGGCCGCATAACGCACGCCGTTCTGGATCGCATCTTCGCTAACGCCGGCATCTTGCAACACCTTGTCGTGCGCATCGATACATTTGCCGCAACCATTGATCGCGGATACGGCGAGCGACCACAGCTCGAAATCAGCTTTGTCCACGCCCGGATTGGCAATCACGTTCATGCGCAGGCGCGCCGGCTTGGTCTCGTAGGCCTTGTTCGATGAGATGTGCACAAAGCGGTAATAGATGTTGTTCATCGCCATCACAGCCGCTGCGGCTTTTGCCGCATCGAGCGCTTGCGGCGACAGATGTTCGCGTGCGAGCGTTTCAAACGCACGGATGACATCGCCATTCCGGGTCGCTATCGCGCAGGCGAGGAACAGACCATAGCGCTGCTGCGCGGGAAGGCTCTCGTCCGACAGCATCGACGACAGGTTGAGCTTCACATCCTTCGCGAAGGCAGGGAGCCGGTTCTTGAGGGCCTCGATCGGCACGGCATGATCTCCTTGAAATTGATCCTGTGATACAAAAGCGGGGGGCGGCGGGGGGGAGGACCGCCGCGGGGGG
>JAFAFP010000214.1 GCA_023423415.1 Pseudomonadota bacterium | reverse complement strand
CCCGCAATGCGGCCGTTTCACATTCCGGCTCTGATGATCATTGGGGCTCAGGTGAGCGACACCTAGGCTATCCCTAGGCCACTGGCCGACAAACAGGCGGCAACCACCATCCCGGTGTGACGATTTGTCCACGGGAATAATGCGTCGTCTGGCGGCGACCATCGTGATTTTCACCCAGCTCAATCCCTGTGCTTGACGGCGTTTTCTCCAGCTTAGGCAAGAGAAAATCACGTCTTAGTCATTGATTTGACTAGCAAATCTCGACCGAATAGGGACAGACCAGTTGAGTACGTGAAAGTCTGCAGCCTGTATGGCGTCGGCTACTACTACATCCCGGGCACAGACACCTGCATCAAGATCGGTGGCTATGTCCGTTACGAGGCCTACCACAACGAGGTCAGCGGCCATTACGCCGACCGCAATCCGGCCGGGTATTTCACCCGCAACAGCCAGACATTCGGCCAGCAGGCCCGCTTCCGCATGACAGCGGACGTGCGCACCCAGACCGAATACGGCACCCTGCGGTCGTACTTCAGCTTCGGCTTCAACTTCCTGAACGGCGCAGGCAATACAGAAAACGGTGGCATTCAGAGCGCCATCGCTCTTGAGCGCGCCTTCATCCAGTTCGCCGGCTTCACCTTCGGCCGTTCGGACACCTTCTTCGGCTTCTATAACGGCGCCGCCTACGGTCTTGTGCCGCTCGGCCTCGACGGCTCCTCGGGCCCGTCCGGCCACAACGTCGCGGCCTATACCTGGCAGTTCGGCAACGGCCTGTCGTCCACGATCTCGATCGAAGACTCGAACGCACGCAGCAAGGGAGTTGTCGATCTCAATCAGAACGATTTGCTCGCTCTCTCGGCGCTCAATTCGGATTTGAAGGGCCAGGGCGTTCCCGACATCGTCGGCAACATCCGCGTCGATCAGGCCTGGGGTTCGGCCCAGATCATGGGCGGTTTGCATAAGGTTGGCGCTCGTTACTATGCCGGCGCCACCCCGGGCTTCCCGAATTGCACGGGCAATAACACCACCTGCGATCATCCTGGCGACAAGTGGGGCTGGGGCGTTGGTGCCGGTCTGACCCTGAAGATGCCGTGGGACGCCAAGGACACCCTGTCCGGTGTGATCGCGTACTCGAAGGGCGCTGTCGGCTTTGTGGCCTATGGCAACTCGGCTTCGAACTTCGTCCACAAGCAGGGCGTCGCGCTTGGCGCGGATCCTGATGCTGTGTTCAACACTGGCGGCAGCCTTGAGCTGACGGAAGCCTGGGGTGGTTCGCTCGCGTTCGAGCACTACTGGACCCCGAGCCTGCGCACCTCGATCGTCGGCGCATATTTGAACATCAGCTACAGCGATCAGGCTAAGGCGATGATCGCTGGCGTTGCCGGTACCTGTGCGGCTTCCGGCCTTACTAACGCTACGAACTGCAATCCGGATTACTCCCTGTGGCGCGTGGCTTCGCGCACCATGTGGAACCCGGTTCGCAACCTCGACGTCGGCGTTGAAGTGGCTTACTCGCAGATCGACACGGCCTTTGGCGGTCGCGCCAACGTCGCCGGCGGCAACGGTCTGGCGGCTGGTAACTACGCCATCGAAGACCAGGGTTACTGGTCGGCTGCCTTCCGCGTGCAGCGCAACTTCTGGCCGTGATCGTCTGATCTCGACCTAAAGTTACGAGCCTAAGCGAACCCCCGGTCGAAAGACCGGGGGTTTTGCTTTATGATTAATTTGGTCGTCGTGTTCGGCCACCGGTACGGCGAGAGAGCAGTTCATCTGTCATAGCCGGAGCTGTCCCGGCCACCACGCCTTTCTGTGACGCTTTGGGGCGTTGCGTTTAGCCACTCTGAATGAACCAAATCCTGCTGTTTCACTTACGTGTGAGGCCGCCAATTTGCATTCGGAACTTTGTAAACTCACGGCCGTCGTCACCTGATGATTCGTCTTCGGCTGTTTTCCATTTTTGTTTGTAGTGCCGATTTCATCAGATCGCCGGACGGCAAAGGAGAAAACGAATGAACAGACGCCAAAGCCTGAAGCTTTTGGCCGGCGCCGCCGGCCCCATCGCGACGCCAGGTCTTTCTGTGCGCTTCGCTTTTGCGCAAACGGCACCGGCGCAACCAGCCGGCCCGTTCAAGCTGCCGCCGCTTGGATATGCATTCGATGCGCTCGAACCGCATATCGATGCGCAGACCATGATGATCCACCATGACCGTCACCACGCGGCCTATGTGAACGCGGCCAATCAATTGGCCACGCGCTGGGCGGAGCTGGGCACGACGCCCATCGAGACCACACTGTCGGATCTCAATAAGGTGCCTGAATCGGTTCGCACCGGCGTCCGCAACAATCTTGGCGGGCACTGGAATCACAGCTTCTTCTGGGAGCTAATGGCGCCTGGCGGCGCCAAGGAGCCGGCCGGCGATCTGAAGGCGGCCATCGACAAGGAATTCGGCGGACCGAGCGGCCTGATGGATAAGGTCAATGCCGCCGGTGCCGGCCGTTTCGGCTCAGGCTGGGCTTGGCTTGTCGTCAACAAGGACAAGAAGCTCGACATCGTCAGTACGGCCAACCAGGACACGCCGCTGGAACTGGGTGCCAAAGCGGTTCTCGGCGTCGATGTCTGGGAGCACGCCTATTACCTGAAATACCAGAACCGGCGTCCGGATTATCTGAAGGCGTGGTGGAATACCGTGAACTGGACCAAAGCCGGCGATAACTTCAAGAAAGCCGCGGGCTGACGTTTGGATATCTTGGGTGCGACGACCTCGAAAGATCTTGCGATCGTCATTCCGGGGCGCGGGCGTGAGCCCGCGAACTTGGCCTATTAAGAAAATCCGCTTCGTTCGTCCTTGAATTCCGTTACAGGGATCCGTGCGTGTTGGGCGCATCCATGTCGGCTAGTCCAGCTTGTGCCTCATCCAAAATCTCAGCCGGGCGCCTAAACTAAAATGTCAGCTTTGGCAGCTCCAATTAACCCTTGGCGCGCAGCAACCGACCGCGTTCGCGATCCCAGCTGCGCTGCTTGATCGTATTTCGCTTGTCATGCAGTTTCTTGCCGCGGGCGAGTGCAATCTCAAGTTTAGCTCGGCCTCTGTCGTTAAAGTAAAACTTCAGCGGCACTACAGTGTACCCTTCACGCTCCACCGCGCCGATCAGCTTGTTGATCTGGCGCTTGTGCAGCAGCAGCTTTCGTGGCCGCTTGGGTGCGTGATTGTCACGGCCAGCCTGCAGATACTCGGGAATGTTGCTGTTGATTAGCCAGACTTCGCCATTGCGGGCATCGGCATAGGATTCGGCAATCGTCGCCTTGCCGGCGCGGAGTGATTTGACCTCGCTGCCGGTAAGCGCGACGCCAGCCTCGAACGTCTCGCCGATCTCATAATTGAAGCGCGCCTTACGATTGTCGGCGACAATCTTTAGCGGACGCTCCTTCGCTTGTGCCATTCTCAATCACCCGACGAATCCGCGATGCCGCATTCAGACGAACACGGCCGCTCGGTTCGTTCACACAATTGCCGGTCTTGAGCGGACGCGCGCACGATCATGCTGCAGCCCAGCTTCGCGTCATCCGGCTAGTTGATCAGACCCGCATGGACCATTGCGCTGCGGATTGCCGCCTTGGTTGGTGCCGTGACCGGCAGCAGTGGAAGACGGACGTCTTCGCTGCCGCGCTCCAGAAGACTTAGCCCGTATTTGGCGCCGGCAAGCCCCGGTTCAAGGAAGATTGCATGATGCAGCGGGACGAGCCGGTCCTGTACGACCAGACCTTGCTTGTAATCGCCGGCAAGCGTGAGTTCCTGCAGTTGCTTGCACAAAGCCGGCGCAACATTCGATACTACTGAGATGCAGCCGTTCCCGCCCGCTGCGTTGAATGCGAGCGCCGTCATATCCTCGCCCGAGAGCTGGATGAAGTCCGGCCCCATCGCCTGACGCTGCATCGACACACGTGCGAGATTGCCGGTCGCGTCTTTCACACCTGCGATGTTCTTCAGTTCAAACAATCGTTGCATCGTATCGACCGACATGTCGACAACCGAGCGGGGCGGAATATTGTAGATGATGATCGGTATACCGATAGCGTCATTCACCGCCTTGAAGTGCTGATACATGCCTTCCTGGGTCGGCTTGTTGTAGTAAGGCGTCACCACTAGCACAGCGTCAGCGCCAGCCTTTTCTGCATGACGGGCCAATGCAACGGATTCGGTTGTCGCGTTCGACCCAGCGCCGGCGATGACCGGAACGCGGCCCTTGGCCTGCGACACGCACCATTCGACAACCTTGTTGTGCTCGTCATGGGACAGGGTCGGGCTTTCGCCCGTGGTACCGACAGGAACCAGTCCGTCCGTGCCCTCTGAAATCTGCCACTCTACGAATTCGCGGAATCCCTGCTCGTCGAGCTTACCATCGCGGAACGGTGTCACCAGCGCGGTGAAAGACCCCCGGAACTTTCCATTTGCAGTCATGACGCCTGTCCTACGACCAATTGCCGCGCCTCGGTGCAGCGCGCCCTTTCGGCCGATCAATAGCGGTTCGCCAGAAGGGATTAAAGCGAATGTTATTGAGCATTTCGATTGAGGTATTTGATGCCCGCAATCCCGCCGCTTTCCGGTGGCACCGATGGTTTGCGGGACGTTAATTGGTTTCTTAGCATTATCAAGGCACTAGCGAGTCAGTGGAAATCCGAGTCGGGCGGAGGACGTTGTTTTGACACGCAAAGGCTATTTCCTTGCCGTTGTGGCGGCCGCAGGAGTGCTGTCTGTTGTTGCCGTTCAGGCGGCTCCGAAGCCGGGCACGGAAGACAAGTCCGCGTCCACCGCTGCCAAATCCAAACCCGGCAAATCCGTTCCCAAGCCTGCGGCGAAGACGCAAGACACCAAGACAGCTGCTTCCAAGAAACCCGAGTCCAAGAAGGCAACCGCGAAACCTGTCTCAAAGAAGATTGAGGCCAAAAAGGCCACTGCCAAAGCCGAAGTTAAATCGCCCCCGAGGAAAGGCGAAACAAGGTCTGCAGCGCTCCCTCTGCCGAGATCAAAGCCCGGCAACGATGATTCGGCGAACGCAACGTCGATTGCATTTCCGACGCCGCTCGGTTCGCCCACCGCGACGCCTGCCGCCGCCAGTCCGGCCGTGCTCGCTCCGAGTACACCGCCATCATCCGAGAACCTGGCTGCGGTAAAGAGGGCCGTCGAACTTGCTCGCCGCGGCAAGACCGCCGACGCAACTGCGGTGGGCAACTCGGTGACTGATCCGGTCGCCGCCAAGCTTATCGAATGGGTGGTGCTCAGGGCCGAGAACGACAATTTCGATTTCCAGCGCTATGCCGGGTTTGCATCCGCCAATCCTGGATGGCCGAATATCACCCAGTTTCGGCGCAAAGCCGAGGCGGCGTTGTGGCAAAACGGCGTGAATGATGCGGTCATTCGCCGGTATTTTTCAGTGAACAAGCCTCTGACCGCCAAGGGCAAGCTGGCTTATGCCCGCGCTCTGCTGGCGCAAGGCGATCGGGCGCTGGCACAGCAATATGTCCGCGATGCATGGCGCAACGATTCACTGACGGCAGAGATGGAGCGTCAAGTGCTCGACGCTTTTGGCCCGTTGCTGAGCGGCAGCGATCACAAGGCGCGTCTCGATCAACGCCTTTATTCCGACGATACGGATCAGGCTATGCGTGCCGCCCAGCGGCTGGGCGCATCGCAAGTCGCTCTTGTGAAGGCCCGAGCAGCCGTCATTGGCAAGTCCTCCAAGGCCAAGGCTTTGCTGGATTCCGTTCCGGCCGATGCGCGTGACGACGCAGTCTATTTATACACGCGTGCTCAATGGCTGCGGCGGAACGATCATGCCAAGGAAGCCGCCCGGACGATGCTGGCGGCACCAACGGCGTCCGCCGCAGTGCAGGACCCCGATGAGTGGTGGACGGAGCGACGGCTGCTGGCGCGCAAGTTGCTCGATGAGGGCGACGCTCTCACTGCATTTCGTATCGCGCGTGATGCGGCTGCTCCAGAAAAGGAAGGCGCGCGGGTCGAACATCTTTTCACCGCCGGCTGGATAGCGTTCCGATTCCTGAATGATCCCGCGACCGCCAAGCCTCTGTTCGTACGCGTTGCGCAGGTCGCCGAACATCCAGCTTCGTTCTCGCGCGCCTATTATTGGCATGCCAGGGCGGCCGAGGCCCTCGGACAGACTGCCGAGGCGAAGACCTACTACGAGCGCGCGGCGCGCTACACGACGACTTATTACGGACAGATCGCACACGCACGTCTCGGCGGATCAGAACTGCGTATCCCGGGGCCGCCGCCCTCGCATCCGCAGGCTGGTCGTCTCGAAATCGTTCGCGCAATCGATATGCTGTACGCGATCGACGAGCGCGATCTTGTGGCTTCGGCGGTAGCCGATCTCGCGGATCGCGCGCCAGATCCTGCGGCGCTGGCTGCGGTTGCCGCGCTTGTGGAACGGCGGGAGGATGCGCGCGCGCTGGCCTTGCTGGGCCGCACTGCGGTCAGTCGCGGCCTGCCATTTGAATACTATGCCTATCCGATCGCCGGATTGCCGCGGTTCAAGCCGATCGGTCCGCAAATCGAGCCACATGTGGCCTACGCGATTGCGCGGCAGGAGAGTGGCTTTAATCCCCGCGCGAGGTCCGGCGCGAATGCGCAAGGCCTGATGCAGGTATTGCCCGGCACGGCCAAACTGGTCGCCAAGAAGAACGGAGTCTCCTTTGACGCCGCGCGGCTGTTGAATGATCCAGTGTACAATGTGCAGATCGGCGCAGCGGAGCTCGGCGACGTCATCGAAACCTACCGCGGCTCCTACATTCTTTCCTTCGTTGCCTACAACGCCGGGCGTGGACGGGTACGAGAATGGATCGGACGCTTCGGCGACCCGCGCGATCCGCAGGTCGATCCGATCGACTGGGTCGAACGGATTCCATTCTCCGAAACCCGCAACTATGTGCAGCGAGTGATGGAGAATATGCAGGTCTATCGCGTGCGGTTCGGCGCTTCGCACAAGCTTCTGATCGAAGCGGATTTGCGGCGTGGCATGGCCAACTGATCGCGCTCCCAGCGAAGCCAAGCTCTCCGCCAAAGCATCCCGTCAGGCGGAGAGTTTATTCATTCAGGCTTCCGACGGGCTTGCCCTGCACGTCCGCGCGTATCGCGCCGCCGTTGAGATGGGATTGCCTGTCGTCTGTCTCCCGGGGCTGGCGCGGACAGAGGCCGATTTCGAGATCCTCGCAGGCCATCTTGCTTTGGCCTCGCAGCGTCCGCGGCAGGTTTTCGCACTCGATTACCGCGGGCGAGGCCTCTCAAGCTATGATCCGGATTGGCGAAACTACAATCTTGCTGTTGAGTTGGCAGACGTCATTGTGGTTTTGACAGCGCTGGGCATCCACCGGGCCATCTTCCTCGGAACCTCGCGTGGCGGCTTGCTGACAATGCTGCTTGCGGCGTCGCATCGGGCTTTCATCGCTGGTGCCATCCTCAACGATATCGGTCCCGTCATCGAGCCAAACGGTCTGATGCGGATTAAGGGATATATCGGCAAGTTGCCGGTGCCGCACGATTTCGCCGAAGGAGCCGAAACGCTGCGGCGTGCTTTTGGCGGACAATTTCCAGCCTTGCCTGCTGACGATTGGCTCGCTTGGTCGAAGCGGAACTGGACGCAGACTGCAGACGGTCTGGTTGCGCGTTACGATACCAATCTGGCGAAGACGCTCGGCGATATCGATCCCCACCAGCCAATTCCACCTTTATGGGAGCAATTCGACGCCGTGAGCACCGGGCCGGTGATGGCAATTCGCGGGGGGCTGTCCGACTTGCTCTCGAGGGAAACCGTCGAGGCAATGCGTGAGCGACAGCCCCTGATGGAGGTGGTCGTCGTCCCTGATCAAGGTCACGCGCCATTATTGTCCGAAGCTCCTGTCCTCGGTCTGGTTGATGCCTTTTGCCGACGCTGCGACGCCATCGAGAGCGCTCAGCAAGTCACCTCCAATAGCTAGAAAAGCAAAACCCCCGGTCTTCGGACCGGGGGTTCGCTTAGGCTCGTAACTTTAGGTCGAGATCAGACGATCACGGCCAGAAGTTGCGCTGTACGCGGAAGGCTGCCGACCAGTAGCCCTCGTCTTGGATTGGATAGGTGCCAGCCGCGAGACCGAAAGTCGCGCCAACAGCGTTGGTTCCAGCGAAAGCAGTGTTGAGCTTCGTATAGGCGACTTCAACACCGATATCGAGGTTCTGCACCGGGTTCCACATGGTGCGCGAAGCCACGCGCCACAGAGAGTAGTCCGGATCGCAGACAGCGCCTGCAGGCACGGTCACGCCACCGCCGCCGCAACCAGTTGCGGCAATCAGGTTCTTGGCATTGTCATTGTAGCTGACGTTCAAGTATCCGAACACCGCAGACGTACGCAGGCTCGGCGTCCAGTAGTGCTCGAACGCAACCGTACCGCCCCAGGCTTCGGTCAGTTCAAGGCTGCTGCCAACACCGCCGACAACACCAAAGACCGCATCGGAGCCGGCACCGACAGCAACACCCTGCTTGTGGATAAAGTTCGTCGGCGAGTTGCCGTAAGCCACGAAGCCGGTCGCGCCCTTAGCATAGGCGATGACGCCGGACAGGGTGTCCTTGGCATCCCACGGCATCTTCAGGGTCAGACCGCCGCCGACAGCCCAGCCCCACTTGTCGCCGGGATGGTCGCAGGTGGTCGAGCTGGCGGTCGTGCACGGGAAGCCCGCAGTCGGATCGTCATAGTAGCGAGCCGAAACCTGATGCAGGGCACCCATGATCTGCGCCGAACCCCAGGCCTGGTCGACGCGAATGTTACCGACGATGTCAGGAACTTTCTGACCGGAGGCTTCGCTGGCACCACCAATGAAGGCGCTGTTGAGGTCGGTAATCGGCTTCACGCGGTTGCCGACGGCGTCTTCGATCGCGATCGTCGCCGACAGGCCGTTGCCGAACTGCCAGGTATAGGCCGCGACGTTATGGCCGGCCGGGCCCGAGGAGCCGTCGAGGCCAACCGGCACGAGGCCGTAGGCGGCGCCGTTATAGAAGCCGAAGAAGGTGTCCGAACGGCCGAAGGTGAAGCCGGCGAACTGGATGAAGGCACGCTCAAGAGCGAAGCCGAAGTTGCCAACGCCCGCCGGCAGTCCTGCAGCATCGTCCACCGAGTTCAGCCAGTTCAGGCCGAAACTGACATATGACCGCAGGGTGCCGTATTCGGTCTGGGTGCGCACGTCCGTGGTCAGACGGAAGCGGGCCTGCTGGGCAAAGGTGGTGGAGTTACGGGTGAAGCGCCCGGTGATATTGCGATCGACGTAATTGCCGGTCGTGTAGTTGTGATACGCCTCGTAACGGACATAGCCACCGATCTTGATGCAGGTGTCCGTGCCTGGGATATAATAATAGCCGACGCCGTACAGGCTGCAGACTTTCACGTACTCGACCGCTTTGGCCTTTACGGGAAGGTCAGCCGCCTGCGCTCCTGCAACCGCAACCAAACCAGCAGCGGAACCGAGGAGAAGGCTTTTCACCATCTTCATGTTGAACCTCCAAGTTTGCTTTAGGGAGGGTCCAAACTCCGCTGGGTTTCTCACCCAAAGAGGTTCCCCTATTCCCCGCGAACTACCTGGCCTCTATCGAATCCCCCGAGAGACAACCAGGCAGCGCGACTTGGGGACGCCCCCTCCGTCGCAAGAGGGAGATTACTCGAGGTCCCCTGATCCGCAATCGCGAAACGCCCCATGCACAGGTAGTTTCGAATGTTTTCAAACCCATGTTGCACAAATAGCACTCACTCCGAGGGGGCGCGCACCGCCGGAAAATCAATTCAAAAAGCCCATACAAGACATTGATAATTACAACATATTGCAGATCGCGCTGATCTTTATGGAACACAAATTTCGTCGTCCATCCCCTGTTAGGGGCGTGGCTGCTAACTCATGCAGGATGGCCGCCGTCAAGGGCTGTTCCATCACGTCTTGTGTCGAGGGAGAAGAATCGCGCTGGGTTCGTGAGCAGATTCGGCGCTGGCGGAGACGGAGGGATTCGAACCCTCGATACGCCTTTAGAGCGTATAACGGTTTAGCAAACCGCCGCCTTCAGCCACTCGGCCACGTCTCCAGCGCTTACGGATATGCCCAAGACTAACGTCGCAAGCAACCTGAAAGGCAGCGAATAGAGACTAAATCGCTGAATATTGGCCTTAGTGAGTTGTCAGCCAGGCGCGGGCGGCGCGCTGGGCGGCGGCGATGTCGACCGGCGACATATTCGCGGCGATCTCCTGCCGCAATTGCACCGCGTCCTTGCTGCCTTTCATCGCCGCAAGGTTGAACCACTTATGCGCCGCGATCAGATCCGGCTCGACCGCGGTACCGACCGAATAGCGAATCCCCAGCTCATAGAAGGTGTCGGCGGCAGACGGCCCCTGCCCCGCATTGCTCATTTCGACATGAGTCATCTCAAAACGCGCCATATTCATCCCCTGTCTTGTTCTCCGCCTTTTGCGGCGGATGTTGTCGTCCGACGACCCCCGTCAGACAGGCGGATGATGTCCTGCAAAATTTGAATGGCAGTTTAAGCGTTTGGATGAATCGATTCTGAACGAAAGCGCGTGTCAAAACGCCCGCAATGCTCGAAGAACATCGATTCTACGGACGATTTTCGCATCCGAGCATCCATGATCGAGGCGATCTTTACGCTCTGAACACCGTCAATGTTCTGATGCCGCTAACCCTCACGAAAAAGGGCGGCTCGCACCCGCGCGAACCGCCCTCTCCTTATCAACAATCCGGCAGACCGATCAGCCGGCGCGCGCGCGTTGCTGGAACAGCATCGCTTGCACCTTCGGATCCTTCATATCGACCGTCGACGCTTCCTCCACCCGCAGCTTCATGCCGCGCTGAACGGCAGGACGCGCCATCATCGTCTCGAGCCAACGCTTCACATGCGGAAACTCATTGATGTCCTGTCCCTGACGTTCCCACCGCGAGGCCCATCCGACACAGGCCATGTCGGCAATCGAATAGCGGCCGGCCAGGAACGGACGGTCCTTCAGACGCGTGTTCATCACACCAAGGAGACGGTTCACTTCGTTAGTGTAGCGGTCGATGGCATATTGCAGCTTCTCCGGCGCATAGATGCGGAAGTGGTGCGCCTGTCCTCCCATAGGACCGAGCCCTCCCATCTGCCACATCAACCACTCTTCGACCTGGACCCGCTCACGCTCGTTCGCGGGATAGAACTTGCCGGTCTTGCGCCCGAGATATTGCAGGATCGCGCCCGACTCGAAGACCGAGATCGGCTTGCCGCCAGGTCCATCCGGATCGACGATGGCCGGCATGCGGTTATTCGGAGCAATCGCCAGGAATTCCGGCTTGAACTGATCGCCAACGGAGATGTTGACCGGCTTCATTATATAAGGGAGCCCGCACTCCTCAAGCATGATCGAAATCTTCCAGCCGTTCGGCGTCGGCCAGTAATAGAGCTCGATCGGACGCTGTTTGCGAGGCCGCGCCGTCTTCGCTGCAACACTCTTCTTCCCGGATTTGGAAGCTGCACCCTTGCGCGCGCTCTTGCTTGCGGGGCTGGCCGTCTTCTTGCGTGAGGATTTCGCCTTCGTCTTCGCCTTTGTTTTGGACTTCGATTTCACTGCTCGTCGCGCCATGACTGTCTCCGGGCGTGGCTTCGGTGATCGTCACCTAAAACCGTAGATGCAGATGCGCAACCCGCGCTGGCGTATGGACCGCTTCTCACCCACGGCATAATGTTCCGGAAAACAATGGTTTCATTCCATCAAAACATCGGGGGAGAGAACATGAGCAAATCCGTCACTACCCTTCTGTCGGCTGCCGTCCTCGCTGGCGCGCTTCTGACATTCACGACCACATCGATCACATCCGCTTTTGCGCAAACACCATCCGTCCAGGGCACGGGCGATACGTCGAAAGCCGACACGGCGAAGAGCAAGCAAGACGCCGCTGCCGAAAAGAAGGCGAAGGCCGACGAACGCAAGGCGAAGCGCTCGGAGGCACGGAAGGCCAAGGCCGAAAAGAGAGCCACCGTATCGGCCGGCCGGCGCGCTGTCCGCGAACGGCAGAAACAATGCGGAGCGGAATGGAAGGAAGCGCGTGCGGCCGGCAAGGTGGAAAAGGGAATGACCTGGCCAAAGTACTGGAGCGCCTGCAACACCCGGCTCAAGGGAAAGGCCGCGTAACGATAACCGCTCAGGTCCGATACGGCGGCGCCGCCAAGGTTAGGCAGCGGTTCTTAGCGTTAACAAATTCAATCGATGCGATAGTGATGTCCAGAAAGACCGAGGGCGCTGGAGAGACTTGATGTGTCTCGCCAACGCCCTCCGTCGTCACATGAAGCCGACGATGCCTCGCACGATGTTGGTCGCGCAGATGACGTCGTCGGCTTTGTAACGTGGCCGAAAACGGCGCAATTACTTCCGCTTCTTCGCGGCTTTGCGCTTCGTCTTCTTCGCGGTCTTTTTTGCCGCGGCCTTCGCCTTCTTACGCTTCGCCATTGTGCCCTCCAATTTAGAGATGGCGCTATCGAAAGTGCACTCGCGAATCGAGGTGCACTGGACTTCGATTACTACAGAACGCACAAAACAGCGACTCCACTTAACGAAACGTGTACTCGATCAGCCCGTTTCGCTCGCGCGACATCAGTGCGCCTGCCCTTTCGCGTTCGCTGATGTCAACTCCACGCGATCAACATTGCGCATGCAATGACACCAAACATGACGTTGAATTTGTATCGATAGAATCGGCATTACTTGCACGCATGATCGCGATGCAATTTGCAGACTTGCGTAACGACACCAGTTCGGATGGACGCGTTTCCGAGACTTGCAATGTCAAGTCCGGCGTCCAAAGACCCGTCAAAAATTTTTTTTGGAAAACTTCGGATTTTCCGACTTTGGACCGTTCAATCGATCCGAATTCGCACGAATCGGAACATCGCGATTCGCTTCGGCAACGTCTCGAATGCGCCGAAGATCGCATTGCGACCGGTTCGCTGGCGCGATTTCAGAAACGTTCGAATGCAAATTCCTCTCCGACACCGCTCATCGTAATGCGCAGAGACATCGCCGGCGGTTCTTCAAGCGCATTGGACGATTGCCGAGACAGCGAGAAGCGTTTCTGATGACCCAAAACGGGACGTTGTGAAGCTGGACATCGGTTTCCGGATGTCCTGGACATGCATTGCGGTGCGATCGTGCGTCGTCTTCGGTCCGAAATTGCGAGATGAGCATCGGTCAAAGACCGAGTTTCACTGTCGTGACGTTTAACCGTCCGAGATCGGCATTGCTGCGGACGGTTTTCATCGACTGACTGACCAACTACTCATCACATCAACGGTCGGCGGTCGATCCGCGCCCCTGTCCGGCTTCGACGTCACGATCTCATCAACGGATTTTACGATCGGATCAGGCGCAACGACCGCCTTCATTCCATGCGGCTCTGCAATCTCGCCGCGGATCGCCCGTTGGACCAAGACAGGGATCTGCAATGCGGTCTCAGCGTGCAGTCATTGTCCCGGTTAGCGCGCGGCTGTTCCTCCGACTGTCATCGGAAGGCCAAGGCCCTTGCGCAGCTCCGCCTTGGCGCCCTCCAACTCCGACCGGAATTGCTCGCTCTCCATCAATGCCGCGGCGATGGCAGTGGCGGCCATGCGCCCAGCTTCCAGATCGGAAGGGAAGTGCACGCCGGTGATCACCCTGTTCGTGCCGTACTCATAACCACGCTCGTAGAGCGTAGCCGCCTTTTCCGGAACCATGTTGGCCAGGATGATCGCACTCAGATAGCCGAAGATGGCATGCCCGCTCGGATAGGAGCCCGGCGCCTTGGGCCGCTCTCCAACGGTTTGAACATCCTGACTGACAACATAGGGGCGCGGCCGATCCCATACATCCTTACTCGACAGAACCAGGATGCGTGAATCGTTGAAGACCCGTTTGAAGAAGGCATCGAGCTGTGGAAGGCGCTCCGCAGAGAAATCGGGTCCGATCACATCGGAGAAGCGGTAGATCGAGAGCGCATTGTCCGCAACGGCACGTTCGACCTGATCCGGCGTCCGCGTCTTCTGCGTCTCCAGAACGGTGACAAGATCGCGCTTCTGCGTCTCGGAATTTGGAAGAGGCGATGGCGCCAGCAGCTTGCCGAGGTCGAGCTGCCCTGGCTTCACAAAGATGAAGGTGCCATACTTATTGTCTGCCGCGTCCGCCACACCAAAGGGCAAGGCCAAGATCAGCGCCAGACCAAGAGCGAAACACCGGCGTGTGAGCATGACGACCTCCGCTGCGGACAACGCCGCACCATCGCGAAGGTCGAAGCTTACAGATGCCCCTCGATCGCCTCAAAGTCCGAGTTTCGTCTTCAACAGGTCGTTGACGGCCTGAGGATTGGCCTTGCCGCCGGAGTTTTTCATCACCTGACCGACAAACCAACCGATTGCCTTGGGGTTGGTCTTGGCATCGGCGACCTTGTCCGGGTTGGCGGCAACGATCTCATCCACGACCTTCTCGATCGCACCGAGATCGGTGACCTGTTTCATGCCGCGGTGCTCGACAATCGTGCGCGGGTCGCCGCCTTCGGTCCACACGATCTCGAACAGGTCCTTGGCGATCTTGCCGGAGATGGTCTTGTCGCCGATCAGATCGAGGATCGCACCGAGCTGCCCCGTTGAAATGGGCGACGCGGCGATATCCTTGCCTTCCTTGTTTAGGCGGCCGGTCAATTCATTGATGACCCAGTTGGCGGCGAGCTTGGGATCACGGCCCTTGGCGACGGCTTCGAAGAATTCGGCGGTCTCACGTTCGGCGATCAACACGCCGGCGTCATAAGCTGGCAAGCTGAACGCCTCGACGAAGCGCGCCTTCTTCTCGTCCGGCAATTCCGGCAGATTGGCCTTCAGCGCATCGACATAGGCGTCGTCGAATTCTAGCGGTAGCAGGTCGGGATCGGGGAAGTAGCGATAGTCATGCGCCTCTTCCTTGGACCGCATCGACCGGGTTTCGCCCTTGTTGGGGTCGAACAGCCGCGTCTCCTGGACGATGCTGCCGCCCTCTTCGATGATCTCGATCTGGCGGCGCGCCTCATACTCGATCGCCTGGCCGATGAAGCGGATCGAATTCACGTTCTTGATTTCGCAGCGGGTGCCGAGATCGTCGCCCGGCCGGCGCACCGACACGTTGACGTCGGCGCGCAGGCTGCCCTTCTCCATGTCGCCATCGCAGGTGCCGAGATAGCGCAGGATCGACCGCAGCTTGCTGACATAAGCCTTGGCCTGTTCCGACGAGCGGATGTCGGGCTTCGACACGATCTCCATCAGCGCGACGCCGGACCGGTTGAGATCGACCAGCGACATGGTCTGATGCTGATCGTGAATGCTCTTGCCGGCATCCTGCTCGAGATGCACGCGCTCGATGCCGACATCGATGCTGCTTCCGTCCGGCAGATCGACGTTGACCACGCCCTCGCCGACGATCGGCGACTTGTACTGGCTGATCTGATAGCCCTGCGGCAGGTCGGGATAGAAGTAGTTCTTCCGGTCGAACACCGACTTGTTGTTGATCGCAGCCTTCAGCCCGAGGCCGGTGCGGATCGCCTGTCTGACGCATTCCTCGTTAATGACCGGCAGCATGCCCGGCATCGCCGCATCGACCAGCGACACATGCGAGTTCGGCTCGCCGCCGAACGCGGTCGAGGCGCCGGAGAAGAGCTTGGATTCCGAAGTGACCTGCGCATGGACTTCCATGCCGATGACGACCTCCCAGTCGCCATCAAAGCCGCGGATGAAATTCTTGTTTAGGACCTTTGTCATTGTAC
>JAFAFP010000211.1 GCA_023423415.1 Pseudomonadota bacterium | reverse complement strand
TTTTGTTTTGACGCGTTTTCTTCACGCGAACCGGTACCCACTTCGCTCGAAAACGCTCCAATATCAGGCCGCGGCGCGCGCAAAGTTCTCCACGATCTCGGCTGCACGCTCCAGCCCGCGTCCCGGTCCAAGTCCCGCCACCGCCGGCCGGCTACGCGCAAGCAGTGCGCGTCCGGCTTGCTGAGTCGAGTCCACCGTGACAGCGTCGATCTTGGCGACGATTTCGGACAACGGCAATGGCCGTCCATAGATCATGATTTGCCGAGCGAGCTGTTCGGCGCGGGCGCTCGAGCTTTCGAGCGCCATCATCAGACCGGCTCTCATCTGCGCTTTCGCGCGTGCCACTTCCTCTTCGGTGATGGTGGACACCGCCCGTTCGAGTTGGTCGATCACGACCTGCATCAATTCCGGCGCGTCGTTGTCGTCGGTGCCGGCATAGATGCCGAAAAAGCCGGTATCGGCATAGGCCATGTGGAAGCTGGAGATCGTGTAGCAAAGGCCGCGGATTTCGCGCACTTCCTGGAACAGGCGCGACGACATTCCGCCGCCCATGATGTTGGAAAAGACCTGCAGGCTGAACAGCAACGGATCGCGTTGCGGTACGCCCTCCATGGCCAAGGCCAAATGCGCCTGCTCGAGATCCTGTCGCTCGATATATTGGCCGCCGACAAAGCGCGCCGCTTCGGGTGCCGGTCCAGTTTCACCCTTGAAGCTGGAAAACAGCCGTTCGGCCTCATTCACGATCAGATCGTGGGTGACCGAGCCGGAGGCGGCGATCACCATCTCCGGTCCGCGATAATTGCGCGCCAGATACTGGCGCAGACGATGGGCGTTGATCGACTTCACGCTTTCACGGGTGCCGAGGATCGGCCGGCCAATCGCCTGGCCGGGAAACGCGACCCGCTGCAGGTGGTCGAACACGATGTCATCGGGCGTATCTTCGGCCGCGCCGATTTCCTGCATGACGACATTGTGTTCGCGGGACAGCTCTTCCGGATCGAAAGCCGGGTTGGTCAGGATGTCCGACAGCACGTCGAGCGCGAGCGGGACGTCGGCCTTCAACACGCGCGCATAGTAGGTGGTGTTCTCGACGCTGGTCGCCGCGTTGAGATCGCCGCCGACGGCTTCGATCTCCTCGGCGATCTGACGCGCCGTGCGACGCTGCGTGCCTTTGAATGCCATGTGTTCCAGCAGATGCGCGATGCCGTGTTCATCGGCCAGCTCATCGCGGCTGCCAGCGCCGACCCACACGCCAAGCGAAGCGGTTTCGAGATGTTGCATGGCGTCGGTCACGACCGTCAGACCGGACGGCAGGCGGGTCACTTCAACGCTCATGCAGCGGCTCCTTCACGCGCGGCCCGTGCGGCCGCCAAGACAAACTTTTCGACTTGCATCTGATCGGCCGGGAGCTTGGTGATGTGCTCCTTCCGCTCATTGAGATCGGACAGCCAATTCGGCAGAGGCGGTCGCTCGCCGCAAGCGGCTTCGACGGCGTCCGGGAATTTCGCCGCGTGAGCGGTGGACAGCACGACCATCGGCAATGATGGGTCACGCGGTTCCTTTTCGGCGACAGCGATGCCGACGGCGGTGTGCGGATCGACGAAATGACCGGTTTCCCGCAAAGCGGTGCGAATGGTCGATGCGACTTCATCCTCGTCGGCGCGGCCAGCAGCGAACTCGGTGCGAATGGCCGAAAGCGGCTTATCGGCGATCTCAAACCGCTTCGATTGCGCGAAGTTGTTCATCAGACCGACAATCGCCTTCGCGTCGCGGCCATAGGCTTCGAACAGCAAACGTTCGAAATTCGACGACACCTGAATGTCCATCGACGGCGACGAGGTGGCGACCACACCGCGCGGCTCATAAGCGCCGGTCGCGAGCGTCCGGACGAGAATGTCATTGACGTTGGTCGCGATCACCAGGCGGTCGATCGGCAAGCCCATATGGCGCGCGACATGGCCGGCGAAGATGTCGCCGAAATTGCCGGTCGGTACTGTGAAGCCGACTTTCCGGTGCGGTGCGCCCAGCGCAACGGCAGCAGTAAAGTAATAGACAGCCTGCGCCACGATACGCGACCAGTTGATCGAATTCACGCCGGCCAGCCGGACCCGATCGGCAAAGACGTGATGGTTGAACATCGCCTTCACCAGCGCCTGGCAGTCGTCGAACGTGCCGTCGATGGCGACGGCGTGGATGTTCGCGTCGTCCGCCGATGTCATCATCCGACGCTGCACGTCGGAGACGCGGCCATCCGGAAACAGCACGACGAGATCGATACGGTTGCGGCCGCGGAAGGCTTCGACAGCAGCGCCGCCGGTGTCGCCCGATGTCGCAACCACGATGGTGACACGTTCCCCGCGCTGCTCCAGCGCATAGTCCATCAGCCGCGCCAGGAACTGCATCGCCAGATCCTTGAAGGCGAGGGTCGGGCCGTGGAACAGCTCAAGCTGGAACAGATTGGAGCGTAGCTGCGACACCGGCGCCACCGCCGGGTGGCGGAAAGTACCGTAGGCCTCGCGAGCAATGCGCGACAGGTCGGACACCGAAATCTGGTCGCCGGTGAAAGGGCGAATCACCTCGACGGCGACCTCGGCATAATCCCGGCCGGCAAAGCTGGCGATGGTCTCGGGCGAAAGCTGCGGCCAGGATTGCGGCACGTAGAGGCCGCCATCCCGCGCCAAACCGGCGAGCGTCACATCGATGAAGCCAAGCGGCGGGGCTTCTCCACGGGTCGAAACGTAAAGCAATGGCCATCCTCAGACCCGCCGCGCACGGCTTCAGCCGGCCACGCGGGAAGAAACAAGCATTTGATATTACTGTGGGATTTCCCAAAATCGGGAAAGCCGGGTAGCCCTATAGATTAGTGGCTCGGGGTGATTTCCACAAGGAACGCCGGGACGATTAAACGGCCTTATGATACCGGTTTCGTGCTGCCCAGATGGCAAATATCACGGCCAGAGATGCGGCTAACCCGAACCAAGTGATCGCATAGCCCAGGTGATCGTTCCGTAACTTCACCGCCAGCGTACCGGG
>JAFAFP010000184.1 GCA_023423415.1 Pseudomonadota bacterium | reverse complement strand
GTGAAGGTCGAGGTCGGCGCCATGAACAGGGTGTGATCGTCGGCCGCTGTCACGAACGCATTGATCGCAACGATCGCGTCCCCGCCCGGACGGTTTTCGATCACGACCGGCTTGCCCCATTTCGTCGACAGCTTGTCGGCGATCAGGCGCGAGGTGATATCGACGCCGCTACCGGCGCCGAGCGGCAGGATGAGGGTGACGGGGCGCTGCGGCCAGGTCTGAGCCTGAGCCGAAATCAGCGAACAGGTGAGCAGGCCAAGGGCCAAGAATAAACGACGCATGGGCTTCCCTCTCTTTCTATCCACCCCGCTATCGCCCCCGTTTGGAGGGGTGTCAATGCGGTACCTTCGCCCGGTTAGGCCTAACGTCCTATTCAGCTTTAATTCCCGTTACCGATATCAGGCGGCCTTTGTAGGCGAGGTCTTCCGCAATGAACTTGGCGAAGTCTTCCGGCTTGGACACCACCGGGCCGAACGCCAGCGCGTGAATATAACGGTCGAGGAACTCTTTATTGGAGAAGACCGTCGCAACGTCCTTCTGAATCTTGTCGATGATCGCCTTCGAAGTCCCGGCCGGCGCGAATAATCCAAACCACGACTGTGGATCGACCTCGGCAAAGCCGGCTTCCTTGAGCGTTGGAATGTTCGGAAGTTCCTTCAGCCGCTCCTTGCGGCTGATGGCGATCGGCTTCAGCTTGCCGCTCTGGATGTGGCCCGCCGTGACCGACCAGCCGCCGAGCGTCATCTGCACGTCGTTGGCGATGGTGGCGGTGATCGCCGGCGCAATGCCGCGATAGGGGATCTGCATGATATCGGCGCCCGCTTGCGCGCGCAGCATTTCGAACAACAGGTGCGGCTGGCTGCCATTGCCATAGGAGCCGTAGTTCAGCGCACCTTTCTTCTCTTTCGAGAGCGCGACCAGCTCCGCCAGCGTGTTGGCGGAAACGGACGGATGCACGACCACGATCTGATTGAGTTCGATCAGTTGGGTGACCGGCGCGAGATCCTTGACGGGATCGAAATTCGCTTTCGGGAACAGGAACGGGTTACTGGTGATCGAGGAGTCGCTGGTCAGCAGCAGGGTGTAACCATCCGCCGGCGCACGAGCGACGGTTTCACCACCGATCATGGTGCTGGCGCCGGGCTTGTTCTCGATGATGACCGGCTGCTTCCAGATTTGCGACAGGCCCTCTCCCAAGGCGCGAGCGAGGCCATCCACGCCGCCGCCGGCCGGGTAGGGCACGACGATGCGGACGAGACGGTCCGGGAAGCCTTGTGCCGTCGCCGCATAAGGCATGAATGCTGATGCGGCGAGTGCGAGTGCGAGCGCGTAACGTTTCAGAGTTTTCATCACTTATTCCTCAAACAGAACGGCAATGCCGCTGGCTTGTTCAGCGGGAACGACAAGACGGCCTTGCGCTTCGCTCCACGCAAAGCCGTTGTCGGTCAGCCGCTTTCGTTGATCGGCAAGGTTCGGACAGCGGAAGGCTACGCCTGCAATCGCCGGCAGCGGCGGAAACAGCGTGCCCGGCAGCCATTGCGGCGCGTATTTCGCATCGACGATGATCAGTTGGGTCCCGAGCGCAAAGCGGAATTGGCACGCGTGATCCTGCCGGATCGCGGGCAGGCCGGTATAACGGCTGTACATCTCGACAAACTGATCGAGCGTGTCAGTGACGACGAACGTGGCCGACAATTGCGTGCAGCCGTTGGGGTGCACGATGTAGCGCGGCTGATAGATGTATTGCGGCGTCAGATGCCGCGCGGCCTGAATGTAGCCCTCCGGCGAATGCTCCGGCGCAAACTGCACCCGCTCGAATTTCGCGGTGTGAACGCCGTCCGGTGTGTCGATCTCGCGTTGCAGCGGGATCACGCCCGACGTTCCAATGCCGGCCTCGCGCAGTCGCTGATCGACCGCCTGTGGGTCCTCAGTATTGAAGCAGATGATATGAGCGCCCTGATGGCGCTTGAGAAAATTGGTGATGCGCGGCGCCGGCTGCATCGGATCCTCGCTCGCCAAAATCTCCAGATAGTCGTTGGCGAACATCACGCAGCGATTGCCCGAGCCGAGCGGCTTGACCGTCTCACCCGGCTTCCAGGCCGCGGAGTGGGGCGAATAGGGCGTGAGCTGGAAGCCCATCGCTTCGAAGCGGCGAACGGTATCATCGAGATGGCGTACCGCCATGCCGACGTGATTGATGTTGTCGATATCGGGCACGGGACATGTCACCAGAGAAATGGAGCGGGCAGGAAGCACGGTTCAGTGCTGCATTGCAACTCGGCCGACAGTCGGACGTGCCCGTCCTCAACCATCTTGTGCAACGCGAGGTCGCAGCATAACGTTTAGTACAATCAAGGGTCAGATCTGCAAAACTCTGAACTGCAAGAAATTACACGCCGCTGAAACGTCTTCGCTGGCATCTAGGGAAGGGCTCACGGAATGTCTTCGCAGCTTCGCGTCTGCCGCCGCTTTGCTTGTGCGGCAATTGGTCTTCTGATTTTTTCCTCGGTACAATCCCACGCTTCCGATTATCCCAGCCGCAATCCGCGCATCATCGTTCCGTATCCTCCAGGCGGGGCGACCGACATTGTGGCGCGGCTGTTCGGCGACTGGTTGTCGAAGCGGCTCGGGCAACAATTCATCATCGAGAACCGTCCGGGCGGCGGCAACAATATCGGCACCGAAGCGGCGCTCAAGGCACCGGCCGACGGTTATACGTTTGTCCTCACCAATCCGGCCAACACGGTCAACGCATCGCTCTACAAGAAGCTGAACTTCAATTTCATACGCGATACGGACCCGGTGGTGGGTTTCGTCCGCGTGCCGAACATCATGGAGGTGCACCCTTCGGTTCCGGCCAAGACGGTCGCGGAATTCATTACCTACGTCAAAGCCAATCCCGGCAAGGTCAACATGGCTTCGTCCGGTAATGGCACGTCGATCCATCTGTCCGGCATGCTGTTCATGTCGATGACCGGCATTCAGATGACGCATGTGCCCTATCGCGGGTCGGCGCCGGCATTGACCGATCTGCTGGCCGGTCAGGTGCATGTGATGTTCGACAATCTCCCGCCGTCGATGCAGCACATCAAGGCTGGCACGCTGCGTCCGCTCGGCGTCACGACGGCACAGCGCTCGCCGGAATTGCCTGACGTGCCGACCGTCGCGGAGACGGTGCCGGGTTACGAAGCCAGCGCATTCTTCGGCTTGAGCGTGCCGAAAGGCACGCCGCGCACCGTTATCGACGTCATCAACAAAGAGGTGAATCTCGCGCTCAAGGACCCCGACGTGCTGTCGAAGCTCAAGGCGCTCGGCGGCATTCCAATCCCCGGCACGCCCGAGGATTTCGGAAAAATCGTGGCGTCCGAGACCAGCAAATGGGAAAAGGTGGTCCGGGAAGCAAACCTGTCCGTTGAATGAGGCCTGCCATGATTTGCTGTTCGGGTGAGTATGACTGAGCGAAAACGGCCCGAACAGCTTCGCAGCCACCGATGGCTCGGCGTCAACGACCTGCGCTCGTTCGGGCACAGGTCGCGTCTGCGCCAGTTCGGCTATGACAAGCCGGAGTGGGACGGCAAGCCGGTCATCGGCATCATCAATACGTGGAGCGATCTCAATTCTTGCCACGCCCATCTGCGTTCGCGCGCAGAGGATGTGAAGCGCGGCGTATGGCAGGCCGGCGGCTTTCCCGTCGAGTTGCCGGCGATGTCGCTGTCCGAACCGTTCATCAAGCCGACAACGATGCTCTATCGCAATTTCCTGGCGATGGAGACGGAGGAACTGCTGCGTTCGCACCCGATCGACGGCGCGGTGCTGCTGGGCGGTTGCGACAAGACCACGCCTGCGCTGATCATGGGCGCAATCTCGATGGGCATCCCGGCCATCTATGTGCCCGCCGGCCCGATGCTGCGCGGCAATTGGGCCGGACGCACACTCGGCTCCGGCTCGGATGTCTGGAAATATTGGGACGAGAAGCGCGCCGGCAACATCTCCGACGCCGACTGGAACGAGATGGAAGGCGGCATCGCCCGTTCGTTCGGCACCTGCATGGTGATGGGCACGGCGGCGACAATGATGGCGATTGCCGAGGCGATGGGGCTTTCGCTGCCCGGTGCGTCATCGATCCCGGCGGCAGACTCCAGCCATCCGCGCATGTGCTCGAATGCCGGACGGCGGATCGTCGACATGGTGTGGGAGGATCTGACGCCGAACAAGATCCTCAGCACAGCCGCGTTCGACAATGCGATCCGCGTGCATATGGCGCTTGGTGGCTCGACCAACGCGATCGTGCATGTGGTAGCGATGGCGCGTCGCGCCGGCATTCCGCTCGACATGGATCGCTTCGACCAGATTTCCCGTCAGGTGCCGGTGATCGCGAACATCACGCCGTCCGGTAAATACCTGATGGAGGATTTCTATTACGCCGGCGGCATCCGCGCCTTGATGACGGAGTTGCGCGATCTGCTCGATCTGTCGTGCATGACGGTCACAGGCAAATCCATCGGCGAGAACATCGCCGGTGGGAAGGTGCATCTGCCGGATGTGATCCATTCACTGGCAGATCCGATCTATGCCGGGGGCGCGACCGTGGTGCTGAAAGGCAATCTCGCGCCGAGCGGCTGCGTGATGAAACCGTCCGCTGCGGAACAGCGTCTGTGCCAGCATCGCGGCAAGGTGATTGCGTTCGAGAATTACAATCACATGGCGCGCGAGATCGAGCGCGACGATCTCGATGTCACGCCCGATCATATTCTGGTGCTGAAGAATGCGGGCCCGCAGGGCGGCCCTGGCATGCCGGAATGGGGCATGCTGCCGATTCCGAAGAAACTGGTGAAGACGGGCGTGCGCGACATGCTGCGCATTTCTGACGCGCGCATGAGCGGCACAAGCTACGGCGCCTGCATCCTGCATGTGGCGCCGGAAAGTTTCGTCGGCGGGCCGCTGGCTTTCGTGCAGACCGGCGATGAAATCGAGGTGGATGTCGCCGGACGGCGCATCCACCTGCATGTCAGTGATGACGAACTGTCACGCCGCAAGGCGGCCTGGACGCCGCCGCAGCCGCACTATCAGCGCGGCTATGGCGCGATGTTCGCGCAGCATATCGGGCAGGCGGACGAAGGCTGCGACTTCGATTTCCTGCAGGCCGGCGCTGCAACGCCGGAACCGGAAATCCACTGACGTGCGGACTGATTAGCGCGCGGCTTGTTCGGCGTGGGTCGGGATCGCTTCCGCATACCAGGCCAGCGCAAGCTTTGATGGCACGTTCGACTTTTCGTCAACACCGAGACGCAAGCGGTAGAATTCCAGCGCGCTGCGGGCGGTCTTCGCCTTGAGCCGCTCGAACTGAGACAGCACGTCCTCGAGGTCCATCGGCGACATGCAGCGGCCGGCCGAGCGCATCAGCAACATCGACCGAACCGTTGCGCGGCAGCACTGCGCGGCCTTGCCGAGGATCAAGATGAGATCGGGCGACTTGTCGACCAATGCGCGTTCGACGAGTTCGATGGGGAAATCGCCGAGCGCAGAAAAGGCGATGACGACACGTTCGAAATCCTGCCCGTTGGCGAAGGCGTGCAGGTCGGCCTCGCTGAACTGGCCGGTGCGGCGCAACCGCTTGATGCGCGCGCGCGCCTTGGCGTGATCGCGCGAGGAATTGCGTACGTCCAAACTGATATCCGTGGCGATGCCCGATACTGTCTCGCTGACGGCTTCCGCGAGGGCGGGATTGGAGGCAATGAGTTTTGCCCGAACCTTCGCCGAAGCCGTTTCCAAAAGCTTCAGGAAATGATCGCGGGGAATGTCGCGGCGGGTGCCGACATAGCGTGCCAGCCCCTCGTCGTTGGTGGTCTTCTTGACGAGCCTGCCAAAACCGCCATCCGAAATCCGCGCGCCCGCATTTTTCACGACGAGGCGCACGACCCGGTCATTGCCGCGCTCGATCAGTGCGTTGGTCACAGGTTCACTCAGCGTCTGCCGCTGGGTGATGGCCTGCATGTGACCCTGGCTTTTCGTGTTGACGTTATCGACCAGATCCTGGTCGCTCAGCCGTGGCGAGTTGGTCAGCATCGGCGCAGCGACGGCCACGGAATCATCGAAAGCGAGAGAACGCACCACCCGCAGGGGCGAATCCGTGCAGTGGGCCAGACGGCGCGACAGCTGCGCACGGGCATTCACCTCGATGGTGGCGATCAGCGCCGACAGCACATCGTCAAACACTTCGATCAGTTCTTGCGAGTGATGGCCGGAACCGGCAATGAAAAGGTCGGTAATCCGCGTCAGGGCGTCCAGCCGCTTGTGCGGGGTGCCCGCGGCAATCGAGGTTTCCAGTTCCTGAATGAGAGAGGCGTGATCGTGCATCGGTTCGTTCATCTGTTGCAATCATTCAACAAAACCGGCAAGGCGCTCGGTCTTCGAATGTTGCATACGCCAAATGCTTGAACGGTTTTTGCCTTGATTGTCTCGTCTGTGATTAAAATCTGAACGAATCCGGAAAGATCGATGAGCGACGACATCCCCTTCGATAAGACATTCCACCTCGAGCCGGGGGTCGTAAAAGATATTGCGCCGCAGGTCCGCGCCGTGTGCGCCGGCAATGCGAGCCCGTTTACCTTCAGGGGAACCGTCAGCTACATCGTCGGCCGCGGCAATGTGGCGATCATTGATCCCGGTCCGGACGATTTGCAGCATATCGAGGCGCTGCTGGGCGCCGTGCGCGGAGAAACCGTCACCCACATCATCCTGACGCACACGCATCGCGATCATTCACCGGCCGCAGCCCCGATCCGGGCAGCAACCGGCGCCAGGACTTATGGCGAGGGTCCGCACCGGGCCTCACGACCGCTGCATATCGGCGAGATCAATCCGCTCGATGCGGCGGGCGATACCGATTTCTATCCTGATCAGAAGCTGTGCGACGGCGATGTCATCGAAGGCGATGGCTGGACGCTTGAGGCGATCACGACGCCCGGCCATTGCGCCAACCACATGGCCTATGCGCTGAAGGAGACCAATTCGCTGTTCTCAGGCGATCATGTGATGGGATGGTCCACATCGATCGTCGCGCCGCCGGATGGTGCGATGAGCGACTATATGACATCGCTCTACAAGCTCGGGAAGCGCAACGAAGAGGTGTATTTCCCCGGTCACGGCAACATCATCCGCGACGCGCCGCGGTTCGTGCAGAGCTACATCCGCCACCGGCTGGCACGGGAGGATTCGATCCTGCATCGGCTGGCCAAGGGTGCTGCCGACATCCCGACGTTGGTGCGAGCGATCTATATCGGCATCGATCCGCGGCTGGTCGGGGCGGCCGGGCTTTCGGTGCTGGCGCATCTGGAAGATCTGGTCGTCCGCGGCACAGTGCTCACGGAGGGGGTGCCGTCGATCGCGGGCACTTACCGCTTGGCCGGTGACTGAGCCTGACCGCCTTTGGCCTTTGTCGGCGGCGGCGCCTTCTTCGGGGCCGGACGCCGACGCTCCTCGCGCTCCAGCGCGGTGTCGATATCGGTTTCGAGATTGTCCAGAAACGTGGTGATGCGGGCGGCGTTGTCGCCGATATCGTGGAAGCCGTAGCGCGAGGATGAGCGCATATCGACACGCGCTTCCTCGTCATTGCCGCGGATGCGGATCACCACGTCGTCGCGAAAACCCATGACCGGTGTTCGCGCCACAGCCTCGATGCGCCCCTCGCGCTGATTGGGACGAGGCTCGCGCGAGTCGATCACCAGCCAGCGACGTTTGTTCACCAACGCCAGCGCATGATCGTAGGCAAGCTTTGGCGGCACCGTGAGTTCGAGCGGGGCAACGTCCGGATAGGCTTCGCGCTGCTGCTCGGCGGCATAGAGGCCGGCATATTGCACCGGGTTGGTGGAGCGCGAACGCAACCGCCGGATTGAGTCGAATGCCGGCGGGTCCAGCATATCGGTCGTGATGTCGGTGATCGCCGGCAGTTTGTAGGCCTTGTAGCCAAGGTAGGACGGGTAGGCGAGCAGCAGTCCGCCAATGGCAATCGCCAGAACCGCATAGCCGGTGCCGCGAAGTCCCTGCCGCCAGATGGTCACGAACGACATCAGCGCCAGCAGAATGGCAAAGGCTGCGACGGCCAGAGTCGCGACGAAGGTGACGATGCCGGGCACCACCTCGATGATGCCCGACCGGACGATGATGATCGCAATCAGCGCCGCCACGACCGAGAACAGCGCCAGCCGGCGCGACCAGATTGCGAGTTTCGAATAGGGTTCATCCGGAAAGCGGCGGCGAGACATCGGTATTCCTGCAAGTCCTTGATCGTGCCGTTTCGGCGCGACCGTTCCCGAACCCCACTCCCGTGGGGACGGGGTCGTGCAGCCTTATACATGAACTAGCGATAGCCCGAGCAGATCCGTTTTAGGGCAGCCCACTCAGCGGCATCCAGCAGACTTGCGCCACCGCTTTGCGGCGGGGCCATGGCATTGATCCGTGCGACACGATCCTCTGTGGCCGGATGATCGAGGAAAATCGAGCCATTTTCCGCCTTTCCGGCGATCCGGGCGAGGAAGCTGCCGAGGGCGCGGGCATCGGCATTGAGCGCGAGCATGGTCCGGACCGCGTAATCGTCGGCGGCGGCCTCCTTGTCCCGCGAATAGGCCGATTTCAGCAGCGTCTCCGCAGCGACCACCACCGCACTGCCGCCGACAAAATCGCCTAGCAGCATGCCGAAAACGACCGACAGCCCAGCTGCCTGCAGGATGGCGCGGGTTCCATCGCGGTGGGCGACATGGCCGAGTTCATGGGCGATGACGCCGGCCACCTCATCGACATTGCGGGCCTGATCGATCAGGCCCTTGAAGACGTAGATGTGGCCGCCGGGCAAAGCGATGGCATTGGCTTCGTCCCGGCGGATCACCTCGGCGCGCAGCGGCACCCGGATGCCTGCTGCCGTTCGCAGCCGGGCCATCAGCTTTTCGAATGCTGCTTCGCCCGCCTTCTCGATTTCAGCGGTACCGCATTCGAGCGGTCGGTCGGGAGGGCCCTTGTCCAGCATGGCGCGGATCTGCGTATCGGCTGCCGCGCCCAGCTGCCGCTCAATGCCCTGCGGGACCAGAGGAGCAACACGGTCGGCAATCGTGGCAACGCCAAAGGCGCCAACGAGAACAAGCGACACCGCGGCGACAAAACTCCAGGCAATCGCCTTGCGACGCAGCGCGCGGGCGCTTGCGCCGGTGCGGTCGATGTCGGGACAAGCCAGATCGATCTCGTGTGCGACATCCTGATCATAGACTTCGAGGCGGGCGAGCGTCGGTCCCTTGCGAAGCCCGATCCGGAAGATGTGTGTGGGCGCGGACAGGTGTTTCAACCGCGGATATGGCCATTGATCGATGAACGCGCCGTCAGCGGCGCGGATGACCAATGCCTCGGGAGCGAGCACGATGGTCACGTCGTGGCGGGCCGACGTGATGCCGTCGAAATAGACGGCCGCACAGGATCGTGGTGCGTTGCTCGTCATATGCCACCCAGATTGAGGATGTCGGCAATGCCTTCGCCGAGCGGTGAACTCGATTCACCGGCTGCATGAACATGGGCTATCTGGGTTGTGTCGGACAGTTCAGTCGACTCCGCCGTCAGCCGCCACACCGACAGCGTCACGACCGCCTGATAGAGCGTGCTGAGACCGAGCGCCGTCACGACGTAGGTGCCGACCATCATTAACACGCTTATGATTTCCATCGTCTGCGGTGAAGCGAAGTCGGCGATCAGTCCGATCAACAGCAAACCGACAAAGATGCCGGCGATCATCACCAGGCCGAACAGCAGCACATAGCCGACGAGGCGCAGATAGACGAAATAAACGTCGCGCGTGCGCAAATGGGAGACGGAAACGATCTGGCCGAACCTCAGGCCCGAGACCCACCAGCGCATCACGATCGCGTGGAATGCCGGCAGCAGCAGCAACGCGAGGAATACGCTGGCGATGAGAGCGAGAATGCCGAAGATCACGGCGTCGAAAAAGCCAGGGCTTGCACGCTCCATGCGGGCGAGGACATCACCGCCACCACCCATCGCTTCGGTTACGCCGATCCAATCGATCAGTGTGAAGGATGACAGCGCGGCGAGGAGCGGAAATATGACGGCGAGCCACAGCAGGAAGCCGCGAAAGAACAGCCGCCAGCCCGATCCCTCGAAACGCCCCTGCAAATCGCCGTAGTAGGTGTTGCGCATCTTGAAGCGTTCGAGCGCCGCGCGGTTGAACGGATAGGCAAAGCCGATCGTCACGATGGTCAGGAACCACCACCAGACCGCGCAGAGGGAATAGCGGAGCGCCGAGCCGGTCTGATGAAAGCGCAAGCCGCGAAAAACCGTGCGAGTAAGACGATAGCGGCGGGCGAGATAGATGCCGTACTGGCTGATGAATACGAGAAGCAGCACCGCCGCCGCGCTCAGCAGGTTTCCGAGCCAGCCGAGGTCAAGAACGGTGATGACGAACACCGTATAGATTGGCAGCAGCAGGGCGATGGCGACAAGAAACCCCTGCAGCAACTCGACCGCGGTGCCGGAATATTCCAGCGGCTCGCCGTCAACAGCGGTATGCGCCCAAAGAAATCGGCGGATGTCGGTGGCAAGCCAGAACCGATAGAGCCCGAGCGTGACAATAAGCAGAAAGGCGCCGCGGACGAGGATACGCCAATATTCTTTGTCCGCGCCGATGAACCGGACCGGCTTCGATCTTATGCCGCGCGCCGCCGTGTCAACGGCTGCTTCTGTCACCGACATGTCTCACTCCGCAGCAACCGATCCCGGCAAGATGGAGTTCTTGAAGTGGTCGCGCAATGCTGTGCTTTGCATTTCTAGGCGAGCGGTGTGCGTGATTTCGTCGGTAAAGGCAACGTTATCGATCACGTTCACGGACTGAGGCGATGTTCAATCTTGCGGCAACGCGCTTCTAATTTCCGCTTCAGCGGCGGCAAAACGATCAATGTGAAACCGACTGAGATCGAGTGAGCTGTTTCCAGTGAGGGCCATGTCCGCCAGGGCTTCGCCAATGGCCGGAGCGAACTTGAAGCCATGTCCGGAGCAGGGTGAGGCAACGATGATCCGATCAAGACCAGGAGCGCGATCGATCACGAAATCTTCGTCGGGCGTCATCGTGTAGATGCAGGTTTTTGCCGATACGACGGGGCCGGTACTTTCGGGAAGAAAGCGGTGGATAGCGCCCAGGATCGATGCTTCATCCACGGCGGATATAGTGCGGTCGTAAGCATCGGGATCGACGGTTTCGCCGGCATGATGATGCTTGGCGATTTTCAGCCCATCGTTGTCGTGCAGCGGAAAACCATAGTGGATGCCGGCTTCGCTCTCGATCATGAAGACCGGAAACGATCCCGACTTGAACAGCTCGGGTTGCGAAGGCCTGACCCAAAGCAGAACCTGTCGCGTGACCTGAAGCGGTAGCGCCAAAGCAGGCAACAGCGATGTGGTCCACGCGCCAGCGCTGACGATGACAGAGCCCGCTGCGAATGTGTTGTGTTCGGTCGTGACGCGGACGCCGCCGCCGATCTGCTCAATGGCAACAACGCGCTCGCCTGTACGCAACTCCGCGCCGGCTTTTGCGGCAAGTCGCAGATGCGCACGGATGCCGTCTTCAGCTTGAATGAATCCGCCATCCGGTTGGAGTACGGCGATGAATTCGTCTGGAATGCGAAATGCCGGATAGCGGTTCATCAGGTCGCTTGCGGTCAGGACATCATGCGCAAGCTGATGTTCCCGCGCAGCCGCAAGCGTTCCCTTGATCAGCGTCGAGTCCGGTTTGCCGATCTCCACGATGCCAGTGACTGTCATGAGACGTTCGCCGGATTCGTGTTCGAGTTCGCGCCACAACGCCGCGGCGCGGCGGACCAGGGGCACATAGGACGGGTGCTCGAAATAGCTGTGGCGGATAATGCGCGTGCGGCCGTGTGAGGAGCCGCGATCATGGCCAGGCTCGAAGCGTTCGACGCCGAGGGCGCGAACATTGCGGCGGGCGAGGTGGTAAAGCGCTGCGCTTCCCATCGCGCCAAGGCCGACCACGATCACATCATGCGTCACGATTCATGCTTTCATCTGAGAGTCCGGGATGACGCTAACATAGGCCGGACTTTCCGATCATTGCCTTTGGCGCTCCAATTCCGCACAAGGCCATATCGGCTTGGGGGCATCGAGGCGCGTGAATCGTCCTTTCATTCAACATCTGGTGGTCATTGTCGCAGTCTTGGCTTGCGTCTTGGCTTGCACGGCCGGGGCGTCGTTTGCGCGCGAGAAAGCACAGCCGAAGTCCCAGCCCGTGCCAATTCCTGCGCCGAAACCGGCTGCACAGGCTGTGGAGCAGAAGTCGTCCATTCCCGTCGTGCCAATGGAAGAGTTCGCGGCCGAGCCTGATCCAGATACCGCATCCGCAACGGCGGATAGCAAACCGGATGGACCGTCAGCCTGCCTCATGCGGATTTCCGACCGTATCGCCGTGGTCGAGCCGCTGCCAGTGTTGAGCGGGCCGGGCGATTGCGGCTCTACCGATGTCGTGCGGCTTGAGGCCGTGATCATGCCCGACAAGTCTCGCGTTGCCCTCACGCCTCCGGCGACCCTTCGCTGCACGATGGCGGAAGCGGTCGCAACCTGGGTGCGCGAGGATCTCGCGGCTTCGGTCGCTGCGCTCGGCTCCGCCATTCGCAATCTCGATAACTATGCGTCTTATGATTGCCGCGGCCGTAATCGTATTGCCGGAGCCAAGATCAGTGAGCACGGCATGGCCAATGCCATCGACATCCGCGGTGTTCATCTGGCCAATGGCAAGTTCGCCGGCTTTACGGATCGGAACTTTGCGCGTGATTTCCGCGAAACGATCCGCGGGCAGACCTGTGCGCGTTTCACGACGGTTCTCGGTCCTGGTTCCGACGGGTTTCACGAGAGCCACATTCACGTCGATCTGGCGGAGCGGCGTGGCGGCTACCGGTTGTGCCAGTGGAATGTGCTTGCCCCGGTCGACGAGATTCCTCTGCCGCGTCCGAGGCCGGCGGAAGCCCCGTGAAACAACCTTCAAAGGCCCGGGTGTCGCAGAGTTTTGATGACAGTGTGAACCGCCCCTTCACCGTGATGGGATAAACGACTGGATATGAAGCCTGTGAACCCCGCCGATCTGAGGCCGGCCGAGGAGCCGCCAGCGCGTGTCGGCGTCAGCCGCAGGTCGCTCCTGTTGGGCAGTGTCGGACTTGTCACGGTCGCCGGTACCGGCCTTGCCGGATATTCTGCCGCCGAAGCAGGCTTGATGCTTGGGGTGACGCGCTATCGCCTGAATCCGCGCGGATGGCCGGCGGGACACAAACTCAGCATCACGGTCATTGCCGATATTCATGCCGGCGGTCCCAATATGGGTTTGTCACGCATCCGGCAGATTGTGGATGTGTCCAACAGTCTGAACTCGGACATCGTCCTGCTGCTCGGCGATTACATCGCCACGCATCGCTTCGTTACGGAAGTGGTCCCCCCCGCGGTATGGTCGGCAGAGCTGGCGCGGTTGAAGGCGCCGCTCGGCGTGCATTCCATACTCGGCAATCACGACTGGTGGTTCCATCAGCGCGAGATCCGGCAAGCGCTGACGCAGGCCAAGATTCCGATCATGGAAAATTCAGCGATCTTGTTGGGCGAAGGGCAATCCCGGTTCTGGCTCGCGGGTCTCGGCGATCAGATTGCCCACTACATTTCACCGGGCCGCTTCAAAGGCGTGGATGATCTGCCCGGGACGATGGCCAGGATCACGACCGACGATCCGGTGATCCTGATGGTGCATGAGCCGGACATCTTCGTGAACGTGCCGGACCGCGTGTCTCTGACGCTGGCGGGGCACACCCATGGCGGGCAAATCCGGATTCCGTTCGTCTGGCGGGCCTATGTGCCGTCGGCCTATCGCGGACGCTATGCTTACGGACACATTTCCGAAGGCGGCCGCGACATGATCGTCTCGGGCGGCCTCGGGACCAGCGCGGTGCCGTTCCGTCTCGGCGTGCCGCCGGAAATCGTTCGCGTCGATCTGGGTTAGAGCGTTTTCGAGCGAAGTGGGTGCCGGTTCGTTCGAAGAAAACGCATCAAAAAGCTGAAGCTCAAACGAAAACGGCGCCGAATCCGGCGCCGTCTCATAATGGGGTCTGCTTGAAGTTTTACTGCAGGTAGCGGTCGGACCTGCCGAAGGCAAGCTGCGGGTTGTTCGGAGAATCACCCTGCTTCGGCGCGAGGACCACGACGACCGTGTTTTCCTTCGTCCGGTTGTACAGATCGATGACGTCTTCGTTGGTCATGCGGATGCAGCCTGACGACACGGCCGAGCCGATATATTCCGGCTGGTTGGTGCCGTGGATGCGATACAGCGTGTCCTTGCCGCCCGAATAGAGATAGAGCGCGCGTGCGCCGAGCGGATTATGCGGTCCGGGTCCGACGACGTTCGGGATGCTCGGTCCAAGCCGCTCCTTGATCGCGGCGGTTGGCACCCAGGTCGGCCATTCGGCCTTGCGGGCGACCTTGGCAATGCCCGAGAAGGTCAAGGCTTCTTCGCCCACCGTAATGCCGTAGCGGATCGCCTTGCCTTCCGGCAGCACATAATAAAGGAAGCGGGAGTCGCTATCGACGACGATCGAGCCCGGCGATTCCTTGCGGTGATAGTTGACGATATGGCGCCGATACGGCTCCGGGATCGTCGCCTTCGCGTAAGGGACCTTCGACAGGAGCTCGCGGTCACGCGGCTTGAGGTTGGCGTCGGACGCGGGTTCGAGTGTGGCGTTGGTGACGGTGCCGACGCAACCCGAAACACTCAGCCCGATCAAGAGAAGCGCGATAAGGCGCATCGCCGAAATTCCCCAGTTATTGCGCCGCACAGAGGGCGAAGATTCCCGCAGACCATAAACGAAAGAATTGCGAATCATCCAGCGCTTAGGGTTGCCCCCGCGCTTGGTCCTGTGAAGGTGTTGCTTGAAAGCCGCAACTCTTCCGAGTGCCAAAAACGCAACGCTGGACGGGCTTGCGGCGATCATCGCATCAAACCCGTTAAACGAGAGTTTACCTTGTCCGGGCGACAACCGCCCCCGAAATTCTCGTGAACCTGGCGCGTCGCCCGATCACTAAAGTTTGTGGCGGTTTGCCCTCAAGTCTCACGATTCAAAGCCCAATTCCGCCCTACTAGATCCCGATGCAGTCACCATAGTCTCTGCATGGGATGAAATGCTGTCTTGAGGAGGACACGATGACCACCGCCCAGGCTTCCAGCCATTCGCTTGAAAGCCGGCAACTCGAAAAAGAGCTCGACCGCCGATACGGACGGATCGCGATTTCCGCGCTGGTTGCGGCACTGCGCTATCGCGGCGAGACGAAGAACAAGGCCTATGCTCCGGTGGAGACGCGCGACTGATTGCGCCGGCGCCCGTCCACATTTGGACGGGCGCCAATAAGCTCTTGCAGTCAGCGCGGCGCATCGCCATGACTTCGCTGCACTGCGGCTTGGCGCCGCAGCCGGCGGAGGCAGTATGCTGACTGTTTACGTTTTGCGCGGCACGGCGCTGGAACCCCACGTCGTTGAGGACGAGAAAGGGTTGCCTGCGGGCTTGCCCGAGTCGGCCGTATGGCTCGATCTCTTGAATCCGACCCTCGAGGAAGACCGGCTGGTTGAGAAGCTGGTCGGGGTTGCGATTCCGACCCGCGAGGAAATGCAGGAAATCGAGATTTCCAGCCGCCTCTATATTGAGAACGGCGCCCGCTACATGACAGCGACGTTGATGTCGCAATCCGATACGCCATCGCCGATCACCACCCCCGTGTCCTTCATCCTGGCCGGTCAGCGCCTCGTCACTGTGCGCTACGACGAGCCGCGCCCGTTCGCGATGATCCGCCACAAGCTCGGCCGCGCGTGTCCGGCCAGTGTGACGGGGCAGACCGTGCTGATGGATCTGCTCGACGCCGTGATCGACCGCAACGCCGACATCCTCGAGCGCATTGGCATGGAGGTCGACCAGGTCTCGCAAAAGGTGTTTGCGACCCGACGCAACCGTGGCGGCTCGTCGAGGGTCTATCAGGGCATTCTCTATAGCATCGGTCGGAAGGGCGACCTGACCTCGAAGGTGAGGGAAAGCCTCGTGTCGATCGGACGCCTCGTCTTGTTCCTCGCACAAGAAGGCGAGGACATGCGCTGGTCCAAGGAAATGCGTACACAACTCAAGACCATGCAGCGCGACGTGCAATCGCTCTCGGACCACACGACGTTTATCACCAACAGCATCACCTTTCTGCTCGACGCCATGCTCGGGCTCGTCAGTATCGAGCAGAACAATATCATCAAGCTGTTTTCGGTTGTGGCCGTCGTACTGATGCCCCCAACGCTGGTCGGCACGATCTACGGAATGAACTTCGAGCACATGCCCGAGCTGAAATGGGTGGCCGGTTATCCGGCCGCGCTGATCGCGATGGTTGTTTCGGCGATTTTGCCGTACTTGTACTTCAAGTGGAAGAAGTGGCTGTGACGGCCCAGCAGCGCCGCCACTCGTACGTCAGACGTGCTGTCCGCCATTGATATGGATCTCGGCGCCGTGCACGTACGATGACGTTTCGGTGCACAAGACATAGATGATCTTGGCGACTTCATCCGGCGTACCCAGACGGTGCATCGGAATTTGCTGTTCGACGATTTTTTCCGTTCCGGGCGACAGGATCGCGGTGTCGATCTCTCCTGGTGCGATCGCGTTCACGCGGATCCCGAGCGGGCCGAAATCGGCCGCCATTTCCCGCGTCAGCGATGCCAGCGCCGCTTTCGATGTCGCATAGGCCGCGCCGGCAAAGGGATGGACACGCGACCCGGCAATCGAGGTCACATTGACCACCGAGCCGTGCGTGACTTTCAGTTCGTCGATCAGGCCACGGGCCAGCATGATTGGCGCAAAGAAATTGACCTGAAAGACGTGTTGCCACACCTTCACATCGGTTTCGATGGCGCTTAGTCGTTTGCCGGCGTCCGCCTTCGGCGAAATGGCAGCGTTATTGACGAGTGCATTCAAGTGACCGTCGGGCAGCCGCCGCTTGATTTCCGCAATCGCTTCGGTGGTGTTGTCAGGATCGCTGAGATCGACCTGGATGTGATCCTCAGGGCCGGCTTCCCACGGACAGTTCTCCGGGAAGGGATGCCGCGAGCACGTGATGACCCGCCAGCCTGCGGCGGAAAAACGCTTGACGGTCGCATGACCGATGCCACGGCTGGCGCCGGTCAACAGCAGCGTGCGGCGTGGGCCATTATCGGACGACGAAGGCATTCTTTGATCCTGATGGGGCAGCAAAACGGGCGACAACCTAAGTTTTAAGGATAGAGCCGCGTCTTGCTCCACGCCTTATCGTCCGAGGATCGCGTGAACGCAATGCGGTCATGCAACCGGAACGGCCGATCGTGCCAAAACTCGAACGAGATGGGGGTGACGCGAAAGCCAGACCAGTAGGGTGGCCGTGGAATTGTTCCAATCGGGTAGCGCGCTGTGACCTGCGCAACGGCCTTTTCGAAGGCCAGACGGCTTTCAAGCGGCGCTGATTGCTTGCTGGCCCAGGCGCCGATCTGGGCGAGGCGGGGGCGGCTCGCAAAATAGGCGTCGGCTTCGGCATCTGTAACCGGCTCGACATGCCCGCGGACGCGTATCTGCCGACGGAGCGATTTCCAGTGGAAGAGAAGCGCCGCTTCCGGCCGCTGCCGCAATTCGCGCGCCTTGGCGCTTTCCAGGTTCGTGTAGAACACGAAGCCGTCGCGATCGAAGCCCTTCAGCAAGACCATCCGGACATCGGGAAACCCGTCTGCAGCGGCGGTCGCGACCGCCATCGCATTGGGATCGTTGGGTTCGGAACGCGACGCTTCGTCCAGCCATGTTGCGAACAGGGCAAAAGGCTCGTCGCTTTCTGTGAAATCACCGTTCTTTAACGGTTCGTTCTGTTTAATCGCCTGTGTATCTGTCATTCCGTGGAGTACCGAGTGGTCGGCCTGTGGTCGCGTGGTTTCGTCGAACAGGTTGACTATAGAGGAGCGCGTCCCGCGCGCCTATGCCGCTGGCTGCTTTGTGCGGGGGTATTGGCGACTGCAAGCCTGTCGGGTGGATGCAGCACGAGCTATCAGCTCGGGGGCATGACGGGGAAGGATGAGGAAAAGCCGGTCCATACCGGCTCGATCGCACAGGTCGTACGGACGGATGATGAAGGCCCGAACATGCCGCCGGCGTCCGACCTTGCCTATGCAAAGGTCGCTGCTGCCGAGGTCTTGAGCCGCGGCGCCAAGGATACGAGCCAGTCCTGGGAAAATCCGAGATCCGGAGCGAGAGGTACGGTGACCCCGTTAGCCGCCGCCTACCGCATGGAGGGCGCGTTGTGCCGCGACTTCCTCGCGAGTTATGTGACTGACGACGCAGAATCATGGCTGCAGGGCGAGGCTTGCCGCGGCGGCAAGGGAAAGTGGGAGATCCGTCGCCTGAAACCATGGCGTCGAACCTAAGACTCTTCGGCGTTGCGAAAACCGGGCTACAATCCCAGATAACCGGAGAATGACAAGCCGGCTGAAGCCGGCCTCTGTTTGAGGAGTTTATTGAATGCGCGACCCCTACGAGGTTCTGGGGGTGCCGCGGGGGGCTGCGGCTGGCCAGATCAAGTCAGCGTTTCGAAAGCTTGCCAAGAAGCACCATCCCGACGCCAACAAGGACGACCCGAAAGCCTCTGAACGCTTCGCGGAAGCCAATTCCGCATACGAAATTCTCGGTGACGAGAAAAAGCGCAAGCAGTTCGACGCCGGCGAAATCGACGCCGAAGGCAAACCGCGCTTCACCGGCTTTGAAGGGATGCACCCAGGTCGCGGCTACGGCGCCGGGGCCGGCCCCGACGCGCATTTCGAAACTTTTACCTGGGGCCCGCAGGGCGGCGGTCAGCGCAGCGCGCGCGGCGGTTTTGGCGGCATCGACGATATTCTGAAAGAAATGATGGGCGGACGCGCCCGTGCCCGGACTGGTGGCACGCCGTTCGAGCCGGAGGAATTCGCGCCTGCGCCCGGACAGGACGTAACCGCATCGGTCATGATCTCGTTGTCCGATCTTGCTCATGGCGGTTCGCGCCGCGTGGTTCTGCCGACCGGCAAGGAAGTGGATGTCAAAATCCCGGCTGGTTTGTCCGATGGCCAGCAGATCCGGTTGAAGGGACAAGGTTTTGCGGGCGCCGGTGGCGCGCCGGGCGACGCGATCATCACAGTGAATATCGCCAAGCATCCGTATTTCGAGCGGGATGGCTCAAATGTCCGCCTCGAATTGCCGATCACGCTTTATGAAGCGGTGCTCGGCGGCAAGGTGCGGGTGCCGACGCTTGATGGCGCCGTTGAGCTTGCCCTTCCGGCCAACACCAATGGCGGACGTACTTTCCGGCTCAAGGGCAAGGGACTGCCTGACAAGTCGGGGAAGGGCGACCTGCTCGCGACTGTGCGGATCGTGTTGCCGGACCAGAGCGACAGCAATCTGGAAGACCTGATGCGCAAGTGGCGTGACGAGAAACCATACGATCCGCGCAAGGATCTTGGTTGAGGCCCTCAAAAGCCGCCGGTGTCACCGGCGGCTTTGTCTTCATCAAGTCCCGCGCCGGCTGATCAACGGCTCGTTTGATGAGCGGTTGGCTGGAGGCGGGGGCGCCCGGTTCTCAAGTTGTTCGAACGCGGCCCTTGCCAGTTCTTTCAATCGCGCCTTGTCGGCCGGACCGCTCACCACATAACCGTATTCACCGACCACCCAACGGATCGCCGCGACGTTATCCGATTGATAATAACGGAACGCCGTCTGCTCCAGCGGCAGCTTTGCGCAGTAGAACGTCACGCGATCGCCATTGCCATTCTCGTACATGAAGAGTGCGGCGGGGCCGGTTTCTCCCGGCAGCAAGCGGCCGCCGAGCAACTTCAGGTCGAAGGCCGAGAAATCGGGAACACGAATCGTGGTGCCGAGCCGGCGAGACAGCCAGGGCATGAGGTGCGCTTCTGCCGCGCCAACCTCCACGGGATGACGGATTTCACCGATATAGAGTTTATGCGCGGCGAGCGCGTATTGCGCGATCTGGTCGGCCGGATCGCCGGTCGCCGCCGTGACTTCGGTAGTGTCGCGCGCCATCCATCCGGCGACACCGCCAATCAGGAACGCGGCGGTTGCGGCCGCGGCGGCAAGCGTCCGCCAGTTGCGGTTCGAGCGCAGCAACGTATCGACTTTCAAATGCGCCGGCACGGCTTCGTTAGCGGCGCTGGCGAAGCGCGTGCGAATGGCATCGGCCTGTACTTTCCACGCCATGACGCGCGCCGCATCGTCGGGATGAGAGGCAAGCCATGCCTCCACCTCAGCTTTGCGGTCGTCCGACAATTCACCGTCAACGAAGGCGTGCAGTTCGTCTTCCGTCACGGGTGATTCACGATTGATCATCGTTCACCTCTTCAATCATTTCACGCGGCGCAGCGCCGGGCGCTCGCCGTCGAGATAGGCTTTGATCTGCGCGCGAGCGCGTGCGAGCCGTGACATCACGGTGCCGATCGGCACGCCCTGAACATCGGCGACTTCGCGATACGACAATCCTTCCAGCACGACCAGCAGCAAGGCCTGCCTCTGATCGTCAACCAGGAGATCGAGTGCGCGCTCGATGTCGCGGCCGCCGGCTTCGGGGCCGGCGGAATCGGGTGCGTCGCTGTCTTCCAGCGTCGATGTCGCCGGCCGGCGCGCCAGCGAGCGCAGGCGGTTGCGGTTGAGGTTGGTGAGGATTGTGAATAGCCAGGAGCGAATTTCGCCGCCATGGAAAAGATGTTCCGAGCGCAGGGCCCGAACCAGCGTGTCCTGGACGAGATCGTCAGCCAGTTCGCCGTCCCGGGTGAGCGCCCGCGCATACCGTCGCAGCGCCGGAACATTGGCTTCCACATCCTGCCGAAAGGTGCTCATGGATGGGTGTCCCTCGAAACACGGTCCCGGCCATTGGGGTTAGGGGGTCCGTTGGCGGCTGTCATCTGGAACAACACCTTGAGCATATTCACTATTCCGAAAATGACAGCGTTTCGAACCGGCTCGGTCGCCGTGTGGCACGGCTTCTTGATGGCCAGAAGACCCTATGCCACAAGGTGACCGCTCAAAAGCGCCTCAAAAAAGGAACATCAATGCCGGACGCATCTGGCCTCATGCGCGGAAAACGCGGGCTGATCATGGGGGTCGCGAATAACCGTTCGATCGCCTGGGGTATCGCCAAGGCTTGCCGCAATCACGGGGCAGACCTTGCCTTCACCTACCAGGGCGACGCACTGAAAAAGCGGGTCGAACCGCTGGCCGAGGAGGTTGACGGTATCGTGGTCGGCCACTGCGACGTGTCCGAGCCGGCGACCATCGATGCGGTGTTTCAGGCGGTGCAGTCAGCCTGGGGCTCGCTCGATTTTCTTGTCCATGCGATCGCCTTTTCCGACAAGGATCAACTCGACGGGCGGTACATCGACACGACCGAAGACAACTTCGTGAAGACGATGTTGATCTCCTGCTATTCGTTCACGGCCATTGCGCAGCGCGCTGAGAAGCTCATGACGAATGGCGGCTCGATGCTGACGCTGACCTATTATGGCGCCGAGAAATGGATGCCGCATTACAATGTGATGGGACTGGCGAAGGCCGCGCTGGAATGTTCGGTGCGCTATCTCGCGGCCGATCTCGGCCAGAAGAATATCCGGGTGAATGCGATCTCGGCGGGACCGATCAAGACGCTGGCAGCCTCGGGGATCGGCGATTTCCGGTACATCCTCAAGTGGAATGAATACAATACGCCGCTTCGCCGCAACGTGACACTGGATGAAGTCGGCGATTCCGCCGCTTATTTCCTCTCCGATATGGCGCGCGGCGTGACCGGCGAAATCCATCATGTCGATGCCGGCTATCATGTCGTCGGTATCAAGCATCCCGATGCACCGGATCTGACTGTCGGCGAAGCTTGAAATCCTTCAGTCATTCCGCGCCGCAAGCGCCCAGAAAATGACAAGGCAAAATAAAAAACGGCCGGACCTTGGTCCGGCCGTTTGCGCACCAGGCGCTGAAATCAAAAAGATCAGGCGGCGATCCGGTAGAGGATCACGTTCTCTGCCTTCTTCGCCTTCTTCTTGGCTTTCTTCTTTGCGGCCGAGAAGTCGGTGACGTTGGTCAGCTCGGCCTTCTTGGCCTTCTTCTTGGCTTTCTTCTTCGCAGCCGAGAGGTCGGTGGCGATCAGTTCGGCCTTCTTGGCCTTCTTGGCTTTCTTCTTCTTCGCAGCCGAAACGTCGGTTGCGATCAGTTCGGCCTTCTTCGCTTTCTTCTTGGCCTTCTTCTTGGCGGCCGAGAGGTCGGTGACGGCGGTCAGTTCAGCCTTCTTGGCTTTCTTCTTCGCTTTCTTCTTGGCAGCCGAGAAATCGTCGCTCTTCGCAACGCCCGGCGTCGCCTGGGCCGCGAGCACCGGCGACAGCGTGGTCGTGCCGATGAAGCCGATCGCGGCGATGACAGCGATCAATTTGCGCATGTGGTGTTTCCTCATGGGTGGGTCGGTAATCCTTGGCGAGAGTGTCCGGGTGCGCCTTGCGTCCCGTGACGGACTCTCCCATGCCGATTCATTTGCAGATTTCAGGTCCGCCAGCAAATAAAAAATCCGAAAAAACTCTTATTTTTCAAAAGCTTAACGAGTGTTCAGGTTGTCATTAATTCGCGTTCAGCGGCATGAATGCGTATTCAGGCCGAACGATGAAATTGCTGCACGGCGACGCCGACATTGTTCGATTTGACCGTGCGGGTCACGCGGGCTACCAAGCCGCCTCATCGAAAAAAGCACCATGTCCTTCAACACCTTCGGCCACCTGTTTCGTGTGACCTCGTTCGGCGAAAGCCACGGGCCGGCGCTCGGCTGCGTCGTAGACGGGTGTCCGCCGCGTATTCCACTCACGGCTGCGGATATTCAGGGCGATCTCGACAAGCGCCGCCCCGGTCAGTCGCGCTACACGACCCAGCGCCAGGAGCCGGACGCGGTTCGCATTCTGTCCGGTGTATTCACTGACGAGGCGACCGGTCAGGACATGACCACCGGCACCCCGATTGCGCTCCTGATCGAGAATGTCGATCAGCGCTCGAAGGACTATTCCGACATCAAGGACAAGTATCGTCCGGGGCACGCTGGCTACACCTACGACGTCAAATACGGCTTCTACGATTATCGCGGCGGCGGACGCGCCTCGGCGCGCGAAACAGCGGCGCGCGTAGCTGCCGGCGCCATCGCCCGCAAGATCGTGCCGGGCGTCATCGTGCGCGGTGCGCTGGTGAAGGTTGGACCGCATGCGGTCGACCGTTCGCGCTGGGACTGGGACGAGGTGAGCCGCAATCCGTTCTTCTGTCCCGACGCCAAGATGGCCGAGGTCTGGGCGGAGTATCTCGATGGCGTGCGCAAGTCAGGCTCTTCCGCCGGCGCGGTCGTCGAGATTGTGGCCGACGGCGTGCCGGCTGGTCTTGGCGCTCCGGTCTATGGCAAGCTCGATGCCGAACTGGCCGCGGCGCTGATGAGCATCAATGCGGTGAAAGGCGTCGAGATTGGTGACGGCTTTGCCGCTGCGGAATTGTCCGGCGAGGACAATGCCGACGAAATGCGCATGGGCAATGACGGACGGCCGTTGTTTCTGTCGAACCACGCCGGCGGCGTTCTTGGCGGTATCTCCACCGGGCAGCCGATCGTGGCGCGGTTTGCGGTCAAGCCGACCTCGTCGATCCTGCAGCCGCGCAAGACGCTGGATCGCTATGGCCGCGACGCCGACATCATCACCAAAGGGCGGCACGATCCCTGTGTCGGCATTCGCGCCGTTCCGGTCGGCGAGGCGATGGTAGCATGCGTCATCGCCGATCATTACCTAAGACATCGCGGGCAGGTCGGCGAAGGGCCGTCATGGCCTTTTCCCTTACCGAACCGTTGAGCAGGACTTTAATGATCGACACCCAGCAACGTATCGACCAGGCGATCGCCGCCTTCGCGCGCGGAGAGATCGTCGTTGTCACCGACGATGACGATCGGGAAAACGAGGGCGATCTGTTCGTCGCCGCTTCGCTCTGTACCCCGGAGAAGATGGGTTTCATCATCCGGCACACCTCCGGCATTGTCTGCGCGCCGCTGTCGATTGACGAAGCCAAGCGGCTGCATCTCGACCCGATGGTGTCACGCAATGATGCGCCGCTCGGCACCGCTTTCACCGTCACCGTTGACGTCAAGCACGGGCTGACTACGGGTATTTCGGCTGAAGAACGCACCAACACCGTGCGTGCGCTGGCCAACGGCAACAGCGGCGCTAGCGATTTCGTGCGACCGGGTCATGTGTTCCCGCTTGTGGCCAAGGAAGGCGGCGTGCTGATGCGCTCCGGCCATACCGAGGCCTGCGTCGATATGTGCAAGCTGGCGAACCTGCCACCGGTTGGCGTGCTGGCGGAACTGATGAATGACGACGGCAGCGTGATGCGCGGCCGTCAGGTCGCCGAATTTGCGGAAAAGTACGGCCTCAAGAGCGTCTCGATTGCCGACCTGATCGCTTACCGGCAGGTGCGAGAGAAGCTGGTCGAGCGCGTCGGTGAATTCCCGGTCGCCTCGCCGATCGGGCCGCTGCAAGGTTACGCGTATGTCACGCCGTTCGATCCGCAGCATCACATGGCGTTCGTGTATGGCAAGGTCGGCGACGGCAAGGGCGTGCCGACCCGGCTGCACCGGGCGGACATTATTGGCGATGTGTTCGGTGGTGCGAAGACGATCAATGCCGTCCTGTCGCGCTTTAAGGACGAAGGGCGGGGCGTCATCGTCTATCTGCGCGATGGGACAGCCGGCGTTCCGGTGACCGCCATTCCGCGCGACGGTGAAACCGATTCCGAGGCGGCCCGCATTCGCCAATGGCGCGAGATCGGGCTCGGTGCACAGATCCTGAAGGATATCGGCATTTCGTCGATCCGGCTGATTACCTCCAAGAAGCTGACCTATGTCGGTCTTGGTGGCTTCGGCATCGAGATCGTGTCCACCGAGGCTGTCGAGGGCTGACGGATCGGCCGTCATTTGGCTTTCCTCGGTCTGCCGCGCGTGGCAGCATGATTGCTTGAGCCCACTCGAGCCGGAGTCGGATGCCTCCGGATGGAGGCATTCGGATGCTCAGGCGATTGTTTGCGCCCGCGCGTCGTCCGCTGGCCGGCGGCTTTTCATTGGCCGCCTCTCTGCTCGTGACGTGGCATCTCTATGCTGCGCCAGCTCTGCGCCCCCCATCCGACAGCAAGCAGGCCACGGTCGATGTCGAACTCGTTCTGGCTGTCGATATCTCCTATTCGATGGATATGGACGAACTGGCGTTGCAGCGCGACGGTTATGCGCGGGCGCTGACGTCCTCCGAGTTCCTGAATGCCTTGAAGCAGGGCATTCATGGCAAGATTGCCGTCACATATTTCGAGTGGGCCGGTGCGCACGAACAGAAAGTCGTCGTGCCGTGGCGTATCATCGAGGGACCGGAAAGCGCAGGCTCCGTCGCGAACGAGATTGCGCAGGCGCCGCTGCGCCGGGCAGCGCGGACATCGATTTCGGCGGCATTGCTGTTCGGAATGCAGTTGTTCGAAACGAGCGGCCAACGCGGCATCCGTCGCGTGATCGACATCTCCGGCGACGGTGCAAACAATAATGGTCCGCTGGTCACGATCGCGCGTGACGAGGTGGTGTCGCGCGGCATCACCATCAACGGTCTTCCGGTGATGCTGAAGCGGCCGAGCTATTCGACCATGGATATCGAGCAACTCGATGAATACTACGAGGACTGCGTAATTGGCGGTCCGGCGGCATTCGTCGTGCCAGTGAAGGACCGCGAGAAGTTTGTTGAAGCGATCCGCACCAAACTGGTGCAGGAAATTGCGAGCCTTCCGCCGGATGCAAAGGTGATGACAGCGTCAGCGGCCAATCCGCGCGTTCCCTGCACCATTGGCGAACGCATCTGGCAGGAGCGCTGGGGGAATTGATCTGGCGTAATTCTCTGCGCTCATTCCCGCGCAAGCGGGAATCCAGCATTGAAGCTCTGGGTCCCCGCCTTCGCGGGGACGAGCGGATATTGGCGGTTGATTACCGCGTAAACTGACCGACCATCTCCACATGCGCCGTGTATTTGAACTGGTCCACCGGCGTGACGCTTCTCAACTGATAGCCGCCCTCGATCAGGATCGCGGCGTCACGTGCGAAGGTGGCGGTGTTGCAGGATACGGCGATGACGTTGTGAACCTTGCTCCTGGCAATCTCGCGCGCCTGTGCTTCCGCGCCCTGGCGTGGCGGATCGAACAGGACGGCGTCAAACCCGGACAACTCCTGAAACGTCATCGGACGGCGAAAGAGATCGCGCTTCGAGGCGGCAACAGGCTTGAGGCCAGACGTCGCCTGCGCCGCTTTTGTCAGGGCGTCGACGGCGCTCTGGTCTGAGTCCATAGCCGTCACGCGCCCGCGCTCGGCAAGGCGCAGTGCAAACGGACCAACGCCGCAGAACAGATCGAGCATGGTCTTGGCCGGGCCGGCATGCTGGATGACGAGGTCGGCGAGCACCTGTTCGCCTTGCTCGGTTGCCTGCAGGAACGACCCCGGCGGCAGCGTGACGCGCGCCTTGCCCATCTGCAGGAGAGGCGGTGCAATGAGCGCGACAAGTTCGCCGTGCCGCGTCATGCGGGCAATGCCGCCCGAGGCTGCGATCGTGGTAAGAGCATTCGCACGCTTAGCGTCGATCGGTCCCGATCCACGAATATCGATGTCGAGGCCGTTGATAGTGGCAGTGACATGGATATCGAGCGGCTTGCCGAGCGGGCTGAGGGCTTCGGCAATGATCCAGGCAATTTCGATGGTGCCTTTCATCGATGGAGCCAGAACCGGGCAGCGATCAATCGGCACGACCGCGTGCGAGCGCAGAGCGGAAAAGCCGACGCTGACAATATCCTTGTTGCCGCGGCGCGCGTGCAGCACCGCTCTGCGACGGCCATTGCCATGCGCGTCGATCAGGTCGCCGACCGTTGTTTCGATGCCGGCTTGCGCGAGCGTCGAGACGACGAGATCGCGTTTCCACGCACGATAGGCGGGTTCGCTCCAGTGCTGGATCGCGCAGCCGCCGCAAATGCCGAAATGCGGACAGAACGGGTCGATGCGCTGTGGCGATGGTTCAATGACACGCAGCAGGTGCGCGCGATCGGGGTGGGTGCGCTCGGCCTCCACCGTTTCGCCGGGCAATGTGGAGGGGACGAACACCGGGCCGTCCGGCGTCTGAGTAACGCCGTCGCCGCGATGTCCGACTTCGATAATGTGCAGCCGTTCAACCATGACACGTCATGCCCGGCTTTGCCGTCGGACTGCAAGCTCGCCGAACTCTTAAATCGCTGACGGCACGTCCGGCAGATATCCGCGCTTCGTCAGAATGTGAAAGCGGGCCACCAGCAATACGGCATAGATGAGAACCGACAGCGACAGGCCGGCCCAGATCCCGAACGTGCCGAAGCCAAGCGTGAAGCCGAGGCCATAGCAGGCCGTAAAGCCGATCAGCCAGAAACAGACCGCCGAGAACAGCAGCGGCACGCGCGTGTCGTTCAAGCCGCGCAACGCTCCGGCCGCGACGGTCTGAATGCCGTCGGCAATGAAGAAACTGGCGCCGAGAACGAGCAGGCTCGCGGCAAGCGCCGCCGTTGGTGCATTCTCGGGCGTGATCGAACCGAGGAACAGGATCGGCAGGAACTCACGCGTCAGGCTCACGATCAGCGTCATCGTGGTCATGAAGGCGATGCCAAGTCCGATCGCGGTGAAACCCGCGCTGCGGGTGCCGGGACTGTCGCGGCGTCCGACTGCGTGGCCGACGCGTACTGTCGCCGCCATTGAGATGCCGAATGGCACCATGAACATGATGGATGCGATCGTGAGCGCGATCTGGTGCGCTGCGAGCGCCTGTGTGCTGATCCATCCCATCAGCAGACCGGCAGCAGCGAAGATGCCATATTCAAGCGCGAAGGTGCCGGCGATCGGCGCGCCGATGATGATAAGCCGGCGGAACAACGGCCAGTCCGGCTGCCAGAAGTTTCCGAGCACGCGGAATTTCTTGAACGGGTGCATCGCATAGCACACCCAGATGGCGGCCGCGCACATGCCGATACTGACGGTGGTCGTCGCAATCCCCGCGCCCAGCAGATCGAGCTTGGGCATGCCAAAGTGACCGTAGATCAGCGCATAGGCGAGCAATGCATTGGTCGGAATGGCAGCGAGTGTGATCCACAAACCGGGCTCCGGCCGGTTGACCGCGCCCATGAAGCCGCGCAACGCGATGAACCACCAGGCCGGGATCATGCTCCAGGCGAGGCCGTAGAGATAACGCGCGGCGAGCGAGGCGGACTCTTCAGTCTGACCGAGCGCGATCAAGATGTCGTGGCCGAAAAGCTGGACGATGCTGAGCGGGATGCCGAGCAATGTCGCGGCCCACAGGCCGACGCGAAGGGCGCGCCGGACCATGCGCGGATTGCGCGCACCGAAAGCCTGCGCCGCCAATGGCGCGACGGCCGACACAAGCCCCATGCCGAGCACGAAGGCGGCGAACAGAATGGTATGTCCAAGCGCCGCCGCCGCGACGACCTGATCGCCGAGCCGCCCGAGCAGGGCGAGATCGGTCGTCATCATCGCAATCTGACCAAGCTGCGTCAGCGCGATCGGCAAAGCGAGCCGGATCGTCTCGGTCAGTTCAACGCGCCAGTGCGGCGCGGCCGGGGAGGCAACCCCCTCGGTCAGGGTCGTGTTCATTGTCATCGTATGGTCGTTCAGGACGGCGGCGGCAACCAACGGTGTGGGCCACAGCCAAAAGGCGCAACCGAGCCCTTGTCAGAGCGATGGGGCACGCATGTGATGGGCCGTTTAGCCGGGAAAAGTGTTGGAAATCAGCCCTGTTCCATTCTTTCGTGTGATGATTGAACCAGCGTCAACGTGATCGGCGAATCGGCTGGTGACGATGCCTATGATACAAGCCAGACGACCGGTCCGCGTTGACGGACTCCTCAAAAGGATCGCTGATGGACCGTATCGTCCTCGCCTTGCGTACCTTCCTGCGGCTCGCGCTGCCCTATTTCCGGTCCGAGGAAAAGTGGACCGCGCGGTTGCTATTGGCCGCGGTGATCGGGGCCGAACTGGCGCTGGTCTATGTCGCGGTCTCGGTCATCAACTGGAATGCCCGCTTTTTCAACGCGCTGGAACAGCGTGACTGGAATGCCTTCCATGCCGAGCTGATCGTATTCGGCTTCATCATCGTCGGCGCGATCCTCGCTGGTGCGGCGCAGTACTTTTTCGGTCAGACACTCCAGATCCGCTGGCGGCGCTGGCTGACGGCTAATTATGTCGCGCTCTGGATGGCGCAGGGCCGGCATTACCGGGTGCGCGTCGTCGCGCCGAATGTGGACAACATCCACCTGCGTATCGCCAATGACGTCTATCTCTTCATCCAGCGGACGCACGAACTGACCACGGGCTTGCTCGGCAGCATCGTGGCGCTGTTCTCCTTCGCCTATATCCTGTGGGGGCTTTCGGCAACGACGCCGATCCCCGGCTTTGACGATCTCAAGATTCCGGGATGGCTGATCTGGGCGGCGCTGCTCTATGCCGGTGTCGGCACGTTGATCGCGCACATGATCGGCTGGCGGCTGATCCCGCTCAACTTCAACCAGCAGCGTTACGAATCCGACTTTCGCTTCGCCATTGTGCGCGCGGCTGATCATTCCGAACCGATCGCGCTGATGAAGGGCGAGCCGGTGGAGCGCGAGGAACTGCGCCATCGTTTCTCCAATCTGGTTGGGAACTGGACGCGGCTGGTTGCCACACAGACGCGGCTGGTTGGTTTCATCGGCGGCTACGCACAAGCCTCGACCGTCGTGCCGATCCTGATCGTCAGCCCTGCCTATCTCACTGGTGTCATCCCGCTCGGGTCGCTGATGCAAGCGGCGCTGGCCTTTCCGAAGGTTGAAGGTGCATTCGCATTCTGCATCAGCTCCTACGGGAAAATCGCCGAATGGAAGGCGATGGTCGATCGTCTGTCACAGTTCGAGGACGCGATGCACGCGGTGGATGTCAGCCGTGCGCGCACGACCGGCACCATCGCGGTGATGCACCACGCGCAGGATGAAGTCGATGTGTCCGATCTGTCGATCCGGCTGCCCGATGGATCAGTGATTGCGGGGCTGCCGACGCTGTCGTTGCGGCCGGGCGACCGGGTCATGATCACGGGACCGTCCGGTTCGGGCAAATCGACACTATTCCGCGCGCTGACCGGATTGTGGCCGGCGGGCGCCGGCCGCGTCTCGTTTCCCGCCGACGGCGATGTTCTGGTGATGCCGCAGCGGCCGTACTTCCCGCTTGGCACGTTGCGCACCGCCATCACCTATCCGCGGCCGGACGATGAGGTGGATGACGCAAGCATCGTCGCCGCGCTGGAGGAGGTGGGTCTGCCCCATCTGGCGCCACGGCTGGATGAAGAAGCCGACTGGAGCGTGCTGCTCTCCGGCGGCGAGCAGCAGCGGGTCGGCATCGCCCGCGCGCTCTTGCGCAAGCCCAATGTGCTGCTGTTCGATGAGCCGGTGGCGGCGCTGTCCGACGCCTCAGCCCGCGAACTCTACAGGATGTTGCTGGATCGCTTGCCGGATGCGGTGGTGATGACCGTGGACCGCCGCGAGGTCCTGCGGGAATTTCATCCCAAGGTGGTCGAACTCGAGACTGCAACGAGCGGTTTGCCGCACGCGCGGCCCGAGCGCCCCTTGGCAATCCAGTCCGTATAAACTAGCCATGAACACGGAAACGTCGGCCTGTCACACGAGCGTGGTCGGAAAATAAACCTGCAACAAGGTGTTGAAAATGAACAAGAATGTTTCTTCGATCGGCATGAACTACTGGACCGACAAGTGGGATTTGCATGAGGACGTCTGCCCTTGCGACGTGCACGTGAATGAATGGATCAAGGATCAGGGGCTGAAGAACAAGGATATCTTCCACTTCGGCACCGGCACGCATCATGTCGTCGGCATCGAGCAGGCCCGCAACGGGACCAACAACGCGGTGATGGGCATCACCGCCTCGATCGAGGAATACGATGCCTACATCAAGCTGGTGTCGACGGATTCAGCGATCGCCAAGAGCTACATCGCCTATTTTGGCGATATCTATCTAACCAATCCGCGCCTGTTGCCGAGCTTCGACATCGTCACGATGGTGCATCTGTGCGAGTTCTTCTTCCCGAACACGGCGAGCGCTGAATATGGCGGCATGACCGATCGCGGTGTGCTCGACCTGTTCACCGACAAGACGCGGTCCGGTGGTTATCTGATTTTCTACAAGAACTCGATGGGCAAGGAGCGGACGGCAGAAATCCTTCCCGTGTGGGAAAAGGAAAAGCCGGTCGAGCGCGTGGCCGACTTCAAGACGCTGATCGTGTATCGGAAAAAGTAGCGCTCGCTGCTCGATGGAGCGGGAAAGCGAAAGGGCCGGCTATGCCGGCCCTTCTTCATTTCACATCCAGCGGCTCGGTGCCCTTGGCCTTGCCGCCGGCGTCGGTCGTGATTTTCTCCACACGCATT
>JAFAFP010000181.1 GCA_023423415.1 Pseudomonadota bacterium | reverse complement strand
GTCGCCGACCATGCCGCGCTGGCCTTGCTGCCTGAAGCCGAGCGCAGCGTCGGCGAGCATTCCGCCCGCCAGGTGTTCGATCGCCTGGCCGGCACCTGGACCTATTGGGGCTGGAAGGGCGGCTATTTCGACACCGAGATGGACGCGCAGGCCTTCTACGACGAGCTCTGCTACATGCTGTGCACACAGCGCGTCGCGCCGAACTCGCCGCAATGGTTCAACACCGGCATGCACTGGGCCTACGGCATCGACGGCCCGAGCCAGGGCCATTGGTATGTCGACCCGTCAGACGGCGTCGCCAAGCCCTCTCCGTCCGCCTACGAGCGCCCGCAGCCGCACGCCTGCTTCATCCAGGGCATCACCGACGACCTGGTGAACGAAGGCGGCATCATGGACCTGTGGGTGCGCGAGGCGCGCCTGTTCAAATACGGTTCCGGCACCGGCTCGAACTTCTCGGCGCTGCGCGGCGAAGGCGAGAAGTTGTCGGGCGGCGGCAAGTCGTCCGGCCTGATGTCGTTCCTGAAGATCGGCGACCGCGCCGCGGGCGCGATCAAGTCGGGCGGCACCACGCGCCGTGCGGCGAAGATGGTCGTGGTCGATGCCGACCACCCGGATATCGAAGATTATATCGACTGGAAGGTGAAGGAAGAGCAGAAGGTCGCCGCTCTCGTCACCGGCTCCAAGATCAATCAGAAACATCTGCGCGCGGTGCTGAAAGCCTGCGTGAATTGCGAAGGCTCGGGCGATGATTGCTTCTCGGCCGACAAGAACCCGGCGCTGAAGCGCGAGATCAAGCTCGCCCGCAAGGCGTTCGTCCCCGACAACATGATCAAGCGCGTGATCCAGTTCGCGCGTCAGGGCTATACCGACATCGAATTCCCGATCTACGACACCGACTGGGACTCGGAAGCCTATCTCACCGTCTCCGGCCAGAACTCGAACAACTCGGTCCGCGTCACCGACGACTTCCTGAAAGCCGTCGAGACCGATGGCGAGTGGAATCTGAACTGGCGCAACAAGAAGGGCGTCGCCAAATCGCTGAAGGCGCGCGAGCTGTGGGACAAGATCGGCTATGCCGCCTGGGCCTGCGCCGATCCCGGCCTGCAATTCCACACCACGGTCAACGACTGGCACACCTGCCCGGCTTCGGGCGAGATCCGTGCGTCGAACCCGTGCTCGGAATACATGTTCCTCGACGACACCGCCTGTAACCTGGCGTCGCTGAACCTGCTGACCTTCCGCAACAAGGACACCAAGGAATTCGACGTCGCCTCGTACGAACACGCGGTGCGGCTGTGGACCATCGTGCTCGAAATCTCGGTGATGATGGCGCAATTCCCGTCCAAGGAAATCGCGCAGCTCTCCTACGAATACCGCACGCTGGGTCTCGGCTACGCCAATATCGGCGGTCTGCTGATGTCGTCCGGCATTCCCTATGACTCCGATGCCGGCCGCGCCATCGGCGCTGCGCTGACCGCGATCATGACCGGCATCTCCTACGCCACCTCGGCGGAGATGGCGGCCGAGCTCGGCACCTTCCCCGGTTTCCCGCAGAACCGCGAGCACATGCTGCGCATCATGCGCAACCATCGCCGCGCGGCCTATGGCGAGGCCGTCGGCTATGAGCGGCTCGGCGTCAATCCGGTGCCGATCGAGGCATCGCACTGCCCCGATCCGAAGCTCGTCAGCCATGCCAAGCTCGCCTGGGACAAGGCGATCGCGCTCGGCGAACAGCACGGCTATCGCAACGCGCAGGCCACTGTGATCGCGCCGACCGGCACGATCGGCCTGGTGATGGATTGCGACACCACCGGGATCGAACCGGATTTCGCGCTGGTGAAGTTCAAGAAGCTGGCCGGCGGCGGCTACTTCAAGATCATCAACCGCGCGGTGCCGGAAGCGCTCCGCGCGCTCGGCTACAGCGAAGCTGAGATCGCCGAGATCGAGGCCTATGCGGTCGGTCACGGCAACCTGTCCAACGCGCCTGCGATCAACCATTCGACGCTGAAGGCCAAGGGCTTCACCAGCGAGGCGATCGCCCTCGTTGAGCAGGCGCTGCCGAAAGCCTTCGACGTCAAGTTCGTCTTCAACAAGTGGACGCTCGGCGAGCAGTTCTGCCGCGATGCGCTCGGCGTCTCGTCGGCCGATCTCGCCAATGCGTCGTTCGACCTGCTGGCGCATCTCGGCTTCACCAAGCGCGAGATCGAAGCCGCCAACATCCATGTCTGCGGCGCGATGACGGTGGAAGGTGCGCCGCACCTGAAGCCCGCGCACTACGCCGTGTTCGACTGCGCCAATCCGTGCGGCCGCACCGGCAAGCGTTATCTCTCGGTCGAAAGCCACATCCGCATGATGGCTGCGGCGCAGCCGTTCATCTCGGGCGCCATCTCCAAGACCATCAACATGCCGAACGAGGCGACGGTCGAGGATTGCAAGAACGCGTACCTGCTCTCCTGGAAGCTGGCGCTGAAGGCCAACGCGCTCTATCGCGATGGCTCAAAGCTCAGCCAGCCGCTGAACTCGCAACTCATCGCCGACGAGGACGAGGAAGACGAGGACATCGAGGCCTTCCTCGACAAGCCGGCTGCTGCGCGCACCGCGCAGCTTGCCGAGCGCGTGATCGAGAAGGTGGTCGAGCGCATCACCGTCATCCGCGAACGCGAGAAGCTGCCCGCGCGCCGCAAGGGCTACACGCAGAAGGCCGTGGTCGGCGGCCACAAGGTCTATCTGCGCACCGGCGAATACGACGACGGCCGCATCGGTGAAATCTTCATCGACATGCACAAGGAAGGCGCGGCACTGCGCTCCTTGATCAACAACTTCGCGATCGCGATCTCGCTCGGCCTGCAATATGGCGTACCGCTCGAGGAATATGTCGATGCCTTCACCTTCACGCGGTTCGAGCCCTCGGGCCCGGTGCAGGGCAACGACACCATCAAGTTTGCGACCTCGATCCTCGACTATGTGTTCCGCGAACTCGCCGTGTCCTATCTCTCGCGCTTCGATCTCGGCCACGTCGATCCGTCGGAAGGCGCGTTCGATGCGCTCGGCAAGGGCGAGGACGAAGGCAAGGCGCAGGACGTTCCCTCGCCGGCGGCGAAATATCTGTCGCGCGGCCTCACCCGCTCGCGCACCGACAAGCTCGGCGTGATTGCGGGTGGCAGCAGCACGCCGTCAGCGCCGGCGCAGCAGGCGGCGGCCAATGTCACCTCGCTGCACACGGCCGGAGCCACCGCGCTGAAGTCGGACGCCAAGCCCGCGCTCGACCGGCTCGAATGGCAGCAGGTGGAAGAGCGCATGCGCGCGATGGTGGGTGACACCAAGCCGCAAGCGCAGACGCAAGCACAGGCGAAAGCGGCCGTCTCCGAACGCCGCGCGGAAGCGAAAGCCCGCGGCTATGAAGGCGAAGCGTGCGGCGAGTGCCAGAACTTCACGCTGGTGCGCAACGGCACTTGCATGAAGTGCGACACCTGCGGCAGTACGACCGGCTGCTCCTGATCGACACATCTCTTCATCATGGCCGGGCTCACGCCCGGCCATTCTTGTCTCCCTTGTACCTGTGATCTGCGTTCAACGACTTCCGCCCGGTTCAAGGAATTCGACCCCTCCAAAAAGGACACAACGCATGACCTACTTCCGCACTGCCATCGTCGCGCTCGCCGCTCTCCTCGTCGCAGGCTTCTCCACCGCGCGCGCCGACACCGGCACCGTCCGCATTTCCTTCATCAAGGCCGGCTGGGTGATCGGCGGCACGATCGGCCAGGGCACCCTCACCTTCCGCGGCCGCAGCTATCCGCTCTCGATCGGCGGCCTCAGCTGGGGCCTCACCTTCGGCGGTGCGCAAACCAACCTGCGCGGCACCGTGACCAACATCAACCGTGCGTCGGATATCGAAGGCGTGTTCGGCGCGGGCGCTGCCGGCGCCGCCGTGATCCGCGGCCCGCAGGCGGTGATCCTCACCAATCAGCGCGGCGCGGTGATGCAGCTTGCCGGCAGCCAGACCGGCCTGATGGTGAACCTCGACCTCAACGGCATGGCGGTGAGCCTGAGGCGGTGATGCCTTATTGCCGAGCTTGTTACGGTCAATTCTTTCAAAGGGCAGCCCGTGAGCTGCCCTTTTCGTTTTAACGCAGTCACAAGCAGAAATAAAAATTGGAAGCAGTTAGATGTCCGAGGAATTATTCATAGGAATAGTCACTTCTGCTGGATCAATGGACACATCTTGGAACGGAGTCTTTAAGTTCAGCCAAACCGACGGGTACCGTGGCAAGCTACTGTCGACCAAGTTCGAGATAAAAGGCGGCAAAGATCTCTTCGATCTTCCAGAAGAACTTGATCAGGACTATTTGCATTGCCTCATAGACGGGCATGAATTTGCTACAATCATTTGGCCTCGCTTCCCCGGAGGGCAAAGCATAAAGGGATTCAAAGCAAGATTGGTCGACACACAAATTCGAAACCTCATTAGGAGAGTTCACGTTAAAGCTGACGAGAAGGATGTAAAACGAATAGCTCTTCAAAGCCCTCTGTTTTGCAAGCTTTTTGAAATCCGACCATTCATTGAGACCACTCAAACGTCGCCTTATAAAATTTCAATCGAGAACGCGCCTAATACACCTCTATCCTTCAAGACAGATAAAGGACTCATCTCTATTGGCGTATCAGCGAGCTACACCCCCTCCGGAAACTCACTTTCACCAAAACTGGAATCCACGGGAGAACTAAAGCTCTCATTCGAAACAAATGTTTCTCCGACTGAGGCATTGAGCCTCTCTTATCGCATCGAACGGCTTATATCGCTGCTGACTTTCGATCTTATTCGCATGGATCGAATGTCATTCGCCATTTTGGCCAACGATCCGAGTGGATCGACGTCTGAGGAGATTTGCCCCGTGGAAACAGCGTCGCGAATTGAGGCGGCGAAATCAAATATTGATTTGCATCAACTTCCACTACGTCTGCAGCATATTGATTTCGGAGAAGTGCTCAATAATTTCCTCAACCTATTCGACCCGATCGAGCAAACTCTCAACTGGTACCGAACTGTTACCGCAGAGGAGCGGTATCTCGAAGATAAATTCTTCTATTGCATTAGAATGATCGAGGGTCTTTATCGGGGCTTAAACATTCCCGCCTCGCCCGACCGGGAAGCACTGGAGCTAGTCAACACCATTTCAGAGAAGCTGGCTTCCGACGCCAGCAACGAGCGCCTTACTTCCTTCATCGAAGAAAGAATCGTGCCGATTTTTAGAAAGTCATGGTCCTTGTCCGGAATCATAAGGGACCTAAAATCCGAATATTCCGAAATTCCTACTGTTCATTTTCTCGATGAAAGATTGATTAATCGACTACGAGGAAAGCAGGCTCACGGAAGCTCTCAACGTCACAGCACATCCGAATTGCAGTTCATGGCATACGCTTATCGGCTAATTTCGATGATCTATTGCATTATAGTGTTGGAACGCTGCGGCTTAAGTCGTGAATTCTTGTTATCAGGTCTAAAGGAATGCTCGCGCTTTGAGCAATATTTCCAATCAAAAACGCTAGCTGCGTTTAGACAAGAATGTGGAATTAGCTAGATGTTTAGCGCGCTGGTCTGACGCAACAATCGACAACGGCGTGTATCACTTACCCCGCCGCCACAGCCCCATATCGCCGCTCGGCCTCGATCGTCAGCCCCTTACCGACAGCACCGAACGTGTCGCCTTCGACCACGCGCGCATTCGGCACGCAGGCGACAATCGCGCTGCGCACATGGGCCAACTGCACCGAGCCGCCGGTCAGGAACACCGCATCGATGTCGTCGGCGGCAAGGCCAGCCTGCTTCAGACAGCGCGCGATCCGCGCGGCGATGTTGTCCGCCAGCTCTGAGGTGTGATCGACGAGATCGGCGCGGACGATATCGACGCTGAGCCCCGGCTCGATCCAGTCCAGCGCAAAGCCGGCGCGCGGTTCATCCGACAACGCGATCTTGGATTTTTCGACATCCATCGCCAGCGTATGCCCACGCTGTTCTTCCAGCACCCGCAACAGGCGGTCGAACAGCTCCGGCTGCTTCGCTTCCTTGCGCACATGGCGGATATCCTGCGCGACCCCGCGCTCGTACATCCGGTTGATGGTCGACCAGGTGGCGAGATCGTGGAAGTAGCTGGTCGGCGCGTGCAGGCCGGCGCGGTTCATCGCGCTGCCATAGCCGAGCAACGGCATGACCTTGCCGAGGCTCACGCGCCGGTCGAAGTCGGTACCGCCGATCCGCACGCCGTCATTGGCCAGAATGTCCTCCGCGCGATCGGCCTTGCGGTGCCGCTGCGGACTGAGGCGCACGATCGAGAAGTCGGAGGTGCCGCCGCCGATGTCGGCGATCAGCGCAATCTCCTCACCGGCGATCTGGCGTTCGTAATCGAGCGCGGCCGCAATCGGCTCAAACTGAAAGGTGATCTCGTCGAAGCCGATGCCGCGGGCAATCTCGCGCAGCGTATCCTCGGCCCGTGCGTCCGCGTCCGGCGCGTTATCGACGAAATGCACCGGGCGGCCGTGCACGACGTTGCGGAACTCGCGCCCCGCCGCCTGCTCGGCCCGCCGTTTCACCGCGCCGACATAGTACGCAATGACGTCGCGGAATTTCTTGCGTTCGCGTCCGACCTGCGTGACCTCGTCGACCAGCGACGTGCCGAGCACCGACTTGAGGCTGCGCATCAGCCGCCCCGGCGTGCCCTCGACATAGGAGCCGATGGCCTTCCGCCCGATCAGCGCGCCACCGGTGCGTTCGAAGAAGATCGCGCTCGGGATTGTGGTGTGGCTGCCCTCCAGCGGAACCAGAACCGGTGTGCGATCGACGATACTTCCCAGCGTGGTATTCGAGGTTCCGAAATCAAGTCCGCAAGATGACATAGCCGCTCTCAGAAAAAGGAGCGTCCGTGTACACAGGCGGGCGACGGCAATCCAGCGCTATTTGACCGGGGCGAACGTTGAACTGTCGCGTGTTGAACAACGACGTTGCTACTCGGCAATCAACGCCTTTGCACCGGTCCAGATGATCTGGATTCCGATACACAACAGCACGAAGGCCGAGAGCCGCACCACGACATTGGTGCCGCTGTGGCCGAGCATGGCGATGATCCGTTCGGCGAAGCGGTAGCAGACGAACACCGTCAGCGCGATCGCCAGAATGCCGGCGATCGCAGTGCCGGCCAGCATCGCCAATTGCGACCAGTCATGTTCGCCCGCGGGCCGCTGGCTGCCGAGCGCGATCGCCACGGAAATCGCACCGGGGCCCACCGTGAGCGGCATGGTCAGCGGATAGAAGGAATCGATCGCCTTCGGTTGCTTCGCCGTGTCGGCGGCCCGCTGGCTGTCGGCATCGGCTCCGCTCTGCAGAAGATTCCAGCCATAGGTCGCCACCACCAGCCCGCCGGCGATACGGACCACCGGCAGCGTGATGCCGAAGAACACCAGAAGATGCGAGCCGATGAACATCGACCCGATCAGAAGGAAGACGCTGTTGATCGCCACCTTTCCCGCCAGCGCGTTGCGTTCGGCATCGGAGCAGCCGGCCGTGAGCCCGAGAAAGATCGGCGCACTGCCGACCGGATTCACGATCGGAAACAGACCGGCATAAACCAGAAGAAAGGCGTGTGTTACATCAGGCATTGGGGTTCCGAAGATGCGCTTGCGCGTGACGAACGACAGACGAGCCGTACCAACGACGGCCAGGCCGTACCGAGCCATAAATCATGACCGGACCAGCAGGACCATCTTCAACGCCGTTGTCAAGGATCGCAGGGGTCGATTGAGACTGCATCATCGTTGCAACGGTCGCATGACCTGCACGGCCGTCCTGGACGCATTCAAAGCAGCGCAACTTGTCCACAAGCGCGATCAACGGGCCGCAACCATTCGGTAACGCACCACGCCTAGCCTTCACCGGATGTCATCGGCTCCCTCCTTCCGGCGCAGAAGGCCGCCGCGCTCCTACGGCGGCGCAGCGCGCAGCCGCCACGTCATCGGTATTCCGCTCAGCCTCGTGTTCATCGGCGGTGTCGTCGGTGCGGTCGTGTTGCTGCGACCGCTGATCGATCCCAAGCCGACGAATATCCATTCACCGATCACAGTGCTCGACGGAGATACGCTGCGCACTGGTAGCGAGACCATCCGCATCCTCAACATCGATGCACCGGAACTACATCAGACCTGCCGCGACGAGCGCGACCGCGAATGGCCCTGCGGACGGACCGCTCGCAAGCGCCTTCTCGAACTGACCGCCAAGGGCGAGATCGCCTGCACATCGCAAGGTCGTGATCGCTTCGGCCGCACGCTTGCGACCTGCAAGGCAAAAGGCGTCAATGACATCGGCGAAGTCATGGTCCGCGAAGGTCTGGCCGTGAATTTCGGCGGCGAGAGTGGTCCCTATGCCGCAATCGAGGACGATGCACGAAGCGCCAAACGTGGCATCTGGCGCGGCGCTTTCGAACGCCCACGCGCCTGGCGCGACGCGCATCCGCGCAAGGATTGATGCAAGTCCTGCTTGATCACTAAGCTGCGATGCAGACACCACCGCATTCCTGCCGATGGAACAAACCATCCGTCGCTCGATTGACCAGGAACCGGAAGCATTGCGAAGAGCCCCATGAAACAGGCCTTGGAAAGTCCCGCCGCAAAGACAGGACGACGACACCAAGGCCATCGCATCGACATCGTCAGCAAGGCCGACCTGAGAGCTTGCAAACACTGGCATCACGCCTTCGCCCATACTCGTAAGGATGACCGCTACTACGAGATCGTCGAAGACACGATCATGCCAGATTTCGTCTATCGCTATTTCGCCGTTCGTGATGGCGTGGGCAACGTCCGTTCTGTGCAACCATTCTTCCTGCTTGATCAGGATCTGCTCGAAGGCTCATCGCACACTCTGCGCGCCGGCGCTTCGATCGTTCGCCTCTTGTGGCCGCGTTTTCTCAAGATGCGAACGCTGATGCTCGGATGTGTCGCCGGCGAAGCCCATCTCGACCGGCGCGATGGCAATGCAACGGCTGATGCGGCGTTGCTGGCGCGCGAGATCGTTCGACATGCCAAAGCACTTGGCGCCCGACTGATCGTGCTGAAGGAATTTCCATCCGGCTATCGTCGCGCCCTGAATGCCTTCGCGAATCATGGCTTCGCGCGCATTCCCAGTCTTCCGATGGTCGTTCTGAATCTCGACTACAGGGACTTTGACGATTACCTGTTGCGCGGCGTGACTGCGCGCATGCGCTCCGATCTTCGGCGCAAGTTCCGCGCCTCCGCTTCAGGCTCGCCGATCACTCTGGAAATCGTGCGCGACGTGTCCGGCGTCATCGACGAGATCTATCCGCTCTATCTGCAGGTTTATGAGCGATCCGATCGGCATTTCGAAAAGCTGACAAGGGAATATTTCATTGCGCTTGGTCGCAGGATGCCGGACAAGTCACGCTTCTTCATCTGGCGCAGCGACGGGCACATCGTCGCGTTCAGCCTGACGATGGTTCACGGCGATCACATCTGCAACGAGTATCTCGGGCTCGATTACGATGTCGCGCTCGACCGCCATCTCTATTTCGTTGCGTTTCGCGATGTCATTTCCTGGGCCATCGCCAACGGCTACAAGCGCTGCCTCTCTGGCGGGATGCATTACGACCCAAAACTCAACCTCGGATTTACGCTCTATCCAGTCGATCTTTACGTGCGGCACGTTTCGGATGTGATGAATGGCGTGCTCAAGCACCTGCTGCCGCTGATCGAGCCGACGCGCTCGGAGCCAATTCTCCGGCGCTTTCGGAACTATGATGAGATTTGGGCGAACGACCTGCCACGCGAAGCGGCTCAGGTCTCCGGTTCTGTGGTGAAGAACAGCGGATAGCCCTTCTGCTTGCCGAGATCGGTTGCCTCCTTCGCCTTGGTCTCGGCGACGTCGCGGGTATAAACCGCGATTACGCAGGCGCCGCGCTTGTGCGCCGTCATCATCACCGCATAGGCGCGCTCGGCCCCCATACGGAACACGGCTTTCAGCACCAGCACGACGAACTCGCGCGGCGTGTAATCGTCATTGAGCAAAATGACCTTGTAGAGCGGCGGACGCGCCGTCTTGGTCTGGGTTTTAGGGCGGCTTTTTACGATCGGCTCGGGCATCACCGGCTCCGTGGCGGACCTTTGCCGTAAGGTTAGGGCAAACAGCGCCGAGTTCAATATCGGCCGGGATGCTCAAGCCTTCGCAGCGAGTTCCAGCAATCGATCGATGAACCCGCGTTGCCCCTCAAGGATCTTAACCCGCGCCTCCTCCGGGGAGAACCAGGCGGCGCGATCGATTTCCGGAAAGCTCTGCATCCGCCCGCTCTTCGGCGGCCATTCCATCTCGAACAGACCGGGCTTGATCGTGCTGACATCGAGATCGCCCTCGAGCGCAAATGCAGTCACGATCTTTCCGCCGCGCTGCCTTGCTTCGCCAAGTGCGCGGCATTCGCCCTGTAGCGTCATGCCAAGCTCTTCCGTGAACTCGCGTTTGGCAGCCGTCAGCGCGTCCTCATCCGCGTCGTATTCGCCTTTGGGAATTGACCAGGCACCCGCGTCTTTCTTCGCCCAGAACGGTCCGCCCGGATGGACAAGCAGGAGCTGCAGCGCACCGCCCTCGCGCTTGTACAACAATAGGCCAGCGCTACGCTTTGGCAGGGCGCCCTCACCCACTCACAATAAATGTCACACCGACATTGCGCTCCTGCGCACGGCGGGCAAATCGCGCGAGGTCTGTCAGCCAGGCCCGCGCCTTTGGTGGCGCGGCCCCAAGCTCCGTCTCGACCAGCGCGATCATTGCGGGGAGTTGCGGCGCGGTGAACCAGAATTCCTCATATGCGCCGATGATCCCTTCATGCGGGATTCCGTGCATATGCTCGCAGAGAGGTGAATTTTCGAAGGCGCTCCAGGCTTCGGCGGGAATGGGACGGCTTTCGAACATCGCCTCATCGGCCGGATCGCCGGGCATGAGATCGCCGACCCACGGGCCACGCGGAGCGTAGGTGCGGCCGATTTCGCGGGTCAGGCTGTCCACCATGTCGACGTCCCCCTTCAACCGTTCCATTCCACGCGGGCCTGAAGCCTGCGTCATGCGGAAAGATCGAGGGCGCGCGACGCGCGGCCAATCAGGCCGCGGGCTTGAAGTTCATCGCAACGCCGTTGATGCAATAACGAAGGCCGGTCGGCGGCGGTCCGTCCGGGAAAACATGACCGAGATGGCTACCGCACCGGCTGCAATGAACTTCGGTACGCACCATGCCGTAGCTGCGGTCATCCGTCGTCTCGGTCGCACCCGGCTCGGGATCGTTGAAGCTGGGCCAACCGGTGCCGCTTTCGAATTTCCGGCCCGACTTGAACAGGGGCTGGTCGCAGCCCGCGCACTCAAAAGTGCCAGCGCGCTTCTCGTAATTCAGTGCACAGCTTCCCGGCCGTTCGGTGCCGTGCTGTCGCATGATGTGATATTGCTCGGGCGTCAGCCGCGCGCGCCACTCGGCATCGGTGCGGGTGACAGGGTAGGTTTTTGTCATGGTGTCGGTCATGGCCGTAATATGGGCTGGATCGACTCACCTGCCAAGCCCACGCTCAGCCGACGCTGCGTGCCCGCCATCACATATACGGTATTTCAAAGCTCATGATCGAGACCTTGATCCGGCTTGTCCTGTCGAATTTCACGCTCACCCTGCTCGTCATCGGCCTGATTGCATCGGCGATCGCCTATGTCGCCAAGCCAGCGCCGCGCACACAAGCTCAACTTGTCGAAGCGCTGTTCTCCTACTTCCTGCTGTTCTCCATCGGCATCAACAATTTCTATAACTTCGTGATGCACGTCTTCTTCGGTGAGATGACAGCCCGCTTCATCGGCTGGGCCGACAGCCCGTTTCAGACCGAGGTCGGCTTCGCCAGTCTCGGCTTTTCTGTGGTGGGGTTTCTCGCCTTCCGTGGCGATCCCGGCCTGCGTACTGCAGCCGTGGTCGGACCCTCGATGTTTCTTCTCGGGGCGGCCGGCGTGCACATCTATCAAATGATCAGCGCGCACAACTTCGCGCCGGGCAATGCGGGTGTCGTCTTCTGGACCGATATTTTCCTGCCGGTGATCGGCTTCGCACTACTCTTCCTGCAGAAGCGTACAATCGCTGTCACAAGCCGAGCCGCAACCAGGCCAGCCCTGGTTCCTTGACATGCCTGTGCAGAGCCTACGCAATGGCGTAACACGGCTTCTGATGTTCTCGGTAGTCAGGAATGTCGAGGAACAACACTGCGGGTTTTTATGTCGCGTTGCTCTCGGCTATAAGGCGTTCAGCTATTCGACCATCAAGGGGCCATCGTGAACCGGACCAACCTTCTTTACCTCGTCATCGGCGCCATGGCCGTTGTCGTCGCCATCCTCGGCTACAATCTCTATCAGGAGAAGAAGCAGCCAGACGGCATGCAGATCAACGTGGGACCCGGCGGCATCTCCATCGAGAAAAAATAGGCTGAGGCTCGCGCCTACTTCTCAATGAAGTCCGCGCATTTCGCCAATTCGCCGCTCGTGCCCCAAGGCATGATCGGCACTGACGATGTCGAGTTCTTGGGCGAACCTTCAATGATGCGGTCGGAATAAACCATATAGACGAGAACGTTCCGCTTCTCGTCGCAGCCGCGAACGATCTGCATCTTCTTGAAGAAGAGCGAACGCCGGGTCCGGAAGACATCCTCGCCCTGTTCGAATTTCGCCTTGAAGCGGATCGGTCCGATCTGCCGGCAAGCGAGCGAGATGTCCGACACCTCTTCGGCGAGACCCAGCCAGCCCTTGAAGCCACCCCGTTCCGGAACGGTGAAATGGCAGGCAACGCCCTCGACCTCCGGATCGTCCAGGCCATACGTTGCCAGCTTGTCGTTCGGCGAGATCCATTTGAACACGGTCGAACGCTTGAAGATCAGATCGGGTTCATCGGCCGCACGGGCAGGCGCCACCGAAAGCATCATCGATGCGACAAGCGCACAAACCCAGCCCACTCTCTTCATGTCAGCCTCCAGCAATCTCGGCCAACAGATAGTGATGCTTGCTGTGTGTAAAAGATGGCGCCACGCCCGAGTGACAAATGCAGATTGTCGTCAGCGCCGGGGGCGTTCCCGTTCACGCTGCTGCCGAGGCGCGTTTCCTTGCGTGGACGGCTGATAGAACGGATTGATGACGCACATATCGGTGCCGAGCCGCGTCGCCTGGCATTGCTCGAAGCTGACATAGCCGCAGCTATAGGCTCCCTCGCTGGTGCCGCCAGTGACGATACACCATGGGTAAGTCACCTCGGCAGAGGCGACGTTGCCGCCGGCCAGCCACAGTCCCGCGACCAGCGCCATCAATGAAAGCAACCGTCTCATATTCATCCTCCCCTTGGGGACATGACATTGGCATAAACCCCGCCTGACAGGGTCACGTTCCGGCAGAGATACACCTGGAATCAGGGCAGCATCATCGGCAGCGATGCCGACGTGGCGTCGCCGGAAAAAGAACTTCCCTGCATACAGCCTGACGTATCGGATTTTCCGTCCCGTGACCTTGAACCACGGTCATGATGGCCGCGACCAATGGTCATCGCCGCCCCTTCAAGGAAATCAGGCCATGACCATTGTGACCAAATCCGCTCTCGCCGCCGCAATCCTGGCCGTTATGGCCGTATCGGCCCAAGCCCAACAGGGACCAAACCGGCAGATCCAGGTTCTCCCCGCCCCGGGTCAGCAAGCGCAGGCCCAATCTCCCGCGAGTGCTGCTCAGGCTAGCGTGATCCAGACCAATGGAGGACAACCCGAGACCGCTCCCAAGGCCGAAGCTCCTGTCGCCGACGCTGCTCCGGCTCCAAGCCCCAGCCCAGGTCCCGAAGCTGCTCCGCAGGTTCAACCGAGAATTGCTCCAGCGCCGAAATTTGCCGAGCCGAAGTTTATCGACAAGCCGGCCCGGAAAGCGTTCGGATACGCCGGCCACCGCGCACCGAACTGCCACTGACCTCAAGCATCAGTTTTCACCGGCCGCAGCAAAGCGGCCGGTGAGTTCATGTCAGCGGATCGTGGGAAAGAAGCCACCACCGTCGAACAGCCCGCGTTGAGCCGTCCTGGCGCGTTGCCAGTCGCCCTGTTGCGATGCGTAGCCGTATGCTTGCGAAGGATAGCCGTACTGGTTCCAGCGGCGAGCGCTCTGCTCGTCGTTGTACCGTATCTGCCGCTCAGCCCGCGCTTCGCGCTGTTCCCGAGTCAAGCGTTCGCGACGCTGTGCCTCGCGATGGGTCTGCTCTCTGGGCCGACGCGATGTTGCTACGGTCTCGGGCTTCTGCGGCCGTGGCGTTGCCGCTGCCGCGACGACTGGCGGTGTCGCCGCTGGTCGTGCCGGCGTCGGTGTCAGGGCCGCGAGGGCTTGCGGTCGCGACATCGGCAGAGGAATTTGAGTTTCATCGTCAGGCGACGCATCGCCCGCCGCCCCTGCCTTGCCGATTGTGACCATCCTCACACGGGGGGCCGATGCAACCAGGGTTTTCCGTCGGGATTTTTTCTTGCGCGATGCCAACGCGAACTCATGCGATGCAAGTCCTTTCGCAGGCAAAACGCGTCCGTCCTTGCGGACCGAATTCGATTGGATGAGACAGGTCCCTTCGATAAAGGGCCATTTCTGTTCATCGCAGGCCTTATTCGAAGTGGCCTCGATATCGACCACACGCGGCGCTCGCATCGCGCTGGCATTCGCCAGATCAGTGAGTTGGTTCGCATTCAAATGCAGTACGGCGAGAAAACCGCAAACGAGCGTAACCACCGTCACGCTTGTCGCCGTGTATGCGGCAATGCGACCTGTCCGGCGCTGACGGGGATGCAATGCACCGTCAAAAGAGGCTCGGAACACGCTGAACCAAGACATTCCCGATCCCTTGCCGCCCCACGCCCGCCAACCAACGCAACTGACAACGATGTGTTCCTCGCGCGACGGTTTGCCAGGGCGTGTTCACGAGCATTTGCCTTCACGAGCCGTAACCGCGTTAATTTAATTGTGAGCATTCAGGGAATGGGCGGAACAATGGACCGGCGACAATTCGTGATCTCTCTTGCAGCGCTGAGCACACCTTTCGTGACGCACCCGCTCGCAGCTCAAGGTATCAGTCGTGCAACGGCTTTCGGCTACACCTTCAAGGGAATTGACGGCGGTGACATCAAGCTGGCTGACCATGCGGGACAGCCTGTACTGGTTGTGAACACTGCGTCGTTATGTGGCTACACGCCGCAATATGCGGGCCTGGAAGCGATCTGGAACCGTTACCGTCCGCGCGGGCTCCTTGTTGTTGGCGTGCCGTCGAATGATTTCGGCGGACAAGAACCGGGCAATGCGTCCGAGATCCATGCAACCGCCCACAAGCATGGTGTTACCTTCCCGCTGACAGAAAAGGTGTCAGTGAAGGGCGAAGGTGCGCACCCGTTTTATCGATGGGCCGCTCTGCAGCGTCCTACCGAACTACCGCGCTGGAACTTCCACAAATACCTCGTCGGACGTGACGGTACCTTGGCTGCATCCTTCGGCTCGGCGGTTGACCCGACCGATACGCGCCTGATCGTAGCGATCGAGAAGGAACTCGCAGCGTAGTTGTTCGTAACATTTCCGGCCGAAACGACGGTGTCCCGGAACGGGATTTCCTGTGGAACAAGCCGTGTCCAGTTCTCCACAACTAACCTTAATCCGGTAACAATCATGGCGGGAGCCGGCGGATTCATTGACTCCCGCGTCCCGACCGGCTTTCCATGAAATATCCGGGGGTAAGGAGCGCAAGCTCCACCACTTCATGAGGGGGATCATTATGCGCGCCTCTTGGGCAGCCTCTTGGGCTTGCGTTCTTTTTGTGTCCGTTTCGCTCGGGAGCGGCGCGG
>JAFAFP010000238.1 GCA_023423415.1 Pseudomonadota bacterium | reverse complement strand
GCTTGTCGATTCGTCGGCGGACGAAATACGACGAATTGCGACCCCTGGCCTGTGCTCTCTTAATCTCAAAAAGCGTGGCACCGGCCCCTATCGCAGGTCGCTGCCCTGATGGTTTGATCAAGTGTCTTGCAGGCGCGGAAAGACGGCCGTCTCGCGCATAGGCCAGCATCAAAGGGCCGGCACTGGAGCGAACCGGAAAATCAAGAACTCTCAGCGCGCCGAATTCCACAAAGTAACGAGCGACGTCGGCGGATGACATTCGTGCAACGCGGTCCTGGTATTAGGCTGGATCCAGAAATGCTTCGCCTCTTTCCACGAGATCCTCTTCTTGTTGGATAGAGGTGCTCAGGTCCGCATACAATTATGATGGCTGGCTCGTAGAGTTTGAAAACGGTGAGGTCAGGATAAGATTCGGAGTCGATACGGCAAATGAGAAAATCCAAATGACCATTCCGAAGCCGTGTCACGAGTTCGTCATTTGAACATTCTCTGAATTTGATCGTGATGTTCGAGTTGTGATGAATAAAATCGCTGACAGCATCCGGTAGAGAAAGGAAGGCAGACAAGACGCTTGTCCCGACGACAACGTCACCGCTCAATCCTTGTCCCAGAGCCTCAAGTTCGCTCTCGATACGGCCAAGCCCGCCAACGCATCTCGGATGCGCGCCGAATTAACAATCGGCCTGGATCGGTGGGCTGTAGAATTCGAATTCGACCTTTTTTCGGGAAGATGCCGTTCGATGCAGATTCCGATCTTATTCCTGTCAGCATCTGCGCTTCGTTCGATCAGATGTTGGTGACAACGCCCATCTTCGCCGGTGAAGACCGTTGCCGCCTTCGCAGCTTATGCGAAGGCGCAGAAGGCGTCGCCGGTTTCATATGCGTCGGGCGGCAGGGTAGGGAGGCCAGGTCATTTGACCATGGAGTATTTCCGCAGCGTTGGCGATTTCTTGGCGCTTCAGGTGCCCTATAAGGGCCTCGCGCCCGCAATCGCCGACTTGATGTCTGGTGTTGTGCAATCCGGCGTTATCATCACGTCCGGCGCGCTTGCGCATGTCAAGGAAGGGCGTCTCAAAGGGCTGGCTGTATCCGGAGCAAGTCGGTCAGTTCTCGCGCCCGATATCCCAACCGTTGCCGAATCTGGATATCCCGAATTGCGGGTTGAATCCGGTTTTGTTTTGCTGGTGCCCAAGGGAACGTCGCTGGAGATTGTCACGACGCTCGAATCCACCTTGAGAAAGTCTTTCAATTTGGCGGAGGTTCAATGCCGAATTCGGAAATCGGTCTGGAGCTGCGCGCGGTATTTGGAGTGGAAGCTCGATCTCTTCTGAAAGCGGAGCGGGACAGATGGCAGAAAGTCATCGCCGCTGCCGGCATAACGCCACTCTAATTCGTCTATCGCGTAAGGTAGGCCTCGTGAACGAGGATATCGCAATCTCCGGCGGGCCCCTCGAGAGAAGCAACCGGCCGCGTATCTCCCGAAACGACAACGACCTGAGGTCGCGTCCGGTTACGATGTTGCCTGTTTTCTCCTGACTGTTGTGCCGGGGCTGACCACAACAATTGATGGCGAAATCAGTAACCATGCCGTCGCTCGGTGCTGGCTGACGTTTTGAAACCAGGCCTGCATAGCTGATCGAGCCGGCGGAGCTACCTGACTTCAGGGACAGGCACCGCGGCAGATTGCTGCTGTCTTTGGAACCGATCGTCAGATCCCGAGATATCCGTTGAGCTGTTCTGCTTGTTTCGTCAGGGCGTCAGAGCCGCCGGTCCAAACGATCTGGCCTTTGCCGACGACATAATGACGATCCGCGAGACGCAGCAGCGGCGCCAGATTTTTGTCGATGAGCAGAATCGATTGTCCGCGTCCTTTCAGCTTGGCGATGCAATCCCATATTTCTGCGCGCACCAAAGGTGCAAGCCCCTCTGTCGCCTCGTCGAGGATCAACAGTTTAGGGTTTGTCATCAGCGCGCGGCCGATCGCGACCATCTGTTGCTCACCTCCCGAGAGGTTGCAGCCGAGATGGCGCAGACGGGATTTCAGACTCGGAAACAGATCGAGGACCATATCTTTGGTCCAGTATCCGCTCCCTTTGGGCGACGCAGCGATGATAATGTTCTCTTCCACCGTTAGGTTCGGAAAAATCTGGCGGCCCTCGGGCACCAGACCAATACCGCAGCGCGCGACCTCGTATACCGGAGAATCCGTGATTTCCCGGCCGTCGAAGTGGATAGTTCCTTCGAGTGGTTTCAAGATGCCCATGATCGAGCGGATGATGGTCGTCTTGCCCATGCCGTTGCGACCCAGCAGCGTCACGATCTCATCTCTACCGATCTCGAAATCGACCCCGAAGAGAACGCGAGAGGGCCCATAGGCCGAGTGAATTCCTCTGACTGTGAGCATCGTCTACTCGTCACCTAGATAGGCTGCGCGGACATGGGCGTTGTTTCGGATGTCTTCGGGTGAGCCGGTCGCGATCGCCTGACCACGGACCAGGACGGTGATACGGTCGGCCAGAGAAAAGACGACATCCATGTCGTGCTCGACCAGAAGAATGGAGACGCTGCCTTTCATCCGCTGGATCAGGGACATGAGCAGCATGGACTCGTCTTTGCTCATGCCAGCCATCGGTTCGTCCAGCAGCAACAGCTTGGGGTGTGCCGCCAGCGCCATGGCAAATTCGAGCTGACGTTGCTCGCTATAAGCGATTTCTCCGGCGGGAGTATCGGCAATTTTCGAAATGCCAACATGATCGAGCGCCGTGCGTGCACGTGTATTCAACGCTTCGCTGGAATCCACTGGTCTCCAGAAGCGGAACGAATGGCCCTCGTGTGCCTGGGTCGCCAGAATAACGTTCTGCTTGACCGTGAGGCGCGGGAAGATCGAGCTGATCTGAAACGAACGGGCAAGGCCCATGCGCGCACGGCGATGGATCGGTGTGTGTGTGATTTCCGATCCCTGGAAGAAAATTTGTCCCTGATCCGGCCGCAGGGTTCCTTGAAGCTGGCTAACGAAGGTGGTTTTCCCCGCGCCGTTCGGGCCGATGATCGCATGGATCTCTCCCTCCCGGATTGTGAGAGAGAGATCCGAGGTTACGACGAGGCCGCCGAATTGCTTGGTTAGGCCATTAACCGTGAGGATGTCGGATGTCATGATGCGGCAGCGGTCCCGATCGTCCGAGCGCATTTCAGTTTTGCCCTCTTGCGCGATCTGAGATTGAGTGCGCCACGCTGCGTACCAAGAACGATGACAACAAGAGCCGGACCGACAAAAAGTTGCCAATGTGGCGTAAAGGTCGAGATGATCTCCTGCGCGCACAAGAACGCGATCGCCCCGATGATGGGACCGAATAGAGTTCCGATCCCGCCGATTGCCACCATGATCATCAGCTCGCCGGACCGCTCCCAGCTCATATAACTTGGAGCGACGAATTCCGTCAGATTGGTCAGGAGAATGCCGGCGACACCGCACATCGTGCCGGATATCATGAATGCGACCAGCCGGTAGCGAAGCACGGGAAATCCCAGTGTTTCGAGGCGAACGAGATTTTCCTGGCTCCCACGGAGCAAAAGGCCGAAGCGCGACCGGACGAGCCGCACCAGTGCAAAATAGAAGACAGCGAGCAGAGCCAGACACAAGAGATAGAACTCGGTCGGATCAGCGAGATTGAGCGGCCACAGTATGCTGCGCCGATCCATGGGCAGACCGTCATCGCCGCCATAGGCTTTGAGGCTGAATGCGACCAGATACAGCATCTGGGCCAGTGCCAGCGTGATCATCAGGAAATACACCCCCGAGCTGCGCAACGAGATCAGTCCGATGATCATGCTGGCGATCGCGCAGACGAGCAGCGCAACCGGCCATTGCAGCCATGCATTGTCGATTCCGTGAAACGCCATGATCGCGACAGTGTAACCCGCTAGACCGAGGAATACGGAGTGGCCGAAGCTTGCCATCCCGCCATAACCCAGGATCAAGTCGAGGCTCAGCGCCGCAATCGCGAAAATGACGATCCGCGTGGCCAGCAGGAGATAGAAAGGCAGTTCCAGAGACCGGGTGATGAGCGGCACCAACAAAAGCAGGAGAAGGATACCGGTGCCGATAACGATCTGTTTTTGTGACGTCATCCTATCCTCGCAGGAAACAGGCCCTGTGGGCGCGCCACCAAAATAACCGTCATCAGCAGGTAGATCAGGAGACTCGCTATGATTGGTGCCGCGGTATTGGCGACCGAGGTCGAGAAGACGAATTGAAACAGAAGCGGCAGAAAGCTGCGGCCGAGCGTATCGACGATTCCGATCAGCAGGGCGCTGAAGAATGCGCCGCGGATCGATCCGATACCGCCGATCACCAGTACCACAAGAGCAGTAATCACGATGGGATCGCCGGCGCCCGGCTGAATCGACAGGAGCGGGCCGAGAAGCAGGCCGGCCAGTGCAGCGAGCGCGGCACCCAGGCCGAAAACCACGGTCAGTAGCCGGTTAATATTGATGCCGAGAGCTGCCGCCATGTCGCGGTTGCTGGCGCCCGCCCGGATCAGCATTCCGATCCGGGTGTAAGTGATCATTACATAGAGCAGCGCCGCGACGGACAGACCGATGGCGATGATCGTGATGCGATAGACCGGATAGACAACGTCGCCAAAGAGAACGATCTGTCCCTTGAGGAAATAGGGCGTCGGTATGAATTGCGCGCCCGAACCCCAGATGATTCTGGCCACTTCATTCAGGAACAGCACGACGCCGAACGTCCCCAGCACCTGATGCAGATGTGGTGCCTTGTACAGTTTACGGAGCACGAGTTCTTCCAGGAGCAGGGCAATCGCCACCGTTCCGACGATTGCCGCCACCGTTCCGATCAGGAACGATCCCGTCTGGACGATAAACGTGGCGCCCAGATAGGCCCCGATCATATAAAGCGACCCATGGGCAAGATTGATGAGGTTCATGATGCCGAGGACTAGCGTGAGGCCCGCGGCGATCAGGAACAGCATGATCCCAAACTGAACGCCGTTCAGAAGCTGGGCGACGAAGAAGTCGAAACTGAGCATGGTGTGAGAACTCTGGCCGGTGAACGGGCTATTTCTCCGCCATTGTGCACTGTGTCACATAGGCGTCCTGCCAGTCTGTCAGCGGCCGTTCGCGTTCCACGATCGTTGTGCCGCCTCGGCCGTCATCAACCGCTTCGCCAACGTAGAAATTCTGGATCGGAAAGTGGTTCTTGTTGAATTTAAACGCGCCGCGAACGGATTCAAACGACGCTTCTTCAAGCGCCTTGCGGAAAGCGATCTTATCTTCGATTTTGCCGCCGATCTTGGCAATGGCGCTATCGAGAAGCCGGGCGGTATCGTAGGCATTGGCCGCATAGGGCGACGGCTCGCGATTATAAGATTTTTTGAATTTTGCGACGAAGTTTTCGTTCGCCGCATTTTTCAGGCCCGGAAGCCAGTTGGTCGCAGTGTATGTGCCATGAACGGAGCGACCCACCGCGGCAAAGATAGTCTGATCCAGCAACGTCGCGTAAGCGGGCACTTCCTTGGTCAGTCCGGATTGTGCGTACTGGTTGATGAAGTTGATCGCCGGCCCGGCTGTTAGAAAGAAGAAGAGAGAGTCCGGCTTCACTGCCCGGATCTTGGTGAGCTCGCTTGCGTAATCCATCTGCAGGAATTGCGTGTATGTCTCCGACAGGAGCGGTGTGCTGTAGGTCCGCTTCAGGCCAGCCACCATGTCTCGTCCCGCAGGAAAGTCGGGAGATAGCACGAACACGCGCTTCATTCCCGCTTCCGTAAAGTATCGACCGAGCGCCTCCGCGAGATTGTCGTTCTGCCACGACATTGCGAAGAAATAGGGGCTGCAGCCCTTGCCAGCGAGCACCGACGGGCCGGCGCTCATGCTCAGCATGAATGTCTTGCTCTCGAAAAGTGGTTTGGCGATCGACAGCATGATGTTCGATGCGAGGACGCCCGTAACGACATCGACCTTGTCGTTTTCCACAAAGCGCTTCGCAACCTGTCGCGCAACGTCCGGCTTTGATTCATCATCGCGAACCGAAAGCGTCACCGGTAGACCGCCAAGCTTGTTGCCTGTCTGGGCGAGCCACAAATTGAACCCATCGAGCATGTCCTGGCCGACTGGCGCATTCACGCCGGACAACGTTGATATGAAGCCAACAGACACCCGGTCGGCGCTTAGGGTAGATGTCGCACTGAAGGCGATTAGCATCGCGGCGACAGAAATACGAGTGGATGGCGCTTTGAAGCTCAACATCGATACTCCCCTTTCGTTTTCTCGTTATAGCGTGTGAGCGATATGGTTCGCTTTCTGCGGTTGTTTACTTGAAAGATGATCCGAAGGGGCATCCACATCGGCAAATAACTCTTCGACAGGAAGCGTTCTGTCGATCAGGCCCTGTTCGCGCATGTAGCGAAGGAATGCTTTGATTGTTGGCTTGCTGCTTTCGAGGCCGTAGGGCCAATAGTCAGAGCCGATCAGTGCTTTGGTCCGGTCGAGCTCGGCAGCAGCCCAGGGGAGTGTTACGGATAACGTCGACAGGCCCGCGAGCTCGTCAATAGCAATCGCTTTGGCGTCGGAATAGGCACGATAGAGTTCGAAGGGAAGCCACGGATGGGTATCCACGAGAGCGCGCCGCATCACCAGTACATGCATGATCGGATGAATACCGGTACGGCGGAAGTAGTCCGCTTCCTTGTCCTGGAAATTCGGAAACAAGCGGCCGATATGCGGCGCGCGCCGATGAAAACATTCCGGGACATGCGAGCTGAAGATTGCATCAATGGCGCCGGCCTCGAGCAGAGACGATAACGTTTCATCCCGGCCGATTGCCGATAGTCTCACGCCCGGCGGCGGGTAGAACGGAGGCGATTGTTCGGCTTGCGGGTGATCGAGACTGCCAACGCGCCAGTCGACATCGGTTGGCGAAACCCCGTATTCGTCATTCAGAAGCCCTCGCTGCCAGACAGCACCTGTCATCAGGTAGTTCGGAACACCGATCCTGCGTCCGCGCAGGTCGCCTGGGCCGTAGATCTCGCGGTCTGTTCGGATGTAGATACCGGAATGACGAAACAGCCGGGAGAGGAACACCGGCAATGCGATGTAATGCGGCGCACTGTGGACCACATGTCTCACATAGAAGCTGAAAGACAGTTCGCAGACGTCGAAACACTGCTCGACCAGTGCGCGCCGGAAAATACTTTCTGGATTTGAGAACTCATATTTGACGAAGCAGTTGCGGATTTGGACACGGCCGTCCTGAACCGCACGGATGCGGTCATAGGGTCCTGTCGCTATATCAAGCGTCAACGTAGCCATGACCGCATATCCCAGCCAAATCGTTAGCCGGCGCCATTCGAAAATCGCACAATGTCCATTTGCCGCGCGCTCCATGCCGAATGAGACGTTTCGGCGAGAGCGAGTGCCTCCGCGCAATCAGGAGGTGACGCGCGGGATACTGCAAGATGGTGTCGTCGTCCCTTTTTTTGCCTCTCCATCAGTGGACGCGACGTGCGTTTACCGAATTGCCCCTCAGGCATGTGGAAGGCTAGCAGGCGACTTCAAAATGTCAACAAACAATCATGACTGCATGTTATATTGAGATACTGAAGAAAGGAAACGATCAATGATTCTATATTATTCGCCGGGAGCTTGTTCGCTTGGGATCCGCGTCATTCTCGAGGAGATTGGATTGCCGTATCAAGCAATCCAAGTGGATCTCGCGAAGCAAGAACAATATGCCCCGCAATTCAAACGGTTTAATCGAAAGTCAAAGGTTCCTGTCCTTCAACGCGATGATGGATCCATTCTCACGGAATTTCCCGCCATTGCCATGTGGCTCGCGCTCGTTCATCCGCAAGCCAAGCTCATTCCGTCAGAGTCTGATCGTCTGGCGGGGGTCTTGGAGATGCTGGACTACGTGGTGGCGACGCTGCACATGCAGGGATTTTCCCGAATGTTCAGGCCGACAAATTTCTCGCCTAATCCGGCGGACGCCGACGCAGTAAAGCAGCGAGGCCATCAGATCTTCGAGGCTGGAATGCAAATTATCGACGAAAGTCTGAGCGGACGGGAATATCTGCTTGGCGACTATTCCATTGCGGATGCCGCGCTGTTCTATGTGGAGCGCTGGGCATC
>JAFAFP010000049.1 GCA_023423415.1 Pseudomonadota bacterium | reverse complement strand
GCGCAATCTCGTCGAACGCTTCTTCAACAGGCTCAAGCACTTCCGACGCGTCGCTACACGTTACGACAAGACCGCACGCAACTTCCTCGCCGCCGTTCTCCTCGCTGCTACTCGCTTATGGGCTCGCTTTGAGTCCACGACCTAGGGCGTGTACTCATAAATAGGCTCCCCTTGCAGGGCAGGTAATGTCCATTTTGACCCCGAAATTGGACCTCGACGGAGGGCTAGACATGTCCGCTAAACGCCAAAAGCAGACTTCCTTTGCTCGGAATTTCGACGAAAACCGGTCCGGTAGCCTTGCGTGAGTGAGACCAGATTGGACCTGACTCTGAGCTCCGATTTTTCTTGCACTACGCGACTGCCCGTAAGCTCAATTTAGATTAGAAATGGCAGCTCGCGGACGTCGGTGATTGTAGTGTTGTCGCCATATCGCTCATCGAGGTCAATTTTATTCCAACTGCGGTGAGCGCACTTGATACCGCAGCGCATTGGGCGGCAGCCCCCCTCATCGCCGGATTGACGCAATCCATGTTAGCCCCATGCAGGCGTTCTTCTCTGTACATTCTTTGACGAGGCTTGCATGGCCAGACAATTGCTAACTCTTACGTTATTGAAATTGCTTTTCGATCGCGAGAGTTTGCAGCGATGGTGAAGCCTGCCTTTAGCTTTTGGCGCAAAAATGCGACAAATGCCCGAGCGCTCAGCGGAACGTGGGACGCATAAGGCCGGATCGCAAACAGCTGATCGCCAAAAGCACCGACCGGACGCCAATCGTCCAACACCGAGGTCAGCCGTCCCGCTGTGATTTCGTCCGCCGCGCTAAAGTCGGGAAGCAGCGCGATGCCGAGATCGCAGAGCGCTGCCTCTCGCAACGCTTCGCTGTTGTTTGCGGCAAACGGTCCGGAAATCTCGACGTTGACACGGCCGCCTTTGCCCTTCTGGCGCTCGAACGCCCAGGTCGGTGTCGTACTTCCGCGCAGATAGTGGATGCAATCGTGGGATGCGAGATCTTCCGGTACCGATGGAAAGCCACGGCGCCGCAGATAGCTCCGCGAAGCCACGAGCATCGACGCCGTCGAACACAGGCGCCAGGCAACGTGCGTATCCGGCACTGTGGCCACATGACGGATCGCGAGATCGAATCCTTCCTTCGCCAACGAAACCAGATGATCCGAGAGCTCAAGCTCGACGCGCACGCCAGGGTGTAGTCGGATGAACTCCGGGATCAGCGGAACGATCTGCTGCCTCCCCAGCGCCACCGGGGCCGTGACGCGCAGCGAGCCCTTCGGCTTGCCCGCAAGATCCTTCACCTCGGCAAAATGCCGTTCAATGTCAGCAAACGATGATCGTGTTGCATTGGCAAGAAACTGGCCCGCCTCTGTGAGCCGAACCGTGCGCGTGGTTCGGCGGACCAGCGGCACGCCCGCGGAATGCTCCAGTTCGTTGATACGTTGGCTGACCGCGGCCTTGCTAACCCCGAGACGTTCCGCCGCCGCAGTAAAGCTTCCCATCTCGGCGAGAACGCCAAGCCAATGAACATGCGACCACAGGCCGTCAACTTTCTTGGTCTTCATGGTCTGATTGTTCAATATTTTGAACAGTAAGTCCAATCAGAACGACTGTTTCTCGCATCCAAGTTGCCCTACCCCTGTCTCCAATAATCATTTTTAGGAACCAGAGAATGACGACCGCACCGTTCACCGCAAAAGACGATGTCCGCCACTATATTCACGGCAAGCAGACCGTTGCGGCCGATAGCAAACGCCAGCCAGTTTACAACCCTGCCACCGGCATGGTTTCCCGCCAAGTCGCGCTTGCCACCACCGCTGAAGTTCAAGCCGCTGTCGACAGCGCCAACCGTGCGTTTCCAGCGTGGGCCGACACGCCACCGATTCGCCGCGCCCGCGTGCTGAACAAATTCCTGCAACTGATGAATGAACACACCGACACGCTGGCTGCGATGATCACTGCCGAGCACGGCAAGGTGATTTCGGACGCCCGTGGTGAAGTCGCCCGCGGCATCGACATCATCGAATTTGCGTGCGGCATCCCTCATCTGCTGAAGGGTGATCACACCGATCAGGTCAGCACTGGCATTGACAACTGGACCATGCGCCAGCCACTGGGCGTAGTTGCTGGCATCACACCATTCAATTTTCCGGTAATGGTTCCGTGCTGGATGTTCCCGATCGCGATCGCCGCCGGGAATACCTTCATCCTGAAGCCCAGCGAGCGCGATCCCTCCGCTTCGGTCTTCATGGCCGAACTGCTACGCCAATCAGGATTGCCGGACGGCGTCTTTAACGTCGTCCAGGGTGGCAAGGAGGCTGTCGACGCTCTGATCCAGCACCCCGACGTCGCAGCAGTCTCCTTCGTTGGCTCGACCCCAATCGCCCACTATGTCCATCAGCAATGTTCGCAGCATGGAAAGCGCGTGCAGGCACTTGGCGGAGCGAAGAACCACATGGTCGTGATGCCGGACGCGGATATCAGCCAAGCCGTCGATGCGCTGATCGGCGCAGGCTACGGGTCCGCCGGTGAACGCTGCATGGCGATCAGCGTCGCAGTGCTGGTTGGCGACGTCGGCGACAAGATCGTGCCGTTGCTCGCAGAGCGCGCCAAGGCTCTCAGGGTCAAGAATGGCATGGAACCTGATGCCGAAATGGGACCTGTGATTACTCGTGAGGCGCTCGAACGCATCGAAGGCTATATCGATCTTGGGATCAAGGAGGGCGCCACGCTCGTTGTCGATGGTCGCAACTTCAAGGTTGCCGGCCACGAAAATGGTTATTTCACGGGCGCTACTCTGTTCGACAATGTCACGCGCACCATGCGCATTTACAAGGAAGAAATCTTCGGCCCGGTTCTGTCCTGTGTTCGGGTTAACAACTTTGCCGAGGCGGTCCAACTCGTCAACGATCACGAATTCGGCAATGGCGTGTCTTGCTATACGCGCGACGGCAACGTCGCCCGTGAGTTTGGGCGGCGCATTAACGTCGGAATGGTCGGAATCAATGTACCGATCCCAGTCCCAATGGCATGGCATGGTTTCGGCGGGTGGAAACGCAGCTTGTTTGGTGACACGCATGCATACGGCACTGAAGGCGTTCGCTTCTACACGCGGCAAAAATCGATCATGCAGCGCTGGCCGGAAAGCACGGAGAGCGGCCCAGAATTCGCGATGCCGACCGCCCGCTGATCCCACAAGAAAAATGATGCCGGCTCACAAGCCGGCATCATATGTCCTGCAACGGTCACTTCAATTGAGGTAACCCAACTTTCTGAGATGCACCGGATCATTTGTGTCGCGCGGCTGGACACAGGGCATCAAACCAAAGTGCCGAGCTACGAAACTCAGTGCGTCTTTCGAGCCTGTTTGAGGTAAAGAAACTCAAGCAGCCGCCGTCGGCAATCCGCATAGGTCGTGAGCTTGGTCATCTCCAAGCGATCACGCGGTCTCGGGATATCGACCGTCAATATCTCACCAATTCTTGCGGCAGGACCATTCGTCATCATCACGATGCGATCACTCAGAAGGATAGCTTCGTCGATATCGTGAGTGACCATCACCACGGTAGAGTGGGTCTGATCGACGATTTTGATGAGTTCATCCTGCAAACTTGCACGCGTCAACGCATCGAGAGCACCAAACGGTTCATCAAGCAGCAGCACCCGGGGTTCGATCGCGAGTGCTCGAGCGATACCCACGCGCTGCTTCATCCCTCCCGAAATTTCATAAGGATACCTGGCTGCTGCATGCTCGAGATGGACCAGCCTGAGTGCATCGTCCACCTTTTCCCGCATCCCTTTCTTGTCCAGGTGACCTGCAAACACACGTTCTACACCGAGCAGAATATTCTGGTGACACGTCATCCACGGTAGCAGCGAGTGATTCTGGAAAACGACCCCCCGATCCGGACCTGGACCGACGATCGGCTGCCCCTCGCAGTCGATCCCGCCGCTTGTAGGGCGAAGAAGGCCCGCGATCACGTTGAGGAGCGTGCTCTTCCCGCACCCTGAATGACCAATAAGGCTGACGAATTCGCCGCGTTTGATGTCGAGCGATATGCCATCAAGCGCCTGGAAACCTCCTCTACCACCAAACGTCATTGAAATATCGGAGAGCGTCAAAAAACACTCCATTGGATCACTCCTTGAAGCTCAGTTTGTTGCCCACCCAGGCGAGCGCCTGATCAAGAATGAGACCAACAACGCCAATGAGCAGAATGGCAACGATCATGCTGGACAGCTGTAGGTTATTCCATTCGTTCCAAATGAAATAACCGATGCCGTTTTGTCCGACGACCATCTCGGCGGCGACAATGACGAACCAGGCAATCCCGATCGAAATACGCATCCCTGTCAAAATCATCGGTACGGATGCGGGGAAGACGATACGCCTGATCTTGGTCCAGGTGCTCAGGCCCAACACCCTCGAAACATTGAGCCAGTCCTGTCGTACGCTGGCCGCACCAGCAGCGGTGTTGATCAGGAGAGGCCACAGCGAGCAGATAAATATGATGAAGACCGCGGCTGTTCTACTGTCCATGAATGCGTAGAGCGCAAGCGGCATCCATGCCAGAGGCGAAATGGGTTTGAGAACCTGGATGAATGGATTCAGCGCTTGATATAAGCGAGGCATCAACCCGATGCTAAAGCCGAGTGGAACGGCCACTATAACCGCGAGAAGGTAACCCAGAAAGACGAGGCCCAGCGAATAGTAGAGATGCCAAGCGATGCCGAGATTGTTCGGATTCGATGTATCGAATGCTCGCCTTCCCAACTCGACCGCTCGCTCTGCCACCGCCAGCGGACTGGGAATGGATGTACCCGATGCTGCTGCTCCGGTAGCAGCCTGGCCCATAAGTTTTGCATATTCCGAATCGATCACCGGCGCCTGCCCTTGACCGCTCGTCGTCAAGAGCTGCCAGACACCGACAAAAACCACGAAAATTACGATAGAAGCAATCCACGGCTTACCGAAGACCTGAAAGGTCTTCGGTGCACAGATCGTTTGCTTGATCGACGCTCGGCTTGCTCGATTAGCGTCCACTGACGCTACGGTACTTACCTGGCTCATTTGAATCAAACTCCTCCCCTAGAATGCGCTCTTTCCCGAACGTCGGCTCCGGCAAGTGTACACCTTGCTCTTCCATGATTTTTCGCGCATCCACAGCCAGCATGACATTCCGTGCAAGCCGCTTATGATCGACATCGCCCGGAAGCATATTCCATCGCTGCATTTGCACTGATAGCCAGACCGCCATTGCGTATCGCGGAAACGGGTCGAAGTTGATGCGGCTGGGTTCGCTTTTCACACTGCCAAGGCCGTCGGCGTAGCGTCCCGTCATCACCTGCTGGATGACGTTTTCTGGAGCATTGACATATTCAGGACGCGCGAGGATTGGCGCCAAACCGTTCCGATTATCCGGCTTCGACGAATAGATGCCTGCCTCAATAACGGCCCTGAAAACCGCCAGAAATGTATTGGGATATTGTTTGATCCAGGAATCCAGCGCCGTGACCGAACAACACGGGTGGCCTTCCCATATGTCCTTTGAAAGGAGATGAATGAAGCCGGCACCTTCGACCACCGCGCGCTGACCTCCGGGCTCTCCGCCAAAGAAGCCATCGATATTTCCGACCCGAAGATTCGCGACATATTCTGAGGGAGGCACAATGCGATACACAACATCATGCTCAGGGTCGAGACCCGCTTTTGCCACGTAATGGCGAAGCTGGAGAGCTTGGTGAGATTGTTCAAAGGGAACCGCAAAACGGAATCCCTTCCAATTACGCGGATCACGATTGTTCTTGTGCTTCATCGCCAGCACAAGCGAATTTCCATTCTGGTTGAGAATGGTCAATACCTTGGTTGGCACGACGTTGCCTCCGGCGCCAGCCGAGGTCGCAAGAGCTACTGGCATAACCTGTTGGGAAACATCGAGTTCGCCATTGACCATCTTGTCACGGATGAGACCGATGCCAGGAATCTTCTGCAACGAGACGTTCAGCCCATTCTTTGCGAACATTCCTCGTTCTTGCGCAACAATCAACGGCGTCGCACATGTGATGGGCAGAAAGCCAATGTTTACGTTCTTCTTCTCAAGCGGCGCCCGCTCCTGGGCTATCGCCCGAAGGGTCGTCAACGGCAAGAAGTTCGACATTGCTGCGAGCAAGGTGCTCATCCCGACACCGCGCAGCAACGCCCGGCGGGTAGGAAGATCGGGAAACAGGGAGGCAACGAGAGCCTGATCGACAGCAGAAGTTACGCTATCATTTGATTCATTTGAGTTGCCAGACCCGCTGACGCATTCGAATCCATCGATATGCTCGTTTCCGCAAGCACATCCGCCAGGATGGGGTCCAAAATAATTCCTGCCCATTTGAACTGTCTCCAAAGATGTCTTCTAAAAGCTGACTATAAGTCCGGTTAGAACATGTGTGCGTGTCTGGCCGCTTGAAGCGCGTGCCTATAGCGCTCCTTTCAAATCAAATGACAGGCTCGCAGCCTGATTGGGATGAACCGTGGCACCGGCCGCGAGAAGACGGCGCGCGGCCATATGGTCGCCAGCACGATTGACGGACTCGACGCCGAGCAGATTCCCGCCGCCGTAGCAAAACACTGAGAACGAATTCTGCTCAGGCTCGCCGCGGAGAACCATCTCCTCGCAGTGATCGATAAAGCCTGCGATCTGTAGCTTGTCGTTCCCTTGATCGCTCCAGAACCATGGCACGTTGTCGAAGGGCCTTATCTGTCCAGTCAGACGCGCGGCCAGGCACTTGGCTTGATCAGTCGCATTCGAAACGGATTCGAGACGCACCGGTGCTCTGTACCGAGGACTAGAAAACAGCGCACAATCGCCGATCGCAGATATGTGGGGATCGGCGGTGACAAAATGCTGGTCAACCACAATTCCATCCCGGGATGGAAGTCCCGCAGCCAACGCAAGCTCCACATTGGGAATGACCCCGATACCCACAACGACAAGGTCGGCGGGCAGCCTTCGCCCGTCATCGAGAATGACGCCTTGCAGTTTGCCATTCACCGTTTCGATTGCAGACACGGAACGCCCGCGGTGGAAGCGGCAACCTGCCGCTTCATGCCGCGCCTGGAAGTAAGCGGAAATAGCTGGTGAAACGACACGCGCCATAATCCGCGGCGCCAGTTCGACAATGTCAACCTCAAGCCCTTTTGCAGCCGACGTCGCGGCAAACTCCAGGCCAATGAACCCAGCTCCGATGACGACTACCCGCTTTGCCTTGCTCAGCCGGCTCCGGATTGCCTCGCTGTCCGCGAGCGACCGCAAATAACGCACATCGTCATGATCGGCATTTGGCATCTTGAGCACGCGGTTGCATGCACCTGTCGCGAAAACCAGATGACGATACGTCAGCGAGAGCCCTGACTGAAACATCGTCTTCCGCGTCATGCGCTCGATCGCAACGACATGATCATTGATCAGATCGATTTTCTGATCCCTGAAGAAGCTTTCCGGACGAAAAAACACCGCGTCGATTTGGCCTGTCCCTTTAAGAAACGCTTTCGACAGAGGGGGGCGCTGGTACGGCAGATAAGGCTCATTGTTGAGCAGAGAGATAGGACCCTCATATCCGGACTGACGTAACGATGCTGCCAACTGGAACCCAGCATGTCCGGCGCCCACAACAACGATCGGTTCTTCAGATTTCAACGGCTGGATCCTCGTGCCTTTTTTGTCGTCGATGGATTATCTGGCTCAGTTGCATTCACTCGTTCGGCGGGGCTCTTGCGATTTTCCCTTCCCGAAAACATGAACCGACATCCTCTGTCCGGAAGACGCCGATCAACTTTGGGTTTGCGGTATTTCCAGCGTCAATCCATCAAGGTCGTCGGTCAGCACAATCTGGCAACTGAGACGACTACCTTCTCTTCGTTCAGCAGCCACAAATTCCAACATTTCCTTCTCCTGCTCCGAGGGAGCAGGCAATCTGAAACTGAATTCCGGCGTCACATATACGTGGCACGTTCCGCAGGAGAGAGAGCCGGCACATTCAGCCTCGATGCCGACAACATCGTTCGCTCTTGCGGCCATCATCGCTGATGATCCGGCAGTGCCCTGCACTTCTCGCCTCGCCCCGCTTGGCGCTATGAAGATGATCTTTGGCAATGGACTATTCCGTTGCGTGCAAGTCGAAGCTTCCCTCGACGACACGACCTTGAATGGGCTTTGCCGCCAATTGGTCGGCGAGAAGCACGTCACGCGCCTCGTTCGGATCAAGGCCGTAGTGCTGGATCAGATCGGCGCAGTCCGCAATCATCGCCTCGACCTCGTCCATCATCTTCAGTCGTTTGTAGATGTCCTCCGCCCAAAGACCCATGCTCTCACCAATCAGGTCCATGACATTCACAATCTCGAACGACACCGTGTCTTCGAAATGGCAGATTTCGCGATGGCATGTGTGAAAAACGGTCGCCAACGTTGTCACGCCCGCATCCGCTGCCGCCTGGAATTCCTGCTCGCGAAGGGCATCCTTGAACTTCGGCGTCACTGTCAGATAATTCGACATGAGGCCAGCTCGCTGCACATTGAGTTCGACAAACTCAAGTCCAGGTATCGCCTTCAGAATTCGTTTCACGGCGCTTGTTACGCCTGGGTAACCAGGGCGCTCGTTTAGCGCGACCCTCTTACGAACGGGGTGTACGAATAGCTCTTTGAGGCGGTCGATGTGACGTTCGAGATACTGAAAAAACGGCGTCAGGGCGAATGTATCGTCGCCAGTCAGACGGCTATGGCTAGGGATAATCACATCGTCGAATTGGGTCTGACAACTTGGACACCATGAGAGCTTTTCACCGGCTCCAATGTCGTCGATCTGCTTGAGGGTGCTCAGACCCGCCCGGCCGGAGGTCTCTGCATCGCCGGCGTAGAACTGGAAAACGCCGCAGCAGGCGGAAGGTCCGCCGACAATCTCGCATGTACGCCCCATAGAGCGCAGCACTTCCAGACAAAGGATCAGAATATGGGGCGTCTTATGGACATTGCATCCCGTATAAAGGACAACATCCGGCGGCGTCTCCGGCTTACTCGTTCGCAAAGGCGGCTGGAGCTTGTTGAGCAGGCCGTCGCCGACCTGCATTCTCGATACGATCCGCACCGACTTCGCCATTGCGCGGAATGATTTCATGGCATTGCTTTTCGCAACGTCGCCGTGCCGCCGCCGCGTTGATGCGAAATGAGCCAACCGAACCATCATGCGCGCGTTCACACCATAATCGCACGCTTGAATACAGTAACCGCTGCCCGAGCAGACGGATGCCCAGGTTTCTGCTTCCACAGTACCCAGATTACCGCGAAGAAGATCTACAATGCCGGCAACGACGGCAGTCGGCTCCGCCCCGCTGATGCCGGCCGGCACCGTCATAGGACAGGCCTGAAAACACTTTCCGCATTGCGTGCAAGCGGAAGCGATATCCTCCATTTGACGATCGAGTGCTTCGACGAAATCCATGCAAGTACCCGCGGTGCGATGCCGCGGCCTATGCCGCGGCAGTGTGGGCGATCGAGGCGATTTCGACCAGGAGATCGTCTCGCACGAGCTTGGCAGCAATGCAGTATCGCGCCGGCGGACTTTCGTTGAAAAACTGACGATAGACTTCGTTCACCGCAGCGTAATCCGCCATGTCTTTGATGATGACGGTGTTAAATGCGACATCTCGCAAAGTCGCGCCGCCTTCGTGAAGGATCTTCTCGATCGTCTCAATGACGAATCTCGTTTGCGTGCGTGGATCGCCGACACCGACAGTCTTTCCTGTAGTGTCGAGAGCGAGGACGCCTGAAACATAGACCGTATTGCCAGCCTTCATTCCCATTGAGTAGGGAGCGATTGGTTCGGGCAGGCCCGGTGGATTAAGGGGCTTGGGAGGCATCTATATCTCCGACGTTGAGTTTAATTTCACGCCCTGATCCCTCCGGTCTAAGGCGAGGAATTCCATGCTGAACCCTATCGCTGGACTAGGCGTCGCAGTGAGGTCTGGCGGCGATGCGCAAACAAGCGTCGGCGATGTTTGCAGACGAGCAAGCGCACGGCTCGAGAACCGGTGATTGGCGTCCCAAAACCAGCTTCGCAATCCCACTACGGCCGCGTGCTTGTCACCGGTATCGGCGCTGTTTCCTTGAGCATGGATATTTCCTTCCCCACTGTGTTTATGTTATTCCAAACATTGGCACATATTCCGCAAAAACGAATGGACCAATGCGATAGAAACATTGGCCCGGAGGGATTGGCCTCATGCTTCAGATTACTTTGCGGGAGGACCACGGGTCCTTGCCGCTCCATCGTCAGATTGCCGATCAGATCCGATTTCAGATCGAACAGGGCGAAATCGACGGGGGCACGTTGCTTCCTCCGTCTCGCAATCTCGCACGCGAGTTAGGAATTGCACGGGGAACGGTCGTCATTGCCTACGAGGAGCTATGCGCGGCTGGTCTGTGTGAAAGCCGTGTAGGTCGCGGAACAATGGTCAGGCGCCTGACCGATGAAAAGAGACGCCCCGTTCAAGCACGCGCGATTGCGTCGCCCCGACATCGGCTTCTGAGTGTTCCCGATGAGCCGGTGAATCTGGACCCTCGCGAGCTTTCACTGCTCCCAAGCATCGCCGATATAAGCCACCTACCCATTACCGCACTCCGCCGCAGCTTCGACCGAACCCTTCGCTATCCCGCTCACCTGAAATCTTTTACTGAGAGCACGGGAGATCCCGTGCTGCGGCGTTTGATCTGCGAGCAGATCTTACCAGAGCGCGGCATCAAAGCGCATCCGAACGAAGTACTTATCGTGCCCGGTACCCAGTATGGCGCCGTTCTTATCGCGCTGACGCTGGCAAAAAGTCGAAGGCGTCTTCATTTTGGTGTACCGGGCTATCTCGACATCGCACGCAATTTCGCTCGTTTCGGATTTGATTTGAAGCAGCACCCGGTAGATTCCGATGGCATCGCGCTCCCGGTCTCAGATCTCCGTGAAAACGATGTACTCTACATTATGCCGGAGCATCATTTTCCGCAGTGTGTGACTTTGAGCGATGCGCGCCGTGCAAAAATCCGCACCGCCGTGCAGCGGAGCAATCTCCTCGTGATCGAAGACGACTACGACAGCGAGTACTACTATGATCGCCAACCGCAGCCTGCTTTGAAAGCTAGCGATACTTCCGGTGGCGTGATCTACCTTGGCACATTCTCCAAAACGCTTTTTAACAGTCTTCGGTTGGGTTACGTCGTCGCAGAGTCGTCGCTTATCCGGGAAATGGCGACGCTCCATTGGAGTCTATCTCGCGGGACCAGCGGCGTCTTACAGCGTTGGGTGGCCGAACTCCTCGATGAGGGCACAATCACACGCCATATTCGGCGGATGCGAACCGTCTACCGGCGCAAACGGGATCGAATAGCGAACCTGCTTCGTCGGGAATTCCCGGATTGGCATTTCAAGCCGCCATCGGGGGGTCTTCAGTTTTTCTTGGACTTGGGTAGTCCCGAGGACGCAACGCACGTGATTGGGATCTGTCGAGAAAAGCGTCTGAGGATAGCCCCGCCATCTAATTACGTGATGAGTAGCGAGAGTGAGCAGCAGTTTCTGGTACTCGGGTTTGGCTCAGTGCCGCTCGCACAAATTGAAAGCACTTTGTTGGAAATCAAACACGCGCTCGCCGACTGAATGTACCAAGTCCAGTCGCGGTGACGGCTTCCGCCGATGCCAGAGAGCTCGCTTATTCAAGATGAAAGTACTGCTCCGAAGCCTGTCCGGTCACACGTTACATGAAGCCCGCGCAGTCGTCTGGCACTGATCGTATGAGCGACCCGGCAGCAGGCCTGGATCATCGAGGATGATTACGACAGCGAATTCCACTACCTGAACAGCACGTCCCGCCAGCGCCGGTGATGATACCGACGGTCACGGCATCATCGGCATCAAGACGGTCGATAGCTGCCGCGACGTCTTGCGCAAGCGTAAGGTTAGCCGCGTTCTCTGCCTCCGGCCGGTTCAGGGTGATGATCAGCACGGACGATCAACTCAGCGAGGAGCCATACGGATGGCGCCATCCAAACGGACGTCCTCACGGTTGAAGTAGTCGCTCTCGATCATCGTGAGGGCAAGACGCACATATTCGTCGGCGCGGCCAAACCAAACTTCTGGAATAACGGTTATCGTAACGCGAGACAGAATCACGTCTCAGCTATTGAAAATGGCGCGCCCGAAAGGATTCGAACCTCTGACCCCCAGATTCGTAGTCTGGTGCTCTATCCAGCTGAGCTACGGGCGCGTGCTACGCGGAGGGCGACTTGAGGATCAAGGCGCAAGATCGGCGCAACGGGCGGATAGCTATCGTCCCAGCCCGGGAATGGCAAGAGTTTTTGGGAAACAACGGTTATTTCCCGAAAATCAGGCGCTGGCACGCTCCTCGCGCCAGGCATCAAGATCGACCGCTCGATCCGGAACCGTTAGATGGAAAGTGGCGCCAATGGTCCCTTCAACCAACCCGATTTCGCCACCATGCGCCCGCACGAGTTCCGCTGCAATCGCGAGACCCAGCCCAGTCCCTCCCGGACGCGTTGAACCGGAAAATGCTTCGAACAGATGTTCGCGAGCCCTGGCTGAGAAGCCCGGTCCGGTATCCGATACTTCAATCAGCACCACGCCCCCCTCGCGCCGCCCGGTAACACGGATCTGATCGCGCAGCGGGTTGTTCGGGGCGCGCCCCTCGAGTGCCTGCATGGCATTGCGCCCCAGATTGAGCAGCACCCGGAAGAGCTGATCGTGGTCTGCATCGACTTCTATTCCGCGCTCGATCGAAACGATCCAGCCAATGCTGCTGTCCTTGCCGAAACCGAGATTCTCACGCACCTCCTCTACCAGCGATTCGAGCGAGATCATCCGGCGATCCGGCGGCGCTTCCTGCGCCCGCCCATAAGACAATGTCGATTGGCAGAAATCGATCGCGCGTTCGAGCGTCCGCACCAGTTTGGGCGCAAAACGTTGCACACGCGGATCGCGGACCGTCGACAACTGATCGGAGACGAGTTGCGCCGAGGCGAGCATGTTGCGCAGATCGTGATTGATCTTCGACACCGCGAGCCCAAGCGCCGCAAGACGGCTGCGCTCATGCAGCATATGCGTCAAGTTGCTCTGCATCGATGCGAGTTCGCGTTCAGTAACGCCGATCTCATCATTCCGCTGCGACACCTTGATGGTGCGCGAAGGATTCTCGGGGTCGGCTCGGAACGACATGATATTCCGGGTAATGCGTCGCATCGGCCGCACGAACATGAAGTGCAGCGCCAAATACACCAGCGCCAATGTCGACGCAGAGATGATCAGCGAAACAATCAGCACATTCCCGGAGAAGCGCAGCATCGCGCGCTGCAGCGCTCCGTTCTGCATCAATATCTCGACGAACTCGCCGTCGCGCGGGGCCGTTCCGACAATACGCATGACGCTCGATGCCGGATCGGTAAGGCCGTAATAGGCCCCCTTGATCGCTTCGATCCAGGTGATATCGCGCATGTCGTAGTTGCGATGAATTTCCGGCGGCAGCTCCGACACTGCGAGCAGGCGACGAGTCTGCCCGGTCTTCATCGCCACGGCCTGGGCACCGATATTGTTCAGGATGTCGCGTGCCAGATCGTCCGGCACCATGCCGCTCGGCGCGGCGTACAACACCAGCGCCGCCGTGCGCGCAGCACCCAGCCGATCGTTCAGCCAGTTGAGCCGGAAATTGGAGACCGACGGGACATAGATCATCACCTCCGCGATCATCACGAACAGAACCGTGAGAACGAGAAGCTTTCCCGAGAGCCCGAACCGCGGCACGCGGACCGGGCCTGACTGGTCGTCCAAGTCGGCCATCATGTCGCGCCTAAACGGAGTCATGGAGAATCCCCCGACTTCCGGCAGGTTATATGATGCGGCGCAACGACTGACACGTCAAACTGAAGTTAAGAATGTCGTTTACGACGCTTTTTCAATACGTTAACCGTGACCACAACCGACGGTCGTTTCGGGACGGCGGATTCGCGTTCGGTAAAGCGACGCAGGGGCCCAAAGACACGTCCTGCCGGCTATAGTCCTGAGACTACAAAATGCGGCTTTTCCGGCGTCCGGGTGCACCCTCGCATTGACGAAACCAGCCTTATTCCCTTATAAGCCGCTCCGAATTCCGATATCGGCGGCACCGCATGCCTTGCGCGCGAGCGGCCGATGCGAAACCACCCGACAGAACCGGCATTGCGCCGCGACCAGCGGAGAAAGACCCCGTGAAACGGACCTATCAACCGAGCAAGCTCGTGCGCAAGCGCCGGCATGGCTTCCGTGCCCGCATGGCCACCGTTGGCGGGCGTAAAGTGATCGCGGCACGCCGAGCTCGTGGCCGCAAGCGTCTGAGCGCTTAATCCCGCGGCCGCAAGGCCGTCGAGATGGCGATGGAGCGCCTCAGGAAACGAGCGGATTTCTTAGCCGCCGCGGGCGGGATGAAGGTCCCGGCCGCTACATTTGTCCTGCAGGCGCGTGATCGGCGAGAGTCCGGCCCGGTCCGAGTAGGCTTCACCGTTTCCAAGAAGGTCGGAAATGCCGTCGAGCGCAATCGTGTGCGCCGGCGTCTGCGAGAGATTGTCCGGCTGAATTCCGGGGATGCGCTTCGCCCCGGTCATGACTATGTGCTCGTCGGGCGACGGGCCGCGTTATCCGCGGATTTTTCCGCATTGATTGAAGATTACCGGCGCGCGGTGGCGCGCGTTCATGCAAGGCGCCGATCCAATAGCGGGGCGCCACAGAAGCCCTGAACCTGCGAGCCCAAAGTTCATGATTAACGACCAGAAGAATATGCTGCTCGCGATCGGGCTGTCCGTGCTCGTGATCATCGGCTGGCAGTATTTCGTCGGCATGCCGCAACTCGATAAGCAGCGGCAGGAACAACAGCTCAAGCAGCAACAGGCCCAACAGCAGACCCAGACGGCCCCTGGCACCGTACCGCAGCCCGGTGCGCAGCCCGGCGCAACACCTCAGGTTCCTGGTCAGGCGATGCCGATCGGCGGCAACCTGACCCGCGAAGCGGTCCTTGCGGCCTCTCCGCGCGTTGCGATCGACACCTCGACGATCAAGGGCTCGGTGTCGCTCAAGGGCGGCCGCATCGACGACATTGCGCTGGTCAAATACCGCGAAACCGTTGATCCGAAATCGCCGCCGATCGTCCTGCTCGCACCGTCAGGCAGCCCGCATCCGTTCTACGCGCAGTTCGGCTGGACCAATGCCGCCGGCGCCAAGATCAAACTGCCGGACGACAACACGGTCTGGACTCAGGAAGGCAGCGGCACTCTCTCGGTCGGCAAGCCGATTACGCTGACCTACGATAACGGTGAGGGGCTCGAATTCCGCCGCACCATCGCGGTTGACGAGAATTATCTGTTCACCGTCAATGATGCCGTGGTCAATCGCGGCGGCGAGCCGGTCACACTGTACCCCTATGCGCTGATTTCGCGTCACGGACGACCCGAGGTGCTCGGTTACTACATCCTCCATGAAGGCCTGCTCGGCGTCATGGGCGACAAGGGCCTGCAGGAGTTTTCCTACAGCAAGATCGAGTCTGAAAAGCTCGTCTCGTTCGACGTGACCAATGGCTGGCTCGGCATCACCGACAAATACTGGGCCGCGACGCTGCTGCCGGAGACCGACGCAAAGCTGAAGGTCAATTTCGCGGCGCGCGACCTGAACAACCGTAAGACCTATCAGACCGATTATCTGCTCGATCCGGTGACGATCGCGGCAGGCGGCACCGGCACCGCCAAGGCGCGGCTGTTCGCGGGAGCCAAGGAGGTGTCGGTGGTCGATGGTTACGATACCGCGCTGAAGCTCAACCGCTTCGAACTGCTGATCGACTGGGGATGGTTCTATTTCATCACCAAGCCGATGTTCTGGATGCTGGACTTCTTCTTCAAGCTGGTCGGCAATTTCGGCGTCGCGATCCTGATCGTCACCGTGATCATCAAGATCGTGTTCTTCCCGCTGGCCAACAAATCCTACGCCTCGATGGCGAAGATGAAGGCCGTGCAGCCGCAGATGCTGCAGCTTCGCGAACGCTATGCTGACGACAAGGTCAAGCAGCAGCAGGCGCTGATGGAGTTGTACAAGCAGGAAAAGATCAATCCTGTCGCCGGGTGTTTGCCAATTCTGGTCCAGATTCCGGTCTTCTTCGCGCTTTACAAGGTCCTGTTCATCACCATCGAGATGCGACATGCGCCGTTCTTCGGCTGGATCCAGGACCTCGCCGCCCCCGACCCCACCACGATCTTCAATCTGTTCGGATTGATCCCCTGGAATCCGGGAAGTGTTCCAGTCATTGGCGCCTATCTCATGCTCGGTATCTGGCCGATCATTATGGGCATCACGATGTGGTTCCAGATGAAGCTGAACCCGGCCCCGCCGGATCCGACCCAGAAGATGATCTTCGACTGGATGCCGCTGATCTTCACCTTCATGCTGGCGAGTTTCCCGGCAGGTCTTGTGATCTACTGGGCCTGGAACAACACGCTTTCGGTGCTGCAGCAGTCCTTCATCATGAGGAAGCACGGCGCCAAGATCGAACTCTGGGACAACATCCTCGAACTGTTCGGAAAGAAGAAATCGCAGACGCCGTCGTCCTGACAGCGTTTGCTGCCAAGGTTTATGACCGCATGGCCGGGCTTGTCCCGGCCATGCGCGTCTTGCAGTAAGAAGAAGTAAGTGGATGGCCGGCACAGGGCCGGGCATGGCACAGGAGGCTAGGCGCGAGCCATGACGTCCGGTTTTACGCGCAACGAAATCGAGACCGGACGCAAGCTGTTCGCGGGCGACTGGCAATTCATCTGGGCGGCTGCGTCGATGGAGACGCTACCGCCGATGAAAGGCATGGAGATTGCCTTTGCCGGACGCTCCAACGCCGGTAAATCCTCCCTCATCAACGCCCTGACCGGCCGCAAGGCGCTGGCCCGCACGTCGAACACGCCGGGCCGCACGCAGGAGCTGATCTTCTTCCAGGGGCCGGACGATCTGCGAATCACCGACATGCCGGGCTACGGCTACGCGGAAGCGCCGAAGGCCAAGGTGAAGGCCTGGACCGACCTGATCCATTCCTATCTTCAGGGCCGCGCCAATCTCGCCCGTGTTTACGTGCTTATCGATGGGCGACATGGCATCAAGGAAGCTGACAAGCCGGCGCTTGAATTGCTGCGCATCGCCGCGGTCAGTCATCAGATCGTATTGACCAAATGCGATCAGTTGTCCGCAAAGGACCTCGCAGCCCGTATCGAGGATGTGAGCGTACAAATCGCGAAGAATGCGGCTGCCTTTCCCGAGGTGCTGGCCACCTCATCGCGCGAAGGCACCGGCATTCCGGAATTGCGTGCCGCGATCGTCCGGTTGATGGCCGAAAGACGCTAGGGAGAAATCCATGCTGCAGGTCCTGACCGGCATCGCCGCTCTATTCGGTTGTGTCGGCATTATCTTTGCAGCCGCCGGAGCGCACGCGAGGCCCGGCAGTGGCCTCGACAGTGCAGGCCACATGCTGCTGTTTCACGCGCCAGCGGTCATCGCCACCTGCGCTGCGATTGCCAGCGGGCTGGTCAGTCGTCCGTTCGGTATTGGCGGAGCGATTCTTCTCCTTCTCGGAGTCGCCTTGTTCTCGGGCGACCTCGCCCTGCGCGCCTATACAGGGCACCGGCTATTTCCCATGGCCGCCCCGACCGGGGGTATGGTGATGATCGGTGGCTGGGCGCTGCTGGCGCTCGCGGCCTTTCTGGCGCTGCGCTCCTGACGCCGCCCCCTTCCGCATTCACCGGACGGCAGCTAAAAGAGCCGCCGTCTTCGCAATCCGATATTGCCATGGATGCTGATTAAGGAACGTTCGACATGACGGTGTCACCTCACGATCAGGCCCGCATTCTCTCAGAGGCGCTGCCGCATATGCAGCGCTATGACGAGGAAATCGTCGTCATCAAGTACGGCGGCCACGCGATGGGTGAAGAAGAAGCGGCGCGCGAATTCGCCCGCGACATCGTGCTGCTCGAACAGACCGCCATCAACCCCGTGGTGGTCCATGGTGGCGGCCCGCAGATCGCGGCGATGCTCAGCCGGCTCGGCATCAAGTCGCAATTCTCGGGCGGCCTGCGCGTGACCGACGCTGCAACCGTCGAGATCGTCGAGATGGTCCTGGCCGGTTCGATCAACAAGCAGATCGTCAGCCACATCAATCAGGCCGGCGGTAAGGCCGTGGGATTGTGCGGCAAGGATGGCAACATGGTCACCGCCCGCAAGGCCGGAGGCCCCAGCAGCGCATCTGTTGCCGACGTCGTGGATCTTGGTTTTGTCGGCGAGCCGGAAAAGATCGACACGACCGTGCTTGATCAGATCATCGGGCGCGAACTGATCCCGGTCCTCGCGCCGATCGCATCGGGACCGGCGGGGGAAACATTCAACGTCAATGCCGACACCTTCGCTGGCTATATCGCCGGCGCCCTGAAGGCCAAACGCCTGCTGCTGCTGACCGATGTCCCGGGCGTGCTCGATAAGTCGAAGAAGCTGATCCCGGAATTGTCTGTGAATGATATCCGCAAGCTGATCGCGGATGGCACGATTTCCGGTGGCATGATTCCGAAGGTGGAGACCTGCATCACCGCTCTCGAACAGGGCGTCGAAGGCGTCGTCATTCTCGACGGCAAGGTCAAACACGCCGTGTTGTTGGAATTGTTCACCGATCACGGTGCCGGCACACTGATCCATCGGTGAGCCGTAGAGAATGACCGCAGCCGTCGGATACGCAGACGGCTGCGGTTCTTACGCAATGTTACGCTTCACGCAACAAACTTAACGCGACGCAACTCCACACCACTAACAGCCGCATTACGGCATCACGTAGGCATAGACGCGATGGCGCGAATACTTCGCTTCGGCCACGCGACGACCGTGATTGCCGGAAATGATGATTGGATTGCCCGAGGCGTCGATACCGGAGACGATGCCAACATGTCCGCCGCGCTTGCCGCGCGACATGACCGCGATGGCGCCGACCTGCGGGCCTGAAACGCGCCTGCCATAGCTGGCAAACGAGCTCGCCATGTTGGAGCCGGTGCCGCGGTGACCAGACTTCTCAAGCACCATGTTCATGAAGCGGGCGCACCACAGCGCACCCATGCCGGTCGGGTTGGTGCCGATATAGCGGCGCGCCTGCGCCACCAGGCCTGAAGATCCGAAGCCGGCGGTCGGAGCGAATGACGTCGACGTTGCTGCTGCAGCGGGCGCGACATGGCGCGCGACGCGCTGACCCCGGCGATTGACGTAACGACTCGCATGGCGTGCGCGATGCGCATATCGGCCACGCGGCGCGTAAGCCACGCGCGGCGCATAGGCATTATTTGCCCCGAAATTGAAGCCAAATGGCGCGACAGGAGTCACCGCAGCCGCGGTGTGCCGTACGGTCTTGTTCTTGTAACGCCGCGCCTCGGCCGGCGAATGGAAGGCCGTCAAAACAATAGCAGTCGCGATCGCCGCCGAGACGGCAAACGTCTTCGGTTTTTTCTTCTTGGAAAAAAAGGTCATCAATAGTCCCACTCTTCGTAACACGCATTTACCCCGCCGCGCGGCGGCCCCACCGCCAAACGGCACTCACGAAAACGCCGCCGTGGCGAGCACGGCGGCGTTACGGGACGCGCGATGAAGGCGGAAACGGGCGAGAATGCGACAACAATCTGGCGAAGGGATCACATGACGTTACGGATTGAAATAAAACCAAGGAGGTATGCACGAAACGTCCAGCGACGGACGCCCCGTATTCTTCAACGACATGACCGACGGGAATTCGGACAAAAGCGTTAACGGCGGCTCAGACGAAACACCGCTTGCTCGCCGAATAAATTCCAGACCCACCAGGGGAAATTGATGCGAATTTTGCGACCCCACGCATCAAGCGCTACCGCCGTCTCGATTTTTATGCCGAGTTCCTCGCACAGATCCCGAAAATCGCGGATCGTACAGAAATGAATATTCTGAGTATTGTACCAGGTCTCCGGCAAATTGGCCGTCCGTGGCATGCGGCCAAAGAACAGCAGCATCAGCCGGATTTTCCAGTGTCCGAAATTCGGGAAAGATACGATCGCGCGTTCGCCGATCCGCAGCATATGCTCCAACACCACACGCGGTTGCCATGTCGCCTGCAGCGTCTGCGAGAGGATCACGTAATCAAAAGCGTCGTCAGGGTAGTCCGCGAGGTCTGTATCGGCATCCCCCTGAATCACCGCAAGCCCCTTGGCGACGCAGAGATTGACGCCCTCGCGGGAAATCTCGATGCCGCGGCCATCGACACTCTTGGTCTCGGTCAGGATTTTTAGAAGCTCGCCATCACCGCAGCCGACGTCAAGAACCTTTGCTCCCGATGTCACCATCTGCGACACGACAAGAAGGTCGACGCGCCCATTGGTCGCGCTCCGCACGCCGTTGACGCCTGTCAGTTCGCGGTACGGCCGAGCCTGCATGTTCATACTTTGAGACCGAGCCCACGCGCCCGCGCAGCGCCATCTAGAAACCCGCGAGTGATCGCGAACAATTCCGGCTCGTCGAGCAGGAACGCATCATGTCCCTTGTCGGTGACGATTTCGGCGAACGACACACGCGCGCTCGTTGCGTTCAATGCATGCACGATTGCACGCGACTCCGACGTCGGAAACAGCCAATCGCTGGTGAAGGAAACCACACAAAAGCGCGTCTTGGTATCTCTGAACGCCTTGGCCAAGACGCCGCCGTGCTCTGCCGCAAGATCGAAATAGTCCATCGCGCGCGTCAGATAGAGATACGAGTTTGCGTCGAACCGTTCGACGAACGAACTGCCCTGATAGCGCAGATAGCTCTCGACCTCGAAATCGGCGTCGAACGAAAATGTCGGATTGCTGCGATCCTGAAATTTCCGACCGAATTTACGATGCAGCGCTGCGTCGGACATGTAAGTGATATGCGCGCCCATGCGCGCGACCGCCAGACCACGACGCGGATTAGCACCCTCGGCAAGATACCGCCCGGCACGCCATTCCGGATCGGCCATCACCGCCTGACGCCCCACTTCATGGAAGGCAATATTCTGCGCCGAGTGCCGCGTTGCGGCCGCGAACGGCAACGCGGAGAATACACGGTCCGGATAGCTTTCAGCCCATTGCAACACCTGCATGCCGCCCATTGAGCCGCCGGCGACCGCGAACAGCGAATCGATGCCGAGGTGATCGATCAGCATCGCCTGCGCCCGCACCATGTCGCGAATGGTGATGACAGGAAAATCAAGACCGTATGGTTCACCGGTATTTGGATTGATCGACGATGGACCGGACGATCCCATGCAGCCGGCGACGACATTGGAGCAGATGACGAAGTAGCGTTCGGTGTCGATCGGCCTCCCGGGCCCGACCATGGTCTCCCACCACCCGTTCTTCTTGGTCACCGGATGCACGCTGGCGACATGCTGGTCGCCCGTCAGCGCATGGCAGATCAGCACCGCGTTGCTGCGCTCCGCGTTCAGGCGGCCATAGGTCTTGTAAGCAATCTGGAAGGGGGACAGATCGACGCCTGAATCGAGCTTGAGCGGCTGATCCGCACCGAAACGGACGACAAGAGAGTCACGGGGCGCATCGGCCTCGCGCGGATTCGCCTGCGGCGTTGATATCAGCTCGGCCTCGGCCATCGTGCTTACCCGGCTCGTCCGTCCTTGGCCCGGTTCTAAGCGGGCTATCGTCACAGGCAAGGCCTGCCACCCGGCTTCCGGCCGGACCGTTTTAGGTAGGCCTAACGGCCATTAAGTCAATGTTTTCTTTGATTTCGGTCGCCTGCCCACCTATCAATGCCCGGCCTTCGTTAACGAGCCCATCATGCCCGAAACGGCCCAAAAAGACCCACCATCGCTTGCCAACCTGCGCGCCGAAATCGATCGCATTGATGCGTCGGTGCATGCACTTTTGATCGAGCGCAGCGAAATCATCGCAAATCTTATCGCTGTAAAGGGCACCCAGGAATCCGGTTCCGCCTTCCGTCCTGCGCGGGAGGCATCGATGATGCGGAAGCTGGTGGAACGCCACCGCGGCATCCTTCCGCTCGATACGATTGAGAGCATCTGGCGGGTCATCATCGCCACCTTCACTTACGTGCAGGCGCCCTATGCGGTGCATGCGGACCTCAGCGTGGGCGAAGCCGCCATGCGCGACACCGCCCGCTTCCATTTTGGCTTCACGGTGCCGTTCATGCCGCATATCGGCGCCGCCGGCGCCATCGCGGCTGTGGCCGCCTCGAAAGGCGATCTGGCGCTGGTACCGGCGGTATCGATCGCAGGTTCGGGCGCCTGGTGGACCGCCCTTGAAGGCGACGCCGCGCCGAAGGTTATCGCCCGGCTTCCCTTTGTGGAGCGACCGGATCACCCCGCCTCGCTGCCGGTCTTTGCGATCTCGCATCCGGCCGCCGACGCCGTTGCAGCGGAAGTCGAAGTCTACAGCGTGCGGGTATCAGGCTGGGGCGCGGCCGCGGCCCGTACGCTCGCGCCGCTAGCCGAAGTCATCGCCGAACCCGATGGCGCTTTCGACGGGGCAGCCTTGCTCATTTCGGTGCCGCAGGGCCAGACGCTTGCTGCTATCACCAATGCTCTGGTGAATGCCGGCGCAACGGTGCGCTCTACAGCCCTCGTCGGCAGCCATGCCACACGCTATACCGTCGCCCGATAGACATATTTGAGGAAGTCCATGACTGCACCGACTCGCCCGCAGCCGCGCCCCGGCGTGCTCGACATCGCCGCCTATGTGCCGGGCAAGAGCTCCGCGCCGGGCGTCGACAAGATCTACAAGCTGTCTTCGAATGAGAGCCCGTTGGGTGCAAGCCCGAAAGCAATTGCGGCTTATCAGTCCGTCGCGCATGACCTGCAGGATTATCCGGATGGCGCGGCCAGCGCATTGCGCGAGGCGATCGGCAAGGCGTACGGCCTCGATCCTGACCGCATCATCTGCGGCGCCGGTTCTGACGATCTGATCAATCTTCTGGCGCGCGGCTACCTCGCCGACGGCGACGAAGCGATTCACACCACGCACGGCTTCCTGATGTACCCGATCGCGACACTCGGCGCGGGTGCGAAGCCAGTGGTGGCGGCGGAGAAGAATCTAACCACCGATATCGATGCGATCATCAAGGCGGTGACCCCGAAGACCAAAATGGTCTTCATCGCCAACCCGAACAATCCAACCGGGACGTACATTCCGTTCGACGAAGTAAAGCGCCTCCATGCGGCGCTGCCTCCGCATGTCCTGCTGGTGCTGGACGCCGCCTACTCCGAATATGTGAAGCGCAACGACTACGAGGCCGGCATCGAGCTTGTCGCGACTTCGGAGAATGTCGTGATGCTGCGGACGTTTTCGAAGATTCACGGCCTGGCCGCCCTGCGGCTCGGCTGGATCTATGGCCCAGGACACATCATCGATGCGCTCAACCGCATCCGTGGACCTTTCAACGTTAACGCTCCCGCGATCGCTGCCGGCATCGCCTCGATTACCGACACAGCACACATCGACAAGGCACGCGCACACAACGATAAATGGCTGCTCTGGCTGACCACCGAAATCGAGAAGCTGGGCATCAAGGTCACGCCGAGTGTCGGCAACTTCCTCCTGTTGCACTTCCCGGAAACACCCGGCAAGACGGCAACGGAGGCCGACGCATTGTTGACCTCGCGCGGGTTGATCATGCGTGCAGTGCGCGCCTACAAGCTGCCGAACTGCCTGCGCATGACGGTCGGCACGGAAGAGGCCAACCGGCTTGTGGTGAAAACACTCGCCGAGTTCATGGGCAAATGAACCGTATGCTGCGCGTCTGATCGACATGGTGGACCAGCCCATCATCAACCGCCTCGCCCTGATCGGCACCGGTCTGATCGGCGGATCGATTGCGCGCGCCGCCAAGGTATCGGGCGCGGCAAAGACGGTTGTCGCGACCGCACGTTCGCCGGAAACACGAAAGCGAATCCGGGAACTTGGTTTCGCCGATGATGTGACCGAGACGAATGCGGAAGCGGTGAAAGACGCTGATCTCGTGATCGTCTCGATCCCTGTCGGCGCAAGCGGTCCCGTCGCGAAGGAAATCGCGCCCAGTCTGAAGCCTGGCGCGATTCTCTCCGATGTCGGCTCGGTCAAGGCCTCGGTTGTGCGCGACATGGCCCCGTTCGTGCCGAGCGGCGTGCACTTCATTCCCGCCCATCCTGTGGCCGGCACGGAAAATTCCGGCCCGGATGCGGGCTTTGCGGAATTGTTCGTCAATCGCTGGTGCATTCTGACCCCGGTCGAAGGCACCGAAACGCCGGCCGTGGAAACGCTGCGTGCCTTCTGGGAAAAGCTCGGCGCCAACGTCCAGGTGATGACACCAACTCATCATGATCTGGTGCTGGCGATCACCAGCCATCTTCCGCACCTGATCGCCTACACCATCGTCGGCACCGCCAACGAACTCGGCGAAGTGACAGAATCCGAAGTGCTGAAATTCTCCGCCGGCGGCTTCCGCGACTTCACGCGCATCGCGGCGTCGGATCCAACGATGTGGCGGGACGTATTCCTGCACAACAAGGATGCGGTGCTGGAGATGCTCGGCACCTTCAATGAGGACCTGTCGAAGCTCACGCGCGCGATCCGGCGCGGTGACGGCGATGCGTTGTTCGATCACTTCACGCGGACGCGTGCGATCCGGCGCGGCATCGTCAATATCGGCCAGGACTCCGCCGTGCCAGATTTCGGCCGAACGCATTCGCCATTGCCGATGGCTCCGATTGCGCGCCCATATGCGTCGGACGACGACTAGGGTTTCGACGCGTCTTCATCACGCGCATCGGCACCGGCTTCGCTGGAAAACGCTCTAGAACAACGGTGGCGTTTGCCCGAGTTTCACGGGGCCGAGCGTTGCCAACCCATCCTTGAACCGTAGCGGCATTTTGGTCGCGCGACGGCCTTCCAGCTCTGTCTGCTCACCCAACAATGATACCGCACTGGCAATTGCGCCCGGTGCCATCTTGTCGAGGAAATTCAGTGCTGCTCCCAGCCGCTCGCTGCGACTGCCGCCCGACCGTGCGAGTGCCTCCACACCCAACGCCGGCAGGATTTTCTCGACACCAGTCGCTGTCACCTGAAGTTCGCCATCGAGATAACCGGAGGATGTGAGCTTCAACGAACCCTTCGCGACGGCGAGCAGATCGCCCTGTTTCAGCCGCGCATTGCGCACATCAATGCGTCCGTCCGACTGCTGGATTTCACGAAAACGTTCAGGCCAGGTCTTGGGTTCGAAGTTTTTCAAGCCGACAAGCTGGGTGTCCGCATCGAAGTCGAGCGGTTGCTTGGCGAGCGGGTGCAAATCAGGCGCCGATGCTGCAACCAACCCTGTTGCAATGTCGATGACAGGGTTTTCCCGCACCGTTCCCGAAGCCAAGCGCCCATGAAGCTCTGCATGCCGAGCGGTGAAAACGCGCTGCGGCTTGTCCGTCTCGTTGCGGTCGACCGTCATTTCGTTCGCAGAAAACGAGATCCGTTGCGGCGCGCGCGGCGTCCCACGGAGACTGACCTGCGCCAGCGACCAGTTGGCCGACATCTTCGGCGGCTCTCCAGGAGCGGCGACCGCCAGTGGTCCATCGATCTCCGCGAGCAGGAGCGTCGGTTGATATACCTGAACCGCGGCCAGAATGCCGGAGGCTGACAACGCCAAGGGCGGCTTCGCCTTCGGCAGCTCGGCGCCGGCCTTGTCGCATCGAAATTCAATCCGGAATGGAAACCCGCCAAGGCTCTGGTCTGCGCAGGTATAGATGCGTCCGGACCGCTGCTCGCGCTCGATCCAGCCAGCAATCATCTCCCTGGCCCGCTCGGCCGCGTAGAACCAGAAGGCACACCAGCCGGCCGCGAGAATCACCAGAATCAGCGACGGGATGAGCCAGCCGAACGACCGGCGGCGACGCGGCGCCTCTGTGTCAAAGGATGCTGAACGGTAAGGGTCCATGGACTCGAATCCGATTAGGCCATGAAAGCGTGAGTGAAGGTAGGCGAATGCGGCGTTTCGATGTTTCGGCAGCCGTGCTAATCCGCCTATGCTCGCAAGTCACGCAATGAAACTCGCTCCAGACCAGATTCCCGACGATTTATGGGTGTTCGGCTACGGTTCGCTCCTGTGGCGGCCGGGTTTCGCGTTCGTTGAAAAGGTTCCCGCGCGCATGACGGGGTTGCACCGCTCGCTTTGCGTGTATTCCTTCGTGCATCGTGGCACGCCTGAAAAACCGGGTCTCGTGCTGGGCCTGGATCGTGGCGGCGCTTGCCGTGGCATAGCCTTTCGCGTTGCCCAGTCGGATCGCAAAGACACGATTGAGTATTTGCGCGAGCGCGAACAGGCGACGTCGGTTTATCTCGAAGTGCTACGGGGCGTAACACTGCTTGGACAACCGGAACGCCGGGTACAGGCCCTGACGTATGTGGTCGATCGCGGGCACCCGCAATATGCCGGCAAGCTCAATCTCAACGAGCGGCTGCATCTGATTAGGCAGGGACACGGCCGTTCCGGCCCCAATCCGGAATATGTGCTGGCGACCGTCGCCGAACTGGAATCGCTCGGATGCCGTGATGCTGAATTGCATGCATTGGCGGAACGACTGAAGGGCCCGCACCTGGCGGAAGGCTTACACCCAAGCTCCGTTCATTCGCGCGCGAACGAAAATCCGGACTAGGTCTTTTTTGGTTTTACAGCCCTGCGTCGCCGCTCTCGCGCGATCTCGCAGCGGATCCAGATTGCGTTCCGAGATCTCGGTCGCCCATCGCAACCAGTCTTGCGGTCGCGCTTTCAATATCGCTCTGCAACCGGTGGAAAAACACCTGACGGTCGAGACCCGGTGCAATCGGATCGAGAAATTCGACGCGCACCACGCCCGGATACCGCATCACGGAACGGCGCGGCCAGTACATGCCTGAGTTCAGCGCGACCGGCACACAGGGAATCTCAAGTGCATTGTAAAGGAACGCAACGCCGACCTTGTATTTCGGCTCTGCGCCAGGCGCCCGGCGTGTTCCCTCCGGAAAGATGATGATCTGACGGCCCACTGCGGCTTGTTCGCGCGCGCGCGCTGTCATGTTTGCCAGCGCCTGCGAGCGCGCGCCGCGGTCTACCGGAATCATCTGCGCCTTGCGCGCGCACCAGCCGAAAAACGGAATCCACATCAGCTCACGTTTGAGGATATAGGCCGGATCCTTCAGGATCGTGATCAGCGCGAAGGTCTCCCACATCGATTGATGCTTCGATGCGACCAGTACCGCGCCCGACGGTATTCTCTCGATGCCGCGAAATTCGCACCTCAATCCGCAGATGATGCGGAGCAACGTCAGATTGAGCGCGCTCCAGTTCTTCAACATCCAGAGCAATGCACCGCGCGGCATCAGCAGCGTCGGCATCGCTGCGATGAGGTACACGAATAGAACCAGATAGAAGACGATGTTGAAAACGATGGATCTGAAAAGAATCACGGCTACGGCTCGTCGGGTGAGATCACGCAAGCATCCGATTTAGCAACGGTAGCCGCATGCGCGCGATCGCAGCTATGTATTTCACATATTCGGTGAACAGGATTCGAAGCGTCGGCGCGCTCGACCAGTCGGCCTTCAGTTGATCGCTGACGACAGGATAAGCGATCAGCTTCAAATCCGGAATCTGATGCGACAGCTCGGCCATTGCTCGCGGTATATGATAATTGGATGTCACCACGATCAGCGATTTGAAGCCGCGATCCTTGGCCCATCGCCGCGTCTCGGTAGCGTTAGTGATAGTATTGATCGCCGTACGATCGAGGTCCACGCAGCAGGTGACGATCTTTCTGTGCTCCGGTTTCAGGCGCGCGATTTCGCGCTCGCCCGTCGCGGGGTTCACCCCGGAAATCAGGAGCCGCCGTCCGTTGCCTTTCGCCAGAAGCTCGATCGCATCCTCAATCCGCGATGCCCCGCCGGTCAGGACCACGATGCCATCGGCTTTGCCGTTAAGGACTATTTCGTTGACCGGCACACTGCTCAGGAACCACAGAAAACCACCCGCAATCGCGACCGCAAACAGCAGAACCGCCGCGGAGAACCACCGCGCGGCCCGTAGGATCTTACTGCTGCGATTGAGGCCGGCTTTCGCCTGTGGCCCGGGTTGTGATCTAGCTGAGGACATTTCGTTTCATTCTCGGCCCACCATAGCCCGAAATTCCGCCTGTAACGAGATCGCCGTCAGATCGCGGCAATCGTCTGGTTGACGGTGCGGCGCGACGCCTCCGCAGCAACGGCCGCGATCAGGACGATTTGCAGAAGAATCACGATATATCCCGAGAAGCCCAACGTGATCGACCCGAATAGAGCGGCAAATTGCTCCGCGCCCGCGGTGCCGCGAATCATCGCTTCGATCGGCGCGATCAGTGCAAAAAGCAGAATCGCCGCTGCACCGCCGATCGCTCCACCCTTCAGACCCAGCCAGAGGAAATGCCGTTGAAACTGGCCGGCAATGAACCGGTCCCGTGCACCGATAAAGTGCAGCACTTCGATCACCGGCCGGTTCGCCGCCATCGCACCGCTGGTTGCGAAGCCGACGGACAGGATCGTGGCGGCGATCACCAGCCCTAAGACGATGATACCGCCAGCCACCACGAAATCGCTCATGGCGCGCATGCGGTCGATCCATCCACGATGATCATCCAGCGAGGCGCCAGGAATCTTGTCGGTCAATGCCTTGCGAATAGCGGCAATATCGGGCTGCGCACCGGACGCCAGCTTGACGACGATGACGCGGGGCACCGGCAGATCGCTGACGACGAGGCCTGAGCCGATCCACGGCTCGAGGAGTTGAGCCGACGCCTCCTTCGAATAAGGTTCAACATCGGAGATCCCCGAGAACGATCGCGCGATTTCCGTGGCCGTTTTCACGGACGCATCGAGATCGCGCCCCGCGGCAGGTCTGATCTGGATCGTGACTTCGCGCAGGACTTCCGTCTGCCAGTCGGCGGCATTGGCGCGCACCAGCATCACCGCCCCCGTGGTCAGCGACGCGAGGAAGGTCATGATCGCCACCACCGCCATCAATGCCCGCCCACCGATCGACTGATGCGGAACGATTGGCGATTCGATTGTCGGCAGCGGCGTATCCGCAGCCTCCGAACGCTCGGGCATGTTGCGCGCCTTTGCCTTGCCTTTCTCAATCATAGAGATGCAACCGTCCTCCATGCAGCACCAGGCGGCGAGCGTCGAATTGATCCATCAAGGCGATATCGTGGGTCGCGATGACAATCGAGGTGCCGGACCGGTTGAGCTCCACGAACAGGTGCAGCAATCGCTTGCCGAGACTTGGATCCACGTTGCCGGTCGGTTCATCCGCCAGCAGAAGATGCGGCCGCGCAATGACCGCACGTGCGATCGCGGCGCGTTGTTTCTCTCCGCCTGACAGGACCGGTGGCAATGCCCACATCCGGTCACCCAGTCCAACCCATTGCAGCAATTCGACCACTTCGGTCCGGTAGCTGCTCTCATCACGGCCCATGATGCGAAACGGCAGCGAAACATTCTCGTAGGTTGTCATGTGGTCCAGCAGGCGGAAGTCCTGGAACACGATCCCGATCCGGCGACGCAGCGCTGAAAGGCCGTCACCATCGAGCGTTGAGGTATCTCGACTGAAGATTGAGATCAGCCCGCGCGTCGGCCGCAGCGACAGGAATAAAAGCTTCAGCAGCGAGGTCTTACCCGCCCCGGAGGGGCCAGTCAGGAACTGAAACGATTGCGGTTCGATGCGGAAGGTCAGGTCGCGCAGAACCTCCTGCCCCATTCCATACCGCAAACCGACATTCTCGAATCGAACCACGCCATACTCCGCCAGAATTATCGAAACGGTTTCGGCCCCGCTCAGGGCCTCGCCCGGACAGCTGCTTTGAACTCCATCTTAGGCCCATGCAGGACAGACCGTTATGGTTTCCGATTCGTTAACGGACGGCTGATAGCATCCGAGGCGGAAAACCTCATGAGTCGAATCAGCGATGGAAATCGTCTGTCCCCATTGTGAAACATCCTATCGCGTTACTCCGGAAAGTCTTGGAGTGAGCGGGCGCACCGTCCGCTGCGTCAATTGTCAGAATGTCTGGTTTGAAGAACCCCGCCAGACGACCTTTCAGGCAGACGATCTCTCATTCGCGACCGCGAATCCATCGCTGATCCGCCCGCCGCTGGACGACGTGGTGGAAATCGGGCTCACCGGTTCCCGCCGGCCGTCCTGGGATGAAGCGCAAGACAGCGAAACTACCGGCGGCAGCAATTTTGGCAAGCTGGGGGATCCGGACCGCGACTTTGACGATGACGCCCAATACCCCGATGGAAAATTGATGGATGGACCATCGATTGTCCCAACGGACCGGCCCGACACCAGTCGAAATGATCTCAGCGGACAAGACATTGAGAGCCTTGCCGCGCGCCGCACTGCCAAACGGTCGGCGGCTGCCCGCCGCTGGTCTCTTAAGCCGAGTTTACCGGGCGTGATCTGTGTGACGATTGTGGTGCTGGGTGGGCTCCTGCTTGCGCGTCAGCAGGTCGTCCGTGCTATGCCGCAAACAGCCTCACTCTATTCCGCGATCGGCCTTCCGGTGAATTTGCGGAGCCTCACGTTCGAAAACATTAAAACCACACATGAAATGGAAGACGGCCAGCCGATGCTGGTGGTGGAAGGCAATATTGTCGGCACCGCAGGTCGGCTGACTGAAGTACCGCAGCTCCGCTTTGGCATTGTCGATGCCGCCGGCAAGGAAATCTACGCTTGGACTGCACGGCCGAGCCGCGCACTGCTGCCGCCCGGAGAAACGCTAAATTTCAGATCGCGGCTAGCCTCGCCGCCGGCTGAGGCCCGCAGCGTCACCGTTCGTTTTTTCACCCGGCGCGACGCACAAGCCGGATTGTTGTGAGGGATCATGGCGCGAATATTACTGGCAGAAGACGAGGACTCATTGCGGGAACTGGTCGCACGGGCCCTCGCACAGGATGGTCATGAAGTGGTTCAGAATTGCGACGGAGCTGCCGCACTCGATGCGCTTTCGCGCGATGAAGGACGCTACGATCTTTTGCTGACCGACATCCGAATGCCAGTGATGGACGGCATCGCATTGGCGCTGGCCGCAGGTCGCGATTATCCAGCTCTACCGATTCTGCTGATGACGGGCTATGCCGACCAGCGCGAACGCGCATCGGGACTTGAGCTGCTGATCCACGATGTGATCACCAAGCCGTTCACGCTTACGACAATCTGTGGTGCGGTGCGCGAGGCATTAGCGGCCCCGAAAAACCTCCATTGAACAATGAAAGATGCGCGGGCCTAACCGCGCGCATCCTTCATGCTCATTCCGAACAAAGCCGTCGATAACGGGTCCTAGAAGTCCTTCAGCAATCGCTCGATGTAATCGAGTTCGATTTGCGGACGCGCCGGATCTGAGAAGCGACGGCGCAGTTCTTCGAGAATACGCCGCGCCCGCTGCACATCGATTTCGCCGGGCACTTTCACCGTGACGTCATCGCCATAGTCGCGCCCACGCAAAGGTCGGCCGAGCGGATCGGTGTCCTGTTGCGCGCGCGCAGGCCCGTTGCGGCCGGGCTGACCGGGCCCCTGCCCCATACCCGGCTGCTGCTGCATCGCCTGCGCCATGCCTTGCGCACCGCGGCGCAGCGCTTCCAGCGCACGCCCTTGCGATCCAACGGCGCCTTCGCTGTTGCCCTCGCCGAGTTGACCCTCTGCGTCACCCATCGCCTCCCCAGCACGACCGAGCTGCTCCATTCCGTTCTGGCCCTGCTCGCCCTGCTGCCCCATGCCACGCTGGCGCAATTGTTCGAGCAGTTTCTGGAGCTGCTCACGCAACGCCTGCTGGTTCTGGCGCAGCTCGCCCATGCCCTGTTGGCTCTGCTGACCTTGCTGTCCGCGCTGGCGCTCGCGGCGTTGATCCTGCCCTTGACGGAAGGTGCGATCGCGTAATTGCTGTTGCTCACGGATCATGTTGCCGAGATCATCGAGCGCCGACATCATGTCGTCGCTATCGTCGCCGTCCTGCTGGCCTGGCCGCGCCATCTGCAGATTTTCAAGCATTTGCTGCAACTCCTGCAGCAGACGTTGAGCGGCCTCCTTGGCGCCCGAACGAGCAAGCTGCTCGAGCCGGTCGATCATGCTCTTCAGATCCTGCGACCGAAGCTGGCGCGCGTTCTGGTCCATCGGCCGCGCCATCTGCGGATTCTTCTGCATCTCCTCGGCCATGGCCTGCAGGAATTTGTCGAGCCCAGCACGCAGGTCCTCAGTAAGCTTTTTGATCTCCTCTTCGCTGGCGCCGCGCTCCAAAGCCTGCCGCAACGCTTCCTGCGCCGCGCGGAGCGCCGCTTCGGCATCGGAAATGTTGCCGTCCTCGATCCGCACGGCCATGTCCCACAGACGGGCGACAACGTCGCGGAGCGAATCGTCGGACTTCGCGCGCGTCAGCTGCCAATAGATCGAGCGCAGACCGAGATAGACACCAGCTTCGATCTTGAACACCTCGGGCGCCATCGCCAACGCATCGAGTGCCGTCAGCACGCGCGGCTTGGTTTCGGCATCAAGCGCGAGAATCCGACGCTGCTCGATCAAGGCGCGCGCCATCGGCTTGGTAAACATCCGCTCCGGCAACCGCATGTCGAACGAATCCGAACGCCCTTCGTTGCCACCTTCATCCATAGCGCTGAGCATGAGTTCGACATCCGCTCCGGCCCAGGGATGATCGGACAGATCGCGTAATGTCTGACCGACGCCATTCCGCGTGCGCGCCTGCGGCAGCACAAGCGGCATGTCAGGCGCCTCGAACAATGGACGCGCCGCCTTGAAACCACCCGGCTTCATGCCGCTGTCGTCGAATTGCTGCGGCTTCAGTTTGAAATTGGCGCGCGCTTCGATCACACCATAATCGTCTTCGACTTTGTAGTTCAGCATCAACGAGCCACGCACTTGCGGCTCGGGATCTTTCGTAAGGGCAATGGTCGGCGCGCGATCCGGAATTGCGGTGAAAGCCCAGGTGATCGGTTCGCCAGCGCCACGGAGCGTCACCGAACCTTCCTGCGATATCACGTAACGATGTTCTTCTGTGCCCGCGGCAGGCGGTGTTGCTTCCGGCTTCTCGCCGGTCTCGACCGCAATCCCGCCACGGAGCGCGATATCAAGCCCGTTGGCGCCGCTGGCGCGGATCACCAGAACCGAACCCTCCGGTACGGCCAGCGGGGCCGATGCCCGTACGGCCTCTCCGGGCCGCAAGCCCGGCAGAATGACCGGCGGACGCGCAGTATATTGCGGCGGCGTGACCCAGGCATCGATACGATAATTGGCGGGCGTCACCACGCCTTGCCAGTTGAACGCCGCGGCCACACGACGCTGGCGATCCCCGGTCGCCGCAAAGAATGTCGCGACAAACAGCACCAGCACCAGAGCACGAAGCGCCACCGGATCGCGCAGAGAAAGATGCGGCGAGGGCCATCCGGCTTTCAGCTTGCGGGCGGCTGCGAGTGCACGCTCGACATGCGCCCGCCAGAGCGCCTGCGTCATCGCATCGCCCTCATTGGTGGCGAGCCGATCAGTCAAGGTGAGGGCCGGCCGGTGCGCGAGCCCGCTGCGCTCATCAAGGCGCTTCAGACCATCCGCCACGCTCGGCATACGGACAAAGACCAACGGCGACAGAGCCGCAAGGGACAGGAGCCCGAAAATGACAACGCCGGCAGCGCGGCCCAGCGGCGGCAGCCACAGCCAGAGGCCAAACCAGGAGAGCACAAAAAACAGCGCCGCGACGGTGGCGAGGGCTGCGAGCGGCGGCCAGATCCGCTCCCACAAGATCACCCCCCGTGCCCGCACGACACTCCGCTGGAGCAGCGCATCTACTTGGCGCTGTGCTGAAACACGTGTGTTTTCAGTCTCTTGGCTGGGTCGCTCGGCCAATGCAGCGTTCCTGTTGGAGTACGTTCGGGACTCTACCAACGCACGAGATTACCATGCGTGTCAGCGCCAGATAGTCACGAAACATGGACTGAATTAAGCAAGCCGCTGGCCAAATTCCAGCTATGCAATCAGCTCTGGCGGGAGCAGGCCATTCACCTCAGAACCAGGGCGGCATCCGGTCGAGGGCGATTAGCGCCTCAACGTCCATCCGTGGGCGCACAAGCGACCAGGCCTCCCCGTTCACCAGCACCTCCGGGATCAGAGGACGCGTGTTGTAGGTTCCAGCCTGCACAGCACCATAGGCGCCCGCCGTCATGACCGCGAGGAGATCGCCCGGCTTCGGTTCCGGCATGTCGCGATCGAGCGCAAGATAATCGCCGGTTTCGCAGACCGGTCCCACGACATCGGCCCTCACCGTCGCTGCACCCGCCAAAGCCTGCTTCACCGGCAGAATGTCGTGATGCGCTTCGTACAAGGTTGGGCGAATGAGATCGTTCATGGCCGCGTCAACAATGACAAAGGTCTTGGCTTCGCCGCGCTTCACGAAAATCACGCGCGTCACGAGAATGCCGGCATTGCCGACGATCAGGCGACCGGGCTCGAAGATCAGCTTGCAGCCGAGATCGCGTGTCGCCTCTTTCACGACCTTTGCATAGGCAGCAGGATCCGGCGGAATCTCATCGCCTTCGCGATAGGGAATGCCGAGACCGCCACCGAGATCGACATGCGTGATCGCATGTCCATCCGAACGCAGTTCGCGCACGAAGTCCGACAACAACGCGAACGCATCGGCAAACGGCGACAAGTTAGTGATCTGGCTGCCGATATGCATGTCAACACCAGCGACGTGAATGCCAGGCAGCTTTGCCGCATGACGATAGACTTCACGGGCGCGGCTGATCGGGATGCCGAACTTGTTTTCCGATTTTCCGGTGGCGATTTTGGCGTGCGTTTTGGCGTCAACGTCCGGGTTGACCCGGATGGAAATGGCGGCTGTCCGGCCCTTGCTCGACGCGATCTGCGACAGCAAATCCAGCTCTGGCTCGGATTCGACATTCACGCAGAAGATGTCTTCCTCGAGCGCGAGAACCAGTTCCTCGGGGGTCTTCCCGATGCCGGAGAACATGATCTTCTTGGCCGGGATGCCCGCCGCCCGCGCCCGGCGCAATTCACCGCCCGACACCACGTCGGCGCCGGCGCCGAGCCGGGCCAGGGTCGCGATCACTGCCTGATTGGAATTCGCCTTGACCGCGTAGCAGACCATCGACGGCACATCGGCGAAGGCGTCCGCAAACACGCGATAATGCCGCTCCAGGGTCGCTGTCGAATAGCAATAGAACGGCGTGCCGACCTGTCCCGCGAGCGTGGCGAGGTCTACCGCCTCGGCGTGCAACTCGCCGTTGCGATAGTCGAAATGATGCATGCGTGTCTCGGAATAATCGGTCTCAGTCGATCAGAACGTCGAGGGGGATCGGCTTGTTAGGACCACGGATGATCGGCAGAGCGTTGCGTGTCGTGCGTCGATTATACTTGATCTCCTCACCGCCTTCATCGCTCTCCTCGTCCAGCGAACCAGCCGGATTTGAAGCCAGCCCGCCGGGCGGCGCATCGAGCGGTCCTTTCCGGCCACAGGCCGACAGGCCCAAGGCGAGCGCCAGCAGACCGACTGCTGCGAGACGGTAAAATACGGCGCGCAAGTTCCAAGTCACCAAGATATCCCCCAAACGGCGCGGACCATATCAGACCGATTGAACAAGGCGAAATTTCTTCTTTGCCGACACAAAGAGATCAGGAGCGCCCTTTTTCCAGCCTTTTCAACCACCGCTTGCCCTGGACGCGTACGTTCTTCGGTGCGGTTCCACCATAGCTATCCCGGCTTTGCACCGAGCGATCCACCGACAGGACCTTGAACACTTCGTCAGTGATCTTCGGCTCGACCGCCTGCATGGTTTCGAGCGGCACCCGGTGCAACGGCAGCCCCGTCTTGGACGCCTCCGCCACGATCGCCCCGGTGATGTGGTGGGCCTGCCGGAACGGGATATTGAGCTCGCGCACCAGCCAGTCGGCCAGATCGGTAGCGGTGGCATAACCTTCGCCCGCCGCCTTCTTCATGCGGGCTGCATCCGGCGTGATATCCCGCACCATCCCCGTCATCGCCGCAATGCAGAGCGACAGGGCGCCGAGCGCATCCATCGCGCCCTCTTTGTCCTCCTGCATGTCCTTCTGATAGGCCAGCGGCAGGCCCTTCATCACCATCACGATCGCCTGTAGTGCGCCGGCGATGCGCCCGGTTTTGGCGCGCACAAGCTCGGCGGCATCGGGATTGCGCTTCTGCGGCATGATCGAGGAGCCGGTGGTGAACTTGTCCGACAGCCGCATCAGCCCGGTCAAAGGCGAGGTCCAGATCACGATCTCTTCGGCGAGACGCGACAGATGCACCGCGCAAATCGTCGCAGCAGCCAGCGCCTCCATCACGAAGTCGCGGTCGGACACAGCATCGAGCGAATTCGCGGTCGGCCGGTCGAAACCGAGCGCCTTGGCGGTCCTTTCACGATCGAGCGGAAACGAGGTGCCGGCCAGCGCAGCCGACCCGAGCGGGGATTCGTTCAGGCGTTTGCGCGCATCGGCGAACCGGCCGCGATCCCGTTCCATCATCTCGACATAGGCCAGCAGATGATGGCCGAAGGTCACCGGCTGCGCGGTCTGCAAATGTGTCAGCCCCGGCATGACCGTATCGGCATGTTCAAGCGCTGTTTCCACCAGAGCCGTCTGAAAATCCGCCAGCGCCGCATCGATGGCGTCAATGGTATCGCGCACCCAGAGCTTGAAATCGGTCGCAACCTGATCGTTGCGCGAACGCGCGGTGTGCAAGCGCCCGGCCGCAGCGCCGATCAATTCGGCGAGCCGCGATTCCACGTTCATGTGCACGTCTTCCAGCGCACGCTGGAAGTTGAATTTGCCCTCTTCGATCTCTGACAAAATCGTGTCCAGGCCTGCGGCAATCTGGCTTGCGTCACCTGCCGTAATGATGCCTTGCTCGGCGAGCATTGCCGCATGGGCCTTGCTGGCGGCGATGTCCTGGCGATACAGGTGCCGGTCGACGTCGATGGAGGCGTTGATTGTCTCCATGATCGCATCGGGGCTCGACGAAAAACGTCCGCCCCACATTTTGTTGCTCATGACCGTGACCTGAGGTTTTTCTGATCCATGACTTCGCAAACGAACGCCCGTGACTTCGCGAAAAGACGCCTGACCGTGATGCTTCTGGGCGGGGTCGCTGGCGTCGCCGCTGGGCTGGCGGGGATATACGGGATGGGCATGGTGATGCGCAATGCGGCGGTGCCCCAGGCCTGCCAACCGGCGGCTGAACTTGCGCAGAAGTTGCAGCCTTTGGCCCGCGGCGAGGTGGCGGCGCTGGCCCCGGCCAAGACCCCGATCAACGTGGCCGGCCTGTCGTTCCGCGATGCCTCCGGGGCTGAACGCAAGCTCGGCGATTGGAACAACAAGACCGTATTGCTGAACCTCTGGGCCACCTGGTGCGCTCCTTGCAAAAAAGAAATGCCGGCCCTCGATGAACTGCAGCAGAAGCTCGGTGGCGCCGATTTCGAGGTGGTGGCCGTCAACATCGATACCCGCGATCCGGAAAAGCCCAAGACCTGGCTGAAGGACACCGGCATCACCTCGCTCGCCTATTACGCGGACCCGACCGCCCGCATCTTTCAGGACTTGAAGGAGAAAGGCCGCGCCTTTGGCATGCCCACCACTCTGCTAGTGGACAAGAACGGCTGCGAAGTCGCAACACTGGCCGGCCCCGCCGAATGGGCCAGCGAAGACGCGATCAAGTTCATCCAGACCGCGCTGGGCCGCTGATTTCTCCGCTCATTCCCGCCAACGGGCCGCGCTTGCGCGCGCCCGATGACAGGCTCCGGCGGGAATCCAGCGAAAGAAAAAAGAATCTGGGTCCCCGCCTT
>JAFAFP010000210.1 GCA_023423415.1 Pseudomonadota bacterium | reverse complement strand
CGTCTGGCAGATGGCTCAGGGATGTACATGGGAGGGATCTCGATCGCGCCGTGGCTTGCCCGCTCAACCTATTGTCTCGACTGAACTTTTCGACATATCAACGCGATCACGGGGCAGCGGGTTCGACTCTTTCATGCCGGCTGGTTAATTCCAAAAACCGGCATTGATTCACCAAAAACCGCCGCTATGGTGCCTCCGCAAATAGGGACTATTCTGGACAAATTCGAGGCTCCGCACATGGCCGACCACGTCATTCCGCATTTTCAGAACGATGCCGGCGTTCCGGTGATCGAGGTCGGCGCCAAGGAATTCATGTGCATCGGCGCCCGTCCGCCGTTCGACCACCCGCACATCTTCTGCGATATGGGCGACGATAACGAGATCATCTGCGAATATTGCTCTACCTTGTTCCGCTACGATCCCAAGCTGGATGCACACGAATCGCGGCCGCCGGAATGCGCATGGACGGAGGCCAAAGCGGCCTGACAAACGCACCGCCAGGTGTCATCGTCCCGGACCATCCTGATTGCAGGCGCTGGAATTGGCGGATTGACGGCGGCGTTGGCGCTTGTGCGTGTCGGCTACCGGATCACCATTGCCGAACAGGCTGAGAGCCTTGGCGACGTTGGCGCGGGCCTTCAGCTCTCACCCAACGCGACGCGAATCCTGGACACCCTCGGCGTATCCTCCCGCCTGAAGGAACGCGCGGTCTTCCCGGACGGGGTGTCGATCCGGCAGGCTCGCTCCGGCTCTGAAATTGTCTTCATGACGCTGGGTCAGGGCGTGCAATTTCGCTATGGCGCCCCCTACTGGATGCTTCACCGCGGTGACCTGCAGACCGCACTGCTCGACGCTGTTTCCGAACACCCAGACATCACGCTCAAGCTCGGATCACGGCTCAGCGGCTTCGTCAGACATCCGGATGGCATGACCGCTCAATTGCGCGATACGCACGGCATTGTCGAAGAAAGTGTCGCGGGGATTGTCGGCGCCGATGGCTTGTGGTCAGCCACACGCGAATTGTTGGGCGACAGGACGAGGCCGCTCTTTCGCAATCGCACCGCGTGGCGCGCGATGGTTCCGTCCGCACACGTGACGGAGGACTTTCGCCGACCAATCACATGGCTCTGGCTCGGGCGGCACGCCCATCTGGTGCATTACCCTGTGCGTGGCGGCACACTCATCAACATTGTCGCAATCGTGCGCGATCGCTGGAATGAGCCTGGCTGGTCTGCACCCGGCGCCCGCGACGAACTGATCAATCGGTTCGCCAAATCCGAATGGGCTGAGTCCGCGCGCGATCTCATCGCATTGCCGGAAAGCTGGTCGAAATGGGCTTTGTTCGATCGCAGCGAACCCGGCTTTCCGGGAAGCGGCCCGGTTACGCTGCTTGGCGATGCCGCGCATCCGATGCTGCCCTTTCTTGCGCAAGGCGCAGCCATGGCGATCGAGGACGCCGCGATCCTCGCCCGCTGTCTCTCCTCATCCTCCGCGACGGTTGAAGATGGCATGCGGCAGTACGAGGCCTTACGCAAAGGCCGCGTTCACCGCGTGCAACGCGCGGCGCGTGCCAACAGCCGCAGCTACCATCTCTCCGGTCCGACGGTGATCGCTCGCAATCTCGCCATGCGCTGGCTCGGCGGCGAACGGCTTCGCGCGCGCTACGATTGGCTCTATGACTGGCGGCCAAGCGAGCCGCCATCAACGCAACGCTGATCCTCAACGCTCGGCGCGACCGAACACGTCCATCAATTCCGCAATCTTCTTGCGCTGTTCCGTGCGATTGCCGGAAGCGATCGCGTCCTCCACGCAATGGGCGACATGATCGCGCAGCACTTCCTCTTCCACTTTGCGCAACGCGGCGCGTACCGCTGAAATCTGCGTCACGACATCGATGCAGTAACGGTCCTGTTCGACCATGCGCGCAAGACCGCGCACCTGCCCCTCGATGCGCTGCAACCTTTTCGTCACCTTAATCTTGGCTTCGGAGTGCATTTCTCTTATATACCCCCCTAGGGTATATAGCGCAAGGATGCCAGCGATGTCACACGGCACACACGATCACTCCGGACATCAGCATTCCGGACACGAGCACGCCGGGGCGGTTTCGACAACCGCAACTGCCATTGATCCTGTTTGCGGAATGCAGGTCGATCCGAAGACCGCGCGACATCATCAGCACAAGGGCCACGACTATTTCTTCTGCTCCGAAGGCTGCCAGACGAAATTCATCGCCGATCCGCAAAAGTACCCGTCATCGTCCAAGCCGGCGGCAGCCGACAATGTGCCGCCCGGCACGATCTATACCTGTCCGATGCATCCGCAGATCCGGCAAGTCGGCCCCGGCTCCTGTCCCATCTGCGGCATGGCGCTCGAGCCCGAGCTGGTGTCCGCCGACAGCGGTCCCAATCCCGAACTTGCTGACATGACGCGCAGGTTCTGGGTCGGCCTCGTTCTGACATTGCCCGTCTTCGCGCTCGAAATGGGCGGCCACTTGACCGGCCTGCACATGCTCTTGCGCCAGTCGACATCCAACATGATCCAGTTTGTCCTCGCCACGCCGGTCGTTCTCTGGGCGGGCTGGCCGTTCTTCGTGCGCGGTTGGCAGTCGCTGGTGACGCGTAACCTCAACATGTTCACGCTGATCGCGATGGGAACGGGCGTGGCGTGGATCTACAGCGTGATCGCAACTCTTGCGCCGCAGATCTTCCCGGCCGCCTTCCGCGCTGCCGACGGCTCGGTCGCGGTCTATTTTGAAGCAGCTGCCGTCATCACCGTGCTGGTGTTGCTCGGACAGGTCCTCGAACTGCGGGCGCGTGAGTCCACATCCGGCGCCATCAAGGCTTTGCTCAATCTCGCACCCAAGACCACACGGCGGCTCAATGCCGACGGGAGCGACGAAGAGATTGCGCTCGATGCTGTCGTCGCCGGCGACAAACTGCGCGTGCGCCCTGGAGACAAGGTGCCTGTCGATGGCGAAGTGCTGGAGGGACGTTCGGCGGTCGATGAAGCGCTTGTCACCGGCGAGTCGATGCCCGTGACCAAGTCCGTTGGCGACAAGGTGATCGCCGGCACCATCAACCAGAGCGGCGCCTTCATCATGCGCGCCGACAAGATCGGCAGCGAGACATTGCTGTCGCAGATCGTGCAGATGGTCGCGGCCGCTCAGCGCTCGCGCGCACCGATCCAGCGGCTGGCGGACCAGGTCTCCGGTTGGTTTGTACCGGCTGTCATCGTCGTGGCTTTGGTTGCGTTCGCCGCCTGGGGCTATTTCGGACCGGAGCCCCGCTTCGCTTACGGTCTGATCGCCGCGGTTTCGGTCTTGATCATCGCGTGCCCCTGCGCGCTCGGTCTTGCAACGCCGATGTCGATCATGGTCGGGGTCGGACGCGGCGCACAATCGGGCGTGCTGATCCGCAATGCCGAAGCGCTGGAGCGAATGGAGAAGGTCGACACCCTGGTGATCGACAAAACCGGCACGCTCACCGAAGGCAGGCCTGCCTTGATCGACATCGTCGCGGCTCCTGGCTTCACGAACAGCGACCTGCTGCAGCTCGCTGCCAGCGTCGAGGCCGCCAGCGAACACCCGTTGGCGCTGGCCATCGTCAATGCCGCGAAGGACAAGTCGGTCGGCCTGCTTCCTGTCAGCGATTTCGACTCGCCGACCGGCAAGGGCGTCGTTGGCAAGGTCGACGGCAAATCCATCGCTATCGGTAATGCCAAATTCCTGTCCGAACTTGGGATCGCCAGCGATGGACTGCAGGCGGAGGGCGAGCGGCTGCGCGGCGACGGCGCCACTGTCATCATCATCGCCATCGACGGCAGAGCTGCCGGATTGCTCGCCATCGCCGATCCGATCAAGCAGGAAACGAAAAGCGCGCTCGATGCATTGCGCGCGGACGGCATTCACGTCGTGATGCTGACCGGTGACAACCGCACCACCGCGCTTGCGGTCGCGCGCAAGCTCGGCATTGACGAGGTCGAAGCCGAAGTTCTTCCCGACGGCAAGGGCGCCATCGTCGCAAAACTGCGTGGCGAGGGACGAGTCGTCGCCATGGCCGGCGACGGCGTCAACGACGCACCGGCTCTAGCTGCAGCCGATGTCGGCATCGCGATGGGCACCGGCACCGATGTCGCGATCGAAAGCGCCGGCGTGACGCTCTTGAAGGGAGATCTGACTGGTATCGTGCGCGCACGTCATCTGTCCGAAGCCGTGATGAGCAACATCCGCCAGAACCTGTTCTTCGCTTTCATCTACAACGCCGCCGGCGTGCCGGTCGCAGCCGGGGTCCTCTATCCTGTGCTTGGCATATTGCTCTCGCCCATCGTTGCGGCGGCGGCGATGGCGCTGTCATCGGTCAGCGTTGTTGGAAATGCATTGAGGCTGAGGGGCGTCCGGCTATGACGCCCCAAGCCTGCTGAGCGTCAGAAGACTGCGAGGTACTTGAGCAGTGACAGCACGCCGATGATGATGACGATGATGCGGACGATCTGTTTCGCACGGCCGTCGAGCGGCAGCATGTTGACCAGATAGAGAACGAGAATAATAACAAGAAACGTAATCAGAATACCGATCAAAGCCGACATGGCTGCATTCCTTTCTGAAAATCGCTCAAGCCCGAAACGACTTCAGGCCCCCACCCACCATAACCGTGACGCTTTGCATTGGCCGAGATTCAAAGCGTCACGGTCCAGCACCCAATAATTGCACCGGTTAGGTTTTTGTTCCACGCCCCTGCGCTGACCTATCCATCGCTTTATTCGGAAAGAGAAGCGGATAACGCGATTGCACCGATGAAGGGCTGGCCTTGGGGCTAGCGCACCGTCTGATCGCTGACGGCGCGGTGCTTCATCACGCATTTCTTTTCGGCGCCGACCCGCTCGATTTCAAGCAGGTCGCCCTGCGCGACGTTGTACTCGCTGCGATAGGCAATCGCGATGGCGACCTCCCCACCCGGCCCTTGCGCCGCCTTCTGCATCAACGCTTGCAACTCCTGCTCGCGTTTAACCACTTCAGCGCCCCGCCTGTTGAGCTGGTCACAGTTGTAGAGATTATACTTGCCGGGCCGGCTCGAACTGATGCCGTATTCCTGACTGGCGCAAGCGCTGAGGAAAAACGGCGAAGCCATACCGAGGGCGGCGAGGAGAATGCGTCTCATCTTCATGGCGGCGGTTGATAGATGCCAATCTTGGCAAAAGCCAGCCGCCAATAAGCTCGATCGCGGCCAGTCGGCACAAACAGGACAATCAATTGGTGCGGGCGGCCGGACTCGAACCGGCACGGGGTAACCCCCGAGGGATTTTCTTACCTGCTACGGCTTTCGCCGCCCTCGCCCGCCATAGTCATGCGGAAGGCTCGGTTTGGGGTCTGGACTATACCTTCACCCTGGCGCGCACACTGAGATGCGCTCGCTTTAGGTGCTGCCCGTCTAGTCTCTACACCTTCGCACCGGCCTCAGGCTGATGCGCTTGGCTCGGGATTGCCTGTGACCGGTTTCCCCGAGTTTGAGCAGTTCTGCACCGCAGGTTTCCCCACGGGCACTCAACAATTCAAGTCCCTTGCGTCTACCATTTCGCCACGCCCGCGTGACGGCTTCTTATAACGGCGGCGATCGCCATCGCCAACCGGCAGAGTCGTCGTCTTACGCCCCACCACCGTGAATGGGCGGCACGAAGGCGAGGCCGGTGTCCCATGGAAAGAAGATCCAGGTATCCTGCGACACTTCCGTGATGAATGTATCCACCAGCGGGCGGCCCATCGGCTTTGCATACACCGTGGCAAAATGCGCACTGGGAATGATCTCGCGCACCACGCGCGCAGTCTTTCCGGTATCCACCAGATCGTCGACGATCAGCACCCCCTGTCCGCCGGCATTGCTGCCACTGGTGATGGCGTCCGCGATCCCCTTCAACACGCGCAATTCGCCCTGCCGGCCGATCCCCGCATAACTCTCGATGCATACGGTCTCGATCATCCGCACATTCAGCTCGCGCGCAACGATCGCGGCCGGCACCAGCCCGCCACGGGTAACGCACACGATCGAGGAAAACGGGCCGGCCGATGCCAAGCGCCACGCCAGCGCGCGCGCGTCGCGGTGAAACTGATCCCAGGATACCGGGAAATGTTTCGGGGACTGGCTATCGGCATTCATCATGTGTTTCCCGGCGGGAGTTCTCGTTAAAGCGGCACACCATTTCGAGCCGTCGGCGCAGTGCCAACTGCCAGCCGACCACGATCCACAGGAAAATCGGGTCTTTCGTCAGCTTTGTGCCAGCACGAAGTCGAACCGGGCGTCCCGTCCATCCCCCATTTCTCCAATCCGCATGAGCAGCTCACGCCGGAAAATCGGATCCCGGGCATTGCCGGGCTCACCGGGAAAATAGAGCTGAGTTGTTAGAATCGGGCCATTCGCGGCCTGGACTTTGACGTGGTAGTGCCGGGTCCGGCCGGGATACCGTGCCGGCACGATGGTGATGAAGCGGTAACGGCCCTGCTCATCCGTGAACTGGTGTCCGCGCCCGCGAAATCCCTTGTTGTCGTAGTCGCCATTGCCGTCCGCGTGCCAGAGGTCGACCAGCGCATTCGGCACCGGGCGGCATGAGCGCGTCAGCACGAAGCCCGTCAGCGTTACCGACACGCCAACAAGGCCGGCCGTTCGCAAATCCGACACACGCGGCGATTTCGGTTTGAAGAACGGCCCTTCGGTCTGAGCCTTCGTCGGCGCGCCGCTATCGTCACATTGAGGCGTGGGCTTCAGTTCCTGCCCCAGGGCCAGGCGCGGCAGCGCGAGCGTCGCCAGCGCTCCGGCGCCCATGATCAAGACATCACGCCGCAAGTGGTGACAATCGTTTCGCATAACGCATCCTCGGTCGAACTGAGCCCGCCGGAGAGTGACCTTACTCCCGGTCCAGCGCAGTATCTATGCTGCTGTCGATCATTGCTCTCTATGGGTGAAGGCTGTTGCGCCATCCTTCCAGGTCGACTTGGCTCAGCAGGCTTTCGATCGTCCCCGCATTGGTCCTCCCGCCAACGACCTGGTCGTTCATGATGTTCGCAGTAACGATGCTGATGATCGCCGCCGGCATGAACATCAACGTCACGATCTACAGTTCCGGCCTCTTCTCCGCGCCATGACGCGTCGTTCTGCGCCACCGGTATTGGGCAGCCTCGATCGTTCAATCTGTCGGTAAAGGTAGTCGGCGAGCAGCAGAAGGCGATCTTTGTCAGTCGCACTTGTTCCGTTTTGATGGGCTATCCGACGAAGGTCAGATTCAACCAAGGAAAGCAATTCATCAGCCACGATCAGAAACCTCGATGTCTCGGATCGTCGATCGCTACGCTGCAATTGTCACGGTCGCGTTAGCTCCCGGTCGGCAACTTGAAGAAAATTAATCGGCGAGTTCGGCCCAACAACCCTCACGGTGGCAACATCGTCCTGATGTTGTCACACCTAACTGGTCATTGGAAAAGGGACGCGACGTCAGATCGGTTTCGTTCGGGGCGTTCTATTATCCGGTCCTGAGTTTGGCCTTCACCGCCTTCAGCATCGTTTCAACCGCAGCCTTGGCCGCAGCAAGTTTTTCCGGTTCGCGCGAACGAATAACGACATTGGTGTTCGGTCCCAACTTGTCATCGAAGAACGGGTAGCTGCCGATCGACACATCGGGATGAGCATCCGCCACTTCTCCGAGTTCTGTGCCGATATCGCCCTCGCGCGTATCGGCGCGTATCGATTCCGATAACATCTGCTTGCCGGTCTTCAGCTTGGGACCAACTTCGTCGAGCATGGCTTGCATGATGGTGGGCACGCCCGCCATCACGATGACATTGCCAATCCAGAAACCCGGCGCGAGCGAGATCTTGTTGGTGACGAGTTCTGCCCCTTGCGGAATGCGGGTCATGCGCATCCGCGCTTCGTTCAGGTCCGGGCCCTGGAAGCGCTGCTTGAGCAGAGCTACGGCACGCGGGTCAAAGTCGATCGAAACGCCAAAGGCTTTTGCGACACTGTCGGCGGTGATGTCATCATGGGTGGGCCCGATCCCGCCTGTGGTGAAGACATAGGTGTAACGATGCCGCAGCGCATTCAGTGCGTTGACGATCTCCTCCTCAACATCCGGCACCACGCGCACCTCGCGCAGGTCAACGCCAATCGCCGTCAGGTATTCGGCGATATAGCCGATATTCCTGTCCTTGGTCCGGCCGGACAGGATCTCATCGCCAATGACAAGGATCGCGGCGGTAACGGGCTGATCGGTGTTCATCTTCGGACTTCGCATGGGTTGATCAGGACTTGGTACCTCGCGCGCCCGTTCGGCTCAAGTCGATGGCTGAAAAGGAGTCCCGGCGCCAATCCGCGGCATGTGCGGTGCGGCTGCAACGGCAAAAACACACGGTGCAGAACCGGGTCGATCAGGCCATGCGGCGGTCACAAACCCGGATCACTGAGTCAATCGTTCAGAAGCTGCACTCTTTTTCAAGCGGTCGAAATGAGGATAATGCGCGTGGACGGGACCGGAACCGTCCCGCTGCGGGTGCTCTGTGACATGACCTACTGCTGTGGAATTCTGGTCCGCGAGGGCCTCGTTATGATCGCGGATACGAGGACTAACGCCGGGCTCGACAATGTCTCGACCTTCCGAAAGCTGCATGTGTTCAAGCAGCCCGGCGAACGTATCATGGCGATTGCCTCCTCCGGCAACCTGTCGCTGAGCCAATCCGTCGTCTCCACCACGATCGAAGGCGTGGAGAACAAGGAAACGGGCGAGCGCGAAACGCTGATGAACGCGCCGACGATGTTTCAGGCGGCCCAGCGTATCGGCCGGGCAGTCCGCCAGATCCACCACTTGGAGAAGGTCGCATTGGAGGCGGCCGACGTGAAGTTCGATGTGTCGTTCCTGTTCGGCGGGCAGATCAAGGGCGAAAGAATGCGCCTGTTCATGATCTACGCGGCCGGCAATTTCATCGAATGCACCACAGATACACCTTATTTGCAGATCGGCGAGCACAAATACGGCAAGCCGGTCCTCGATCGGGCCATTTCCTATGGCACCGATCTGTATGACGCGCTGAAAATTGGCCTGATCTCGATGGATTCAACCATGCGATCCAATCTCGGCGTTGGCATGCCCATCGATATCCTCGTTGCCCGGCGCGATGCTTGCGACGCCGAACTGTCCTACCGGATCGAGCCCGGCGAGCCTTATTTCCACGATCTGCGGGAGCGTTGGTCAGCCGCCTTGCGCGCAGCGCACAATGCCATTCCACGGCCACCCTACGCTGGCAGCCACTAGAAATTTACGGCCCGTTAACCGCAAAATGTGAAAGGCAGTGTACGTGGCCTCCGCGGCATACCTCCATGTGGCCAGCAAGTGAATGGCAAGTTTTGTCCAATAAATTTTGCCTTTTCAATCCGGCACTGAGAGGCTGATTGTGGTGGCCGAAACGAATGCGCGTTTGGCCGAAAAAGGCGCGCGGGTCAGTTGGGACCGCGCCCGGCTCAGCGTCGTCGCTCCGATCAGCGTCATCGTGGCGATCGCAATCATCTGCATCGTGGTTGCGGTCATGACATCGGCGAAACGCGCCGACGAGGTTGCTATCGATCACGAAACGCGCCTCTTCTCCCGCGCCATCGTCAACTACGGCAACCGAATCCTGCGCGAACTGGAAAGCGTCGTGGCGAACGAGGAAGCCGTACGCCGTATTCGCGAGCAGTTCGATCATGACTGGACGCACAATCGCGTCGGCCTTTCCCTGCGCAACTCGTTCGAGCATGATTTCGTTTTCGTCGCCGACTCCACCGACAAGCTTGTCTATGCGCTGCTCGGGCGCAACAGCGTCGAACCTGGCTGGTTCAATTCGATCTTGCCGGAACTGGCGCCTACCCTCAATTACATTCACGGTCGCTCCGCCGGACAGTTGAACAACGCTGTCCGCATTTTCGAACCACGGCGCGGGTCAGATACGCGGCATCCGCAACGGGCCACCCTCATCCAGCGTTTCCTTGGCCGGCCTGCCGCTGTGGCTGCGGTACGGATAGCTCCGAGCCAACAGGTGGCCGGATCGAAGGACCACTCAGCGCCAGTGGTGATGTCGGTCAAATTCATCAACGACGATATGCTTTCCGAAATTGCACAGCGGTTGCAGCTGGAGAATTTGCATCTCGTCGAAACAGACGATGCAGCCGCCGGCGTTGGAGGGAAGTCCGATGACTACCTCTTCGAACTGAAGGACGATTCCGGCACATCGGTGGCCCTGCTGGCATGGACCCCAAAGCGCCCGGGCGCTGAAATCGTGGCCAGTGTCGTCCCGTTCATTGCAGTCGCCTTTGCGGGCTTCGGTCTCCTGGCTGCCCTCATTCACGGCTACATGCGCCGGACCGCGGCCACCATCGCACAGGGCGAACAACGCCTGCGCTATCTCGCCCTCCACGATCCGCTCTGCGGCCTGCCAAACCGCAACTATTTCGGTGAACGTCTTGAGGAAGTGATCAGGGATGTCCATCTGGGAGGGCCCTCCGCCGCCGTCCTCTATGTCGATCTCGATCACTTCAAGGATGTAAACGATACGCTCGGCCATCCGGTTGGAGACGAACTGATCCGCAACGTCACCGAACGGCTATCGGGTTTGCTGCGGACGGAGGATCTTGTCAGTCGTCTTGGTGGCGATGAGTTCGCCATCATCGTCACGGGCGGCACGGACACAAGCAACCTGCAACGGATGACGGACCGGATCATCGGGGCGATCTGCGCGCCCTATTCTATCAGCGGCCACAACATTCTTATTGGCGCCAGCGTCGGTATCGCGACGATCGATCAGCGCTTCAGCGGTGGCACCGCCGACGTGATGCGCTATGCCGACATGGCGCTGTATCGCGCCAAGAACGAAGGCCGCAACCGCGCCGTCATCTATGACGCAGCGATGGATGCCGATCTTTCGGAGCGGAAGCAGCTTGAACATGACCTGCGCGAGGCCATCGCCAGGGACCAGTTACGTCTCGTCTATCAGCCGATCGTCAACGGCAGCGGCGATACCATTCTCGGCGTGGAGGCCTTGGCACGCTGGACGCATCCGGCTCGCGGCGACATTGAACCTTCGCAATTCATTCCGATCGCCGAACATTCGGGCCTCATCGTCAAACTTGGCGAATGGGTGCTGCGGCGAGCCTGCACTGAAGGGCAAGCGTGGCCCGGCCTGTCGGTATCGGTCAACGTATCACCGCTGCAATTCCGACGGCCCGACTTTGTCGATACGGTTGAGTGCATTCTGAGCGAGACCAGCTTCGACGCCTCACGTCTGGAACTTGAGATTACCGAAAGCACGTTGATCGGGAATGTCGATAGCGCGGAATCAGCCATGCATCGACTCAAGGGGATCGGCTTGCGGCTCGCGCTCGACGACTTCGGCACCGGCTATTCATCGCTCGCCTATTTGCGGCGTTTTCCGTTCGACAAACTGAAAATCGACCAAAGCTTCGTGCGTTCGATCGAACGTTCGGCCGACGCGGCCGCCATCGTTCACGCCATCGTTGGACTTGGCCGGGGCCTTGGCATGAAGGTGACCGCCGAAGGCGTGGAAACCGCCGAACAACAGCTCTTTCTGCGGGCTGCCGGTGTGCATTCGATGCAAGGATACCGGTTCGGCCGGCCAGGCTCACCCGACGTGATTTCCGCGCGGCTTGCCATGCCTGGCCTGCATCGCAGCATCGCCAAGGATGCCGCAGCTCTCGCCGGTTAGCCACCGCAGTCTTTCGGCGCCACAGGCATTGCGGAGACTTCGCTAATCCGTAGGATGGCCGCCCCAATGTGGGTGAGCAATCGGGATAGCGGGAGATCGGAATGGCGGCGAAGGTTGCGCTGGTGACAGGCGCTGGGTCGGGTATCGGACGTGCGGCTGCACTTGCCCTGATGAAGGACGGCTTCGACATGGTGCTGGCCGGCCGCCGCAAGGAACCGCTCGACGAAGTGGCCAAGGAAGGCGCGGCGATCGGGCGTAAGACACTGGTGGTGCCGACCGACCTCGCCGATCCGGCCCAGATTTTGGCGCTGTTCGCCAAGGTGAAGGAGGCGTTCGGCCGACTCGACCTTCTCTTCAACAACGCTGGCATCGGCGCGCCAGCCTTGCCGCTGGAAGACCTGCCTTTCGACACGTGGCAATCGGTCGTGAATACAAACCTGACCGCGCCGTTCCTCTGCACGCAGGAAGCCTTCAAGATCATGAAGGCGCAGAACCCGCGCGGCGGTCGTATCATCAATAACGGTTCGATTTCGGCGCACACGCCGCGACCTTTGACAGTTGCCTATACGGCGACCAAGCACGCCATCACCGGCCTCACCAAGTCCAGCGCACTGGACGGGCGGGCCTATGACATCGCCTGCGGCCAGATCGACATCGGCAATGCCGTCTCCGCTCTGACCGAACGCATGACACAAGGCATGCTCCAGCCGGATGGATCGACCCGGGCGGAAGATCGCATGGCGGTCGAGGATGTCGGCCGCGCCGTCAGCTACATGGCGAGCCTGTCGCTCGAATCGAACGTGCTGTTCATGACGGTGAAGGCGACCAAGATGCCGTTCGAAGGACGCGGCTGAGCCAGCACGCAACCCTGATTTGGTACGGAGCGGCATCGTAACGCTCCGTACCAGCGAATTGCGCGGCATTCCCGCCGTTTTGTCTGTTATTTAAGCACTTGGTGCCAAGCTTGCGGCCGTGTTGCCGACCAAGCTAAAGAGATCTTCCGCTCGTAATATTGGATAGGAACTTGGCGTGACGCTCGATCTGGCCACGCTGTTCGTCATTACCGTCTTGATGCTGGGGCTCGGCGGGCTCCTTCTGCTGTTTGCGTGGCTGCAAAGCCGCCAGACTTGGGCTTTGGCTTGGTGGGGTTGCTCCTTCCTGCTGTTCGCCCCGGCGACAGCCCTGTTCGGCCTTCGCGGTCAGATTCCCGATCTCTGGTCGATCGTCATTTGTAATGTGCTTTACACTCTCGCTTATGGCCTCTTGTGGACCGGCGCCCGGGTTTTTGAAGAGCGTAAACCGGCCCTTTTATGCGCCTTTGCGGGAGCGGCGATCTGGTTACTGGCCTGCCACTTCGCCGCATTTATGGAATCCCTTCCGACCCGCATCGCTCTCGGATCCACAATTATCTTAAGCTATTGTTCGTTGTTTGTTTGGGAACTCTGGCGGCATCGCAATGACGGATTGATATCGCGCTGGCCCGTCATAGCCATCGTTGGCCTGCACGGCCTGTTTTTTCTGGTTCGTATTCCCGTCATCGCATCGATGCCGTTTCCGGTGGGCGCAAAGGCTCCCGACTCCTGGGCCTCCCTCGTGATGTTTTTCGGCCCGCTATTCTATGCAATGGCGTTGGCATTCCTGCTGATGGCGATGACCAAGGAACGCGCCGAGTCGAACCAGCGCCGTGCAGCCAATCTCGACCCGTTGACTGGTATCGCCAATCGCCGCGGCTTCACCGAACGCGCGGACCGCGTGATTGCGCGTTCAAAAGCTGACCATACGCCGCTCACTCTGCTGCTGTTCGATCTCGACAATTTCAAAAGCATCAACGACAGGTTCGGTCACCGCGCCGGAGATCATGTGCTGATCGTCTTCAGCCAAACGCTCGCACACACGCTGCGGCCGCTTGATCTGATCGGCCGCGTCGGCGGAGAGGAATTCGTCGCGCTGCTTCCGACCGTGAATGCGGAAACCGCAGTTGATATCGCCGAGCGTGTCCGTGACGCCTTCGCCGATGCAGCGCAAAACGTGGACGGCCATTCGATCGGAGGCACGGTCAGCATTGGAACGGCGTCCGCAAAGCAAGCCGGATATGATTTCGATGCGCTCTATATGGTTGCCGATGCTGCGCTCTATCGTGCCAAGCAAAAGGGCCGCAACCGGATCGAACCCGGCAGGCCACCGCTGACCATGCTTCCCAAAGTCGCCGCGGAATCGTGAGGCCGTTCGCGACGGCGAACAATGGCGCCAAGTCTCTCTTCAACCTGATGCGCTATTGATGCTGCCGTTTCGGCTGACGCGTCAGCAGAAACGTGACGAATGCGCAGAAGAAAAAGCCAACCGCGACGAAGCCGATAGCCCGATAGAATTCGCTCGCGAACAGCAGTCCGGCCGCCGCCGAGCCGATCGCCTGCCCCACATACAGAACGGACGTGTTGAGCGCGACGGTCGCACTTGCCAACAGTGGCGCAGCCATGACAAGCCGCGCCTGCTGCATCGAATTGGCGGCGGTAACGCCAAGCCCCAAGATGAAGATGCCCACGGCCATGACGGACAGAGTGCCCCCGCCAAAGGCCCAGACCAGCCCGCCCGTTGCCATAACGATCATGAAAGCGCCGAGCGTGCGTTGCACGCCTGCACGCACCACGACGTTCGTGGCAATGACATTACCGATCAGACCAGCCACGCCGAGCAATGAAAAGAAAGTGCCGACTGCGCCAGGCCCCGCATCGGCGAGCTTCGACAGGACCGGCGCCAAATACACCGTGATCGCAAACTGGCCTGACATCTGAAACAGCGTGATCAGAAGGATCAGCAGCAGTGTCTTGTCTTTTGCGATCGTCACAAAACTATGCAGCGACAGCGGATGTCCCCGCAGTCCGTTTGGCAATGTTGCCGCATTCAAAACAGCGGCCGTCACCGCAACCAGTCCGATCGCGACATAGGTTTCCCGCCAGCCGAAATGTGTCGCCAGCGCCGTGATGATCGGCAGTCCGACGGCAATCGCGAGCGACCAGCCGAGAAAGACGAATGCAATCGCGCCGGCGCGCAGCTTCTCCGGCACAATCAAGGAAATCGTGCTCGCGGCTTGTGGCGTATAGATCGCGGCAAAGCCAAGGATCGCGATCCGCAATGCGAGGAGCATCGCGTAGCTGTCGGCGAAAGCCGACGCGATATGTCCCATTCCAACAAAAGCGAGCGTACCGGCCAAAAGCATCCGGCGTCCGATCCTGGTGGTCAGCCACGACACGATCGGCGAGGCAAAACACAGCATCACCGCGCCGTACGTGACCAGAAGTCCGGCGTCGCGGATGGATACGTTCAGGCCCTGCGAAAGCTCGTTCAGCATCCCTGCGGGCGCGAGGACGGAAATGCCGGTGACGAAATTCCCGCTCATCAGCGCGAAGCGGGACAACAGATAGCTCATATGAATACCCGGCCGAATGAGCGAGACGCTGGCCTTAGACCAACGCTGTCCTGTTGGCTATGACGGCAAAAGCCGGACTGTTATGCAGAACCACCGCTGTACTTGCGAGCTGACTAGCGATTACGAGACGATCAATACATCCACAAGAAACATTTTCGAGGAAACGCCATGTGGTTTCGAGCCATCCTGCTCGCTTTTGCGGCCAGTCTTGCAACGTTACCCGCGCGGGGCGCGAACTTTCCGGAGCGCACCGTCAAGATCATCGTGCCGTTTGCTCCGGGCGGGGGAACCGACGTGCTGGCCCGCGTCGTTGCCCAGAAGCTGAATGAAAAATGGGGACAGCCGGTCGTTGTCGAAAACCAGCCCGGCGCGTCCGGCGGACTCGGCACCCGTGCGGTCGTGCAGGCTACGCCCGACGGCTATACATTGTTGATGGCCTCCACTGGTGCGCTGATGGCCGCGGCGTCATCGATGGGTGGCGAAGGCCCCTTCGACGTCAACAAGCATCTGTCGCCGATCACTGTGGCCGCGGCCCCGCCCTATCTCCTTGTGATCAATCCCAACGTGCCGGCGAAATCGTCGGCCGACATCATCCGCATCAGCAAGGAGAAGCCGGGCAGCCTCACCTATGGCTCATCCGGTGTCGGCGCCGCATCGCATCTGTCCGGCGTTCTGTTCGAAAGCGAGGCCGGCATCAAGATGCTGCATGTCCCCTACAAAGGCACGGGACCTGGCGTAGGCGACCTTCTCGGCGGACGCATCGATATGATGTTCGCACCGGGTCCGGTTGTTCAGGAATTCGTTCAAGCTGGAAAGCTGAAGGCGATCGGATCGACCGACAGCAAGCGTTCGCGATTTTATCCCGACGTACCGACGATCTCCGAGAGCGGTCTGCCAGGATATGAATCCGTCGGCTGGTTCGGTCTGCTGGCGCCGGCCAAGACTCCGCCCGAGATTGTCAAGCAGATCAACGAAGCGATCGTCGGCATCATGCACACGAAAGAGTTCCACGCTCAGCTCGCCATTCTCGGCGCCGAACCCATGCCGCAGACCCCCGAGGAATTCGGCCGCTACATCAATACCGACGTGGCCAAGTGGACCAAGCTGGTCAAGGACAACGACATCAAACTGCCCGGAGCGAAGTGAATCATGCGTCTTGCAACTTTCATCGACCGTTCGCGCAACGGCGAGCCCCGCTTCGGTGTCGTTCGCGACGATCGCGTCATCGACGTGTTAAGCGCGGCAAATGCACTGCGCCGCCCCATTCCGGCTACGAGCGTCAAGAGCGCGCTGACGACGGGTCCGCAAACGCTGTCGGCGTTGAGTGAGCTTGCCGATGCGGCAGACGCCAAGGGGCTCTATGTGCCGGTGTCCAACGTCAAGTTCCTGCCGCCAATCCCCGATCCCTCTAAGTTCTTCTGTGTCGGGAAGAACACCAAGAAGCACCGCGAGGAACTGCTCGCTAACAAGATGCTGACCGAGATCCCGAATGAGCCAACCGGCTTCATCAAGCTGGTCGATACGATGTCGGGCGACGGCGACGAGGTGGTGAAGCCGAACGACATCACCACGCTCGATTATGAACCGGAGCTTTGTTACGTCATCGGCAAGCGCGCACATCGCGTGAAGAAGGCAGACGCGATGGAATACATCGCCGGCTTCACGCTCACTAATGACGTCAGCGCCCGCGAAGTTCAGAAGCGCGAAGTTGCATCAGGCAGCCGCTTCTGGACAGCAAAGAACATGCCGGGCTTCGCGCCGACGGGCCCTTACATCCTGACGATGGACGAAGTGCCGGATACCAACGACCTGTGGGTCGTTTGCGACGTCAACGGAAAGCGGCGGCTGCGTTCGCATACCAGCGACTATCTCTACAAGATCGCCGACGTGCTCGAGCATTTCTCGCGCTATGTCGTCTTCCAGCCGGGCGATCTGATCGCCATGGGTGCGCCGAGTGGCGTGGCGGTTGGACAACCGAATGCGGCAGAACTCTATCTCAAGCCCGGCGACGACATGGTGATTGCCTTCGAAGGCATCATGTCGCTGCGGACGAAAATCGTCGCTGAGAGGTAGAGTGGCTCTGCCGCACGAGTCCAGCGAACGCGGGACCTCAGTGCAGCCGGAATACCCCGTCGATCGCCCGGATCTCCGACGGCTTGATCAGCCGGGAATGCGCCACCGTCACGGTGTGCAAGACCCCTTCGATCGACCTTTGCCAGAAGCGGAGAAATTGGTTGAGCTCCGGAAAATCGGGACAGAGATCGTAATCCTGCCAGACATAGGTTTGCAGAAGCCAGGGGTGGTCCGGCCGCCGATAGAGAATTTCCGCCGTCGTCAGCCCGTAGCCCTTCACCTGCTTCTTGAAATCTTCTGAGAGCATGTGAGTCCTCAAAAGTGATTCCCAGCGGATGAAGTGTCCGGCCGGCGACTTGGGCTGACAAGCCTGAATTTTGAATTTCTTTCTTAAAATCAATGTGTTAGCAGCAAATTCAAAAGACTGCTGACAGAAACGCCGGACCGCGTCCGTTAACCCTTTCCTAATCTGATAGCAGTCGTTCTTGACGAGTGCTAAAAATTCCAGTCAAACCCCTTGCAAGCGGATTGGCTGGCCATAAATCGCGGCCATCCGGGGTCTCAACCCGGTTCTCAGTCTCCAATTTCGCACTTGCAATCATTCTAGGAGGATACCCATGAAGTTCCGCCCGCTTCACGACCGTGTCGTCGTCAAGCGCATCGAATCCGATGAAAAGACCGCCGGCGGCATCATTATTCCGGACACCGCCAAGGAAAAGCCGCAGCAGGGCGAAGTCGTCGCTGTCGGCCCGGGCGGCCGCGACGAGACCGGCAAGCTCACCCCCCTCGATGTCAAGGCTGGCGACACAGTGCTGTTCGGCAAGTGGTCGGGCACCGAGGTCAAGATCGACGGCGTCGAATACCTGATCATGAAGGAAAGCGACATCATGGGCGTGCTGGAAGGCACCGCCGCGAAGAAGAAAGCCGCCTAATCAGGTCAGCCCCAAGTTATTAAGGACACACAACAATGGCAGCTAAAGACGTAAAATTCTCCGTCGACGCGCGCGAAAAGATGCTGCGCGGTGTCGACACCCTCGCCAATGCGGTGAAGGTGACGCTCGGCCCGAAGGGCCGTAACGTCGTTCTCGACAAGTCGTTCGGCGCCCCCCGCATCACCAAGGACGGTGTGACGGTCGCCAAGGAAATCGAACTGGAAGACAAGTTCGAAAACATGGGCGCGCAGATGGTGCGCGAAGTCGCTTCGAAGTCCTCCGACTTCGCCGGTGACGGCACCACCACCGCCACCGTTCTCGCCCAGGCCATCGTGAAGGAAGGCGCCAAGTCGGTCGCCGCCGGCATGAACCCGATGGATCTGAAGCGCGGCATCGACCTCGCGGTCGAAGCGGTCGTCGAGCACCTGAAGTCGAACTCCAAGAAGGTCACCTCGAACGACGAAATTTCGCAGGTTGGCACCATCTCGGCCAACGGCGACAAGGAAATCGGTGACTACCTCGCCAAGGCGATGGCGAAGGTCGGCAACGAAGGCGTGATCACGGTCGAAGAAGCCAAGTCGCTCGAGACCGAACTCGACATCGTCGAGGGCATGCAGTTCGACCGCGGCTACATCTCCCCCTACTTCATCACCAACGCCGACAAGATGCGCACCGAGTTCGACGATGCGTATATCCTTGTCTACGAGAAGAAGCTGTCGGGCCTGCAGGAACTGCTGCCGCTGCTCGAAGCGGTCGTCCAGACCTCCAAGCCGCTCGTCATCATCGCTGAAGAAGTCGAAGGCGAAGCGCTCGCGACCCTCGTGGTCAACAAGCTGCGTGGCGGCCTGAAGGTTGCGGCGGTGAAGGCTCCGGGCTTCGGCGATCGCCGCAAGGCCATGCTGCAGGACATCGCGATCCTGACCGGCGGCCAGGCGATCTCGGAAGACCTCGGCATCAAGCTCGAAAACGTCACGCTCAACATGCTCGGCCGCGCCAAGAAGGTGCTGATCGAGAAGGAAAACACCACGATCGTGAACGGCGCCGGCAAGAAGGCCGACATCGACGCGCGCGTGCAGCAGATCAAGGCGCAGATCGAGGAGACCACCTCGGACTACGACCGCGAGAAGCTCCAGGAGCGTCTGGCGAAGCTCGCAGGCGGCGTCGCGGTGATCCGCGTCGGCGGCGCGACCGAAATCGAGGTGAAGGAGCGCAAGGATCGCGTCGACGATGCGATGCACGCCACCCGCGCTGCGGTTGAGGAAGGTATCCTGCCGGGCGGCGGCGTTGCCCTGCTCCGTGCTACCGAAGCCCTGAAGAAGATCCGCACCCAGAACGACGACCAGAAGACCGGCGTCGAGATCGTGCGCAAGGCTCTGCAGGCTCCGGCCCGTCAGATCGCGACCAACGCCGGTGAAGACGGCTCGGTCATCGTCGGCAAGGTGCTGGAGAAGGACCAGTACTCGTTCGGCTTCGACGCGCAGAATGCCGAATACGGCAACATGCTCTCCAAGGGCATCATCGACCCGACCAAGGTCGTGCGCGCCGCGATCCAGAACGCAGCTTCGGTTGCCGGCCTGCTGATCACCACCGAAGCCATGGTCGCCGAACTGCCGAAGAAGAACGCCCCGGCGATGCCGGGCGGCGGCGGAATGGGCGGCATGGGCGGTATGGACTTCTAAGTCCAGTTG
>JAFAFP010000188.1 GCA_023423415.1 Pseudomonadota bacterium | reverse complement strand
GACAGCCTAAGGGCCTTCTTCATGTCGAGTTCAAGTTCGTGGCTGTGGCGTTCCCGAAAGAGGCCGCGCGCGTCTTCCAGGTGAAACAGCAGCTCGGCGATATGATTTGGTTTCGTACGCGCCGTCACACCCCGTCTCCTACCTAGCGCGCGCTGTATATCCCTGAGCTTGGCATCGATGAGATTTTCGTCCACATCGTCGGCATCACCGATCTGAGCGTGAAAATCGCTCTTGGAAAAATACCCGACTTCAATCAGACGGCGGCGGAATAGCTCGTAGAGCTTGCGGACGGTGACGTAGCTTAGCCGCACCTCTCGTATGGCCTCTGTCGCGCTCTTCCTGGCGGCAAACAGACCGATCGCCTTCTCGACGTGGTAGTCCGAGATCTTGGATGACGCTAAGAAGCGCGAGCGCGGCTTCTTTTTTCTATTTTTCTGGATTTTTTGAACACCAGTAAGGAGCTGATATTGATTTGCAATTTCCTCGTTTGCATCCCGGTGGAATGACTGTTTGCTTTATAATTCCCTAGCGCTCTGCCTTGAGCACCCCTTGCGGTCGATGGCATACATAAGAAGCGACCATCGCAGTCTTCAGATGATTTCCGTTTTTAAGACGGAATCCGCCAAGAAGGACCAGCGATGCGAGGCTTTCCACAGTCATTGCCACTCGTCAGAGCATGTGACCGGCCACCTGACCGGGCCTGCCTGCGTGCACCTCCCAAATGTCCGTTATAGGACTAAATTCCTTGAATGTTCTTTATTTGTTCTTTATGCTGACGATTGGATCGCCAGCGTGAAGAAAGGAGGCGGATAATGACCAATTTCGATAACACCGTCCTCGGCTCTGAGGCGCGGCCTTCCCAGCCCCTTAGCGCCGCTCAGCTTGAGAAGTACCGCGCCGAGTTGGCCGATCTCAAGCTAACAGGAGCGCAAGAATCCGAGCTTCTGGAAATCCTCTGGTCGATCAACGTTATGTTCGTCGAGATGGGCTTCAAGCCGGACGCTTGTGGACTTCTTTTCAGCGAGTTCAATCAGCACTCTGGCGCTGCCGAGCTGGATGCTACGCTTCCTTCTTCAGCCACAATGGAGTTGCCATCGGAAGATCGCGGGAAGGAGCGTTCATGACGCAAGGGATTCAACAGCAGGCGGTGGTCTATTGCCGTGTTTCAAGCTCAAAGCAAATGCGCGTGGGCGATGGCATACATAGCCAGGAGACGCGCTGCCGCGAGTATGCGCGCATGAAGGGCTATGAGGTTGTTGAGGTCTTCAAGGATGATGCCTCAGGCAGCCTTATCAATCGCCCTGGCATGAAGGCGATGCTGTCGTTCCTTGTACGCCGCCGCAAGAAGAGCCTGGTCGTCATCATTGATGACATCTCCCGCTTAGCGCGTGGCATTCAGCAGCATATTGAGCTGCGCGGTGCTATCGCAAAAGCTGGCGGCAGCCTGGAGTCTCCATCCATCGAGTTCGGTGAAGACTCGGATTCCGTCCTGGTTGAAAACCTTCTCGCTTCTGTATCGCAGCATCAGCGTCAGAAGAACGGCGAGCAAACCAAGAACCGGATGCGTGCCCGCGTGATGAACGGCTATTGGCCGTTCCAGGCACCCGTCGGCTACAAGTATCGGCGCGTCACTGGTCGTGGCCAGATGCTCATGCGTGACGAGCCTGTAGCGTCCATCATCCAAGAAGTTTTCGAAGGCTATGCCTGCGGTCGCTATGAAACGCAGGCCGATGTGATGCGTGCACTTCAGGAAAATCCCCTCTTCCCTAAAGATCGTCAGGGGCAGGTTCGCAATCAGCGCGTTTCAATCCTGCTGCGCAATCCGATCTACGCCGGGTATGTTGAAGCGCCGAAGTGGGATGTGCCGCTTCGTGTCGGGCAGCACGAGCCGCTAATCTCATTCGAGACATTCAAGCGCGTGCAAGATCGTTTGAATGGCGGCGGGTATTCACCGCGCCGCAAGAATCTCAACGAAGACTTTCCGCTGCGCGGCTGGGTGCTTTGCCATGACTGCGACACGCCGCTAACGGCGTGCTGGTCGAAAGGCTCCCACAGCGTTCATCCCTACTACCTCTGTCCGAAGCGCGGCTGCGATAGCTACGGCAAGTCAATTCGCCGCGACAAGATCGAAAACGAGTTTGAAGATCTGCTCCGTTCCGTGCAGCCGACCGACACTCTCTTCCGCGTCGCCCGCATGATGTTCAAGGATGCATGGGATTTGAAGCTTGCGAGCGGTCAGCAGCAAGTGAAAGCGCTGCAAGCGCAGCTCATCAAAGTAGAGCGCGAAGCCGATGCACTTGTTGGCCGCATCGTCGAAACGAGCGTGCCAAGCGTGATCTCAGCGTACGAAAGCAAGCTAAGCCGACTTGAAGAAGAGAAGCTTGTGCTCAAGGAGCGCATCGCAAATTCGGGGCGTCCGGTGAAGAGCTTTGATGAGACAGTTAGAACGGCGCTATCGTTCCTCTCAAGCCCTTGGAATATTTGGTCTTCGGGACAGTTGGAGAGCCGTCGCACGGTGCTGAAACTGGCTTTTGCGGACCGTCTACGCTATGCGCGAAATGAAGGATTTAGAACGGCAAATCTATCATTGCCGTTCAAGATGTTAGGTCAATTTCGTGGTGCTGAAAGCATGATGGCGCACCCGAGAGGATTTGAACCTCTGACCTCTGCCTTCGGAGGGCAGCGCTCTATCCAGCTGAGCTACGGGTGCATGCGGCGCGGACCATAGCGGATCGTTGCGCGCGGGGCAATCGTGCCAAT
>JAFAFP010000121.1 GCA_023423415.1 Pseudomonadota bacterium | reverse complement strand
AGCCGAGACTCTAGCTTTTGTTTTTGACGCGTTTTCTTCACGCGAACCGGTACCTACTTCGCTCGAAAACGCTCTAAGCGACTTGAAGTTTGGACTGATCTGGAATGGAGGACGCGGTGGCGCGATTGTCAGGAGCAGCCGATATGGCAGAAGAAACGCGATCGCGGTTGGGGCGCGGCTTGGCCGCGCTGATGGGCGACGTTGGCGCTGAATCGCCGACGTCTGAACGTGGCGCACCGAAATCGCAACGCCGCGTACCGATCGAACATATCAAAGCAAATCCGCGCAACCCGCGCCGCATCTTTGCCGATGCTGAGCTGGAGGAGTTGTCGCAATCGATCCGTGAGCGCGGCATCATTCAGCCGATTGTGGTTCGCGCATCGCCGGATGGCGACAAGACCTACGAGATCATTGCCGGCGAACGGCGCTGGCGCGCGTCACAGCGCGCCGGTCTGCATGAAGTGCCGATCGTCGTTCTCGAAGTCACGGATGCGGAAGCGCTCGAACTCGCAATCATCGAGAATATTCAGCGCGCTGATCTCAATCCGCTCGAAGAGGCGGCGGGCTATCAGGCACTGGCCGCTCAATACAGCCACAGCCAGGACGACATCGCGACCATTGTCGGCAAGAGCCGCAGCCATGTTGCCAATACCTTGCGGCTGTTGCGGTTGCCGGATGCGGTGAAGGGCTACATCAACGAGGGCAAGCTCACCGCCGGTCATGCGCGCGCATTGATCAATCAAAGCGATCCGGAATCGGTTGCACGCGAGATCGTCGAGAAGGGACTGAACGTCCGTCAGGTCGAGAAGCTGCGGCAGGACGATGCGAAGGCGGCGAAGAAGCCGAAGTCGAGCGCCAAGGCACGCAAGGACGCAAATATCGCCGCGCTGGAAAAGCAACTGTCCGATGCGCTCGGGCTTGTGGTGGAGATCACCGACAAAGGCCGGGCCGGTGGTGTGCTGGGCGTTCGTTATCGTACGCTCGAACAGCTCGACGATGTGATTGCCAAGCTGCAGCGGGTGTAAATCGGTTTCGTGCCCGGGTGCAGTACATCGTGAAACGATGCACCGCTGAACCGGGGTCTACCGAATACAGCCGTTGAAACCGCCGGTTCCGGATCTGCTGTGTGACACTCCGCTTTGCGTGCTGCGGTGTGTCCGGGACGCGAGAGACTACGCTCTCCTCCTCGCCGCGGTCGCAAGCGACATCATGGCGCGCTGGGCAATGGCTTCCGCAAGGTTTGGCTGTCGCCGCGTCTCGAGCAACGTGTCGCCGAGCGAAGACATCGCATCGACCAGCTTCGCCGTGTTCCACGCACGCAAAGCCAGATCGATCGCTGGCTTGCGACGAAAGTGGATCGGTGGCTTCACGCTTTCAATGACGCTGCTGCTCGATTGTCCTTCCTCGACCGCTATTCGCATGCGGTGCAAGTTGGAGAGGTGACGCAAGGCCGCGGATACGATCGCTCCGGGCGCCGTTCCTTCGCCACGCGCTTTCGCGAAATGGGTTTCGACCTCGGCGGGTTTGCCGGAGAAAGCGGCGTCGATGACATTGTCGAGCGCGACGGCCGATGCATCTGCAACGACGGCCATGACATCTTCGACCGTGATACGATCGCGGCCGTGAACATACAGCGCGAGTTTGCGCAATTCATTGCGCGTCGCCTGCCGGTCGCCGCCGAGGAATGGCAGCAAGGCCGCGCGTGCATCCGGTGCGATGGCAAGTCCAGCTTTTTTCAGTTCATCATCGACGACATGAGCAATGTCGCGTTCGCCGTCGGGATAACAGCCGATCGCGGCGGCATTCTTTGCTTTCTCGCACAATGTGCGCAGCGGCGCCGTCTTGCGCAGGTCGCCAGCTTCGATCACGACGCGACAATCGGGTGAGGGGGCTGCGAGAACAGCTTCAACCGCCGGCACAATGTTGCGACTGGTCGCCTTCACCCAGATGGCGCGGCGGCCGCCAAACATCGGAATGGTGTTGGCTTCCTCGACCAGCCGAAACGGATTTCCGGACAGATCGTCGCCATCGATCTTGATCAGCGAGAAGACATCGGACGGATTGTCCACCGAGACCTTGATCAGTGCTTCGGCGCGCTCATGGACGAGACCCAAATCGGGCCCGTAGAACAGCACGATCGGGCGCGCCGGGTCAGGCCGTGAAACAAACGCGTCCGCTTCGAAGGGTTTGATGGCGACCATGCTTCAAACATCGTCTCCGCGAAGCGGGACCTATGACCATCGGATTATTCCCGCCTTGGCGGGAACGACAACTTCAACCGCCGGAAACGAAATAAGACGCTAAACGCGACTTAATCTGCTCGGCGATAATCGTCGAAGAGCGGTTTTGCGCATCGCGCTCGCCGCGCTGACGAGCAAAGCGCTGCTGCTGGCCGGGAATATCATAGGACGCACGGGAGAAAGCACGGCCTGTCAGAACAATCTTGCCGGTCGCGATTTCGGTCAGACTGTAGGTCGCGTCGATCCCGTAGATTTCCATGTCCGGTCGGGCGGTCGTAGTATCGACGATAACCCGCTGATTGTTGCCCCGGATGTTGAGCTTCAGCTTGTGGGTCGGTGCTGTCTGCCCGGCACCGCCGGTAAGGCCGTAAATCAGAGCGTTGCGGATTTCGACGCTCAGGCGGGCTTCCGGCGTACCGTTGGGGACGTCGATCTCTTCCACCTCAACAGCCGCCAGCGCGGCGCTCATCGATGGGTTACCGCCGACGGCAGTCGCCGTACCGTAGAGGGGCTGGAAGCAGCCGGCCGTCAGTCCGGCACTGGCAAGCGCCAGACCCAGCGCCACAAAGCGCCCGATCCCCCGATTTCCCCTAGGCAACGACATTCACGATCCTTTGCGGGACAACAATGACCTTTTTGGGGGCCTTCCCGTCCAAGGCTTTCTTTACCGCATCAAGCGTTAAGACGGCAGCCTCAATATCGGAATTTCCGGCATCCCGTGGCACGGTTACATCAGCGCGTTTTTTACCGTTGATCTGGACCGGCAGGGTGATGGTGTTCTCGACCAGCAAGTCGGTCTCGATTTCCGGCCAGCCCTGCATCGATACCAGCGAGGTGTGTCCGAGGGCGGCCCAGCACTCCTCGGCCAGATGCGGCATCATCGGTGCGAACAATTGCACCAGGATGTCGCCGGCTTCACGGATGGCATAGGCGAGATCCGGGGTGATGTCGTCCGGCGAGGTGATGTCGCCGATCGCTGCGCCCAGCGTGTTCGAAAACTCATAGATATGCGCGACGCAGCGATTGAAGCGCAGCTTCTCGATATCGTCGGAGACTTTCGCCAGCGCCGAATGAGCGGCCTTGCGCACAACCGTCGCCGCTTCGCCGAATGATTGCGGCCGCGTTGCGGGAGCGTTGGTGATGTGCGCGATCTCGCCGATGAGACGCCACACGCGTTGCACAAAACGCCACGAGCCCTGCACGCCTTCTTCGGTCCAGATCACGTCGCGCTCGGGCGGCGAATCCGACAGCATGAACCAGCGCGCGGTGTCGGCGCCATAGCCACCGATGATGTCATCGGGATCGACGGTGTTGCGCTTCGACTTCGACATCTTTTCGATGGAGCCGATCTCGATCGGTTCGCCGGTCGCGATCAGTGTTGCCTTGCGCTGATCGTCGACGCCTTCGATGTTGATTTCCGACGGCATGACGAAGCTGCCGTCCTGTTTGCGGTAGGTCTCGTGGACCACCATGCCCTGCGTGAACAGACCGGCGAACGGCTCGTCAACGCCGATATGACCGGTCTTCTTCATCGCGCGCGTGAAGAAGCGGCTGTAGAGCAGATGCAGGATCGCGTGTTCGATGCCGCCGATATACTGATCGACCGGCAGCCAGCGATCGACGACCTTGCGGTCGGTCGGTGCATTCTCGATCCATGGATCTGTGAAGCGCGCGAAGTACCAGGACGAATCGACGAACGTGTCCATCGTGTCGGTCTCGCGCCGCGCCGGCTTGCCGCATGACGGACACGGAACGTTCTTCCACGTGGTGTGGCGATCGAGCGGATTGCCGGGCCGGTCGAAACTGACATCTTCCGGCAGCGTGACCGGCAGGTCCTTCTTCGGTACCGGGACGATGCCGCAGACTTCGCAATGAATGATCGGGATCGGGCAGCCCCAATAGCGCTGCCGCGAAATGCCCCAGTCGCGCAGGCGGAAATTCACCTGACGCGTTGCAACCGGCCTGTTGCCGCGCGTTTCGCCTTCGAGGCGCTTCGCCACTTCGTCTTTCGCCTGCTCGATGGTCAAGCCGTCAAGGAAGCGCGAATTGATCATCGTGCCGTCGCCGTCATAGGCGGTGTCGGTGATGACGAATGTCTTCGGATCCTGGCCCGGCGGGCACACGACCGGGACATTGCCAAGACCGTATTTATTGACGAAGTCGAGGTCGCGCTGATCGTGCGCGGGGCAACCGAAAATCGCGCCGGTGCCGTAGTCCATCAGGATGAAGTTCGCGACATAGACTGGCAACTGCCACGTCGGATCAAGCGGATGGATCGCTTTGATGCCGGTGTCGAAGCCGAGCTTCTCGGCTTTTTCGATCACTTCCTGCGCGGTGCCGTGGCGTTTGCACTCGGCGATGAACTCCGCGAGCTTCTGATTCTTCGCGGCAGCTGCGGCCGCCAATGGATGATCGGGCGCGATCGCCATGAACTTTGCACCGAACAAGGTGTCCGGGCGCGTCGTGAATACATCAAGCTCGCTTTCGCCATTCGGCGTCGTCTTCGGATCGAGCGCAAAGCGGACGAACAGGCCTTCCGACCGTCCGATCCAGTTGCGCTGCATGAGGCGCACCTTGTCCGGCCAGCGATCGAGCGTGTCGATTGCGTCCAGCAGCTCCTGGGCATAGTCGCTGATCTTCAGGAACCATTGCGTCAGCTCGCGCTGTTCAACCACGGCGCCGGACCGCCAGCCGCGGCCGTCGATCACCTGTTCGTTGGCGAGCACGGTCTGATCGACCGGATCCCAGTTCACTTTCGACTGCTTGCGTTCGACAAGGCCGGCTTGCAGGAAATCGAGGAACATCGCCTGCTGATGACGATAGTAATTCGGATCGCAGGTCGCGATCTCGCGCGCCCAGTCGAGCGACAGCCCCATCGACTGGAGCTGTTTTTTCATCGCGGCGATGTTTTCGTAGGTCCACGCCTTCGGATGAACCTTGCGTTCCATCGCGGCGTTTTCCGCCGGCATGCCGAATGCGTCCCAGCCCATCGGATGCAGCACGCTGAAGCCCTTGGCGCGCTTGTAGCGGGCGACCACGTCGCCCATCGTGTAATTGCGCACATGCCCCATATGGATGCGCCCCGAGGGATAGGGGAACATCTCGAGCACGTAATATTTCGGCCGCGGATCGTCGTTCTTGGTCGCGAAGATTTCGCGATCGGTCCAGATTTTCTGCCAGCGCGGCTCAGCGTCGCGGGCGTTGTAACGCTCAGTGCTCATCGATTTCGTCAGTTTTTGGCTCGCAAATTAGAGCCGGACAGGACACGAAAACCCCTGTGCGGTCAACGGCCTGTCGCAACACACTGGCCGCCGCGGCCACCGAGACAGGGATTCTTCTGGAACCTTCGCGCCGGCCCGCCGGTTTTCTCCTCATCACAGGAGGAGACAATGGTGAAAGCGCGAGAAATCCACCATGACATGGAAGTCGTGGGCGCCGACGGCGCGCATGTCGGCACCGTCGACCACATGGAAGGCGCAAAGTGGATTAAGCTGACGAAAAGCGATCCTGCCGCTGGAGGTCAACACCACCTGATCCCGATCAAATGGGTGGATCACATCGATAACCAGGTGCACCTGAACAAGGCCTCGGCCGAAGCCACAAGCCAGTGGCACCCCGGATAGCGCACATGAGACAGCGATGACTTCGCCGGGCCGCGTAACATTTGAACGGGCTCCGTGAGATTTTGCATCACGCGGGGCCGACCGTTATAGACCGCGGATGCCCGAGGTTCCCCACCCCATTGCTGCAGCACTCACGGACGTAAAGCACGAGATCGCCGCCGCTTGCCGCGAGACCAATCGTGATCCGGCCTCAGTCACTTTGATCGCGGTGAGCAAGACTTTTGCCGCGGAGGCAATCGAGCCGGCCATCGCCGCTGGCCAAAAGGTCTTCGGCGAGAACCGGGTCCAGGAAACCAAGGGAAAATGGCCGGAGTTGCGTGCCCGGCATCCGGAGCTCTCGCTGCATCTGATTGGCCCCTTGCAATCCAACAAGGCGAAAGAGGCTGTGGCGATGTTCGACGCCATCCACTCGGTCGACCGGACGAGCTTGTGTGAGGCGCTGGCCAAAGAGATCGGCAAGCAGGGCCGGGCACCGCAGCTTTTCGTTGAAATCAACACCGGCGCAGAGTCGCAGAAGGCCGGCATCCTGCCGGAAGACGCCGACGCCTTCCTGCGCGCCTGTAAAGACACCTATGGCCTGTCGATCTCAGGGCTCATGTGCATTCCGCCCCTCGATGAAGCCCCCGCGCCGCATTTTGCGCTGACGGCCAAGATCGCAGCGCGCAACGGCCTGACGCAGCTCTCAATGGGCATGAGTGCCGACTACAGGATCGCGATCCAGTTCGGCGCCACACATGTCCGTGTTGGTTCGGCGATCTTCGGTGCGCGCGGCTAGACAATGACGAGAAGACGAAGCCGCGCAATTGCGAGGCTTCGTGAAAGGCTTCACCAGCGGCAAACGCGACGCGGACCCCACGGTGTGTTGCGCCACCAGCAGCGTGGTCCGGCACGCCAGTTCGGACGGCATCGGCCGCCGGGGCCACGATGCCAACCACGCCCGCAACCGCCGCGTACCTGGACGACGTCGGATGTTGCCTGAATGGGTGATTGGGGACTGCCGGGGAAGGCCTGGGCCGGGAGACTCAAGAACGCGATAGCGCCGGTGAACGCTGCCGTAAGCAATAACTTCTGCATCGGTGCACCTCATCCAGTTTTGCTGAAGACCAAGGACACGCGATCATCGTTCATAGGAAAATAGGCTTTGCTAAGGACGGAGCCCAAATTTTAGTGGGTTGCGACGCTATTTACCGGACGATGATCCGCGTTCGCGGCCCAAGCTGCTCCAGCAACCGCAGCAGGTCGTTCCGGCGAAGCGCCACGCATCCCGCCGTCGGCTTGAAGCCATCGCGCGCGATGTGAATGAACACGGCGCTGCCTCGCCCGGCAATGCGTGGGCGATCATTGTGGTCGATTTCGATGATGAGGTCGTAGAGGCTGTCCTCCCGGGTCAGCCGGTCCCCGGGTTCGCCCGGTTCGCGCTGTACAGGGCGGTTGTACCGCCGGTCGGCGGGGTCTTCGCTCCAGGCATCGGCCGGGCGAATCGCCCGAAGCGGCAGAAAGGTCCGTGGACGGGTGATTCGGTCTTGCCGCCACCACAGGCGCTTAAGCCGAAATGTTCCGCGCGGGGTTCCGCCATCGCCCTCCCGTTTATTGGTCAGGATGCCGGCCCCGCCGAGAGCGACGGGGATAGAGGCATGGCCTGCCTTCAAAATACCACGAGATTTGGTTCCGGATCGCTTATGAACCTGAATATGGACTAGAGGCCGTGGCGGCATGGTTGTAGGGGTAGCGATCCTGTTCCAATTGACTAATTAGGCAACTCTCGCTTGCCCTTTCAATCTCCGATGCCTTATTTCGCGAGAAATCTGTAGTATCAGGCCCAGTCTCAGGCCCTTTGGGGGGGCCACTCATGTCGAATGTACGAAAAATCCTGATCGTGGACGACGATGCCGAGCTGCGCGACACGCTGGTGGAGCAGCTTGCGTTGCACGAGGAGTTCGAAGCCCTCGGAGCTGAGAGCGGTAGCAAGGGGGTACAGGCGGCCAAGGCCGGCCAGATCGATCTCGTCATTATGGATGTCGGCTTGCCCGACATGGATGGCCGTGAAGCCGTCCGTCTGCTGCGCAAGTCGGGCTTTAAAGCTCCGGTCATTATGTTGACGGGCCACGATACCGACTCGGACACCATCCTTGGACTTGAATCGGGCGCCAACGATTACGTCACGAAGCCGTTCCGGTTCGCGGTGCTGCTGGCGCGCATCCGTGCGCAACTGCGCCAGCACGAAGCGAGCGAAGATGCAGTCTTCACCATCGGACCATACAGCTTCCGTCCGAGCTCGAAGCTGCTCACGGGCGACAAGGGTAACAAGGTGCGCCTGACTGAAAAAGAAACGGCGATCCTGCGTTACCTGTATCGTGCCGGACAGCGGCCAGTGTCGCGCGAGACATTGTTGCAGGAAGTGTGGGGCTACAATTCCGGTGTTACCACTCACACGCTTGAGACGCATGTTTACCGGCTTCGTCAGAAAGTCGAGAAGGATGCGGCTAATCCCGCCATTCTTGTCACCGACGCGGGTGGATACAAGCTGGTCCCATAAGTTGCGTGATCTGGATTGAGCGTTCTCTTTCCGCTCGCTCCCGCGAAGCGGAAGTTCAGAAAGTAAAGTCCGCTTAGGCGGCGACGAACGGAACGACAGATCGATTTCGCTTCCGAAGAAGTCGGTCTTTTAGCGACTCACCACATGAGCCTCGACGAGGACATCGCGATCCTGGAACAAGTGCCGATGCTCAAAGTGCTCGGCCGCGCGGCCTTGCGCCTGATCGCTGTCGGCGCCGAGACCAGACAGGTTGAGGCAGGGGAGATTCTGTTCAAGCCGAAGGAGCGTGTTGACTGCGCTTATCTCGTGCAGGACGGTTTGTTCAATCTTCAGGTCGATCCGGCGTCGTCGGCGAAAATGATGGAGGCCGGGCCGGGCGTGCTGCTGGGTGAATTCGCGTTGATCAGCGATGCCGTGCATCCGCTCAGCGCCACGGCGCAGGACTCCTGCACCGTGATACGCATTTCACGCAGCACGTTCAGGAAAGTTCTCGAAGACGATGCCGACGCGGCCGTGCGGTTGCGTGATTTCCTGGCGCGTCGCTCACGGCAATCGATTGCCGATATGCTTCAGGTGCGCGACACGCTCGATCCGCAGCGGGGCGGGTAAAACCCTTGTCATGCGCGGGCTCGACCCGCGCATCCATCAAATGAAACGCCTTCTCGCGAAGGGATGTATTGCCGGGTAGAAGGCGTCAACGACGCCATCTTCGACGGCTACGCCCGGCAATGACCAAAACTTCTACACCTCGAACGTCGCCGTCACTGGCACGTGGTCCGAAGGCTGCGCCCAGCCACGTGCTTCCTTGGATATCTTGATCTCCGACACGCGATCCATCAGCGCCGGCGAGACCCACATGTGATCGAGCCTGCGGCCCTTGTCTGCGGCCTTCCAATCCGGCGAACGGTAACTCCACCACGTGTAGAGCTTGGTTGGTTCGGGCACCAGTTCGCGCATCGCATCGACCCAGCCACCGGACTTCAACGCTGCATCCAGCTTCTCGGTCTCGATCGGCGTGTGCGAAACGATGTCGAGCAACTGCTTGTGGCTCCACACGTCATGTTCGCGCGGTGCGACGTTGAGATCGCCCAGCAGGACCGAGCGTGCATTGCCATTCACATGCACGTCCTGGCACTCCCGCATCTCGTCGAGGAATGACAGCTTGTGCTTGAATTTCGGATTGACGTCGGGATTGGGAATGTCGCCGCCGGCCGGCACATAGAGATTGTGAAGAGCGATCGGATCCTTCAGGCCAGCCTGTTCACCGAGCGTCACCGAGATATGGCGTGAGTCGGTCAGGCCACAAAAATCGCGCTTGTTGTTTGATTCGAATGGAAAACGGGAGAGGATTGCGACCCCGTGATAACCCTTCTGCCCGTTCATCGCGATGTGTTCGTAGCCAAGCCGCTTGAAGCGCTTGAACGGAAACTTGTCGTCGGGGCATTTCGTTTCCTGCAGACACAGGACATCCGGACGCGCGGCCTTGATGAATTTTGCGACGAGATCGATGCGGAACCGCACCGAATTGACATTCCAGGTTGTGATCTTCAACTTCATGCGACCTTAATAAGGGCGCAAAAGCGGGATTTCCAGCCACAGAAGCAAACCGGCGAAAATCTCCGCAGGATACTGCGCTGATGCGCGAAACGGAGCGGGCATGATGGCGATGGCCCCCCGCGTGGTCATTATCGGAGGCGGCTTTGCCGGACTCGAGGCTGCCCGTGCGCTCGCCAGGGCTCCGGTCGAGGTGACCCTGATCGATCGGCAAAACCACCACTGCTTTCAACCGCTTCTGTACCAGGTTGCAACCGCAGCTTTGTCGCCGGCCGATATCGCCTGGCCAATCCGGTCGATCCTCAATCGGCAGCCAAACCTGCGCGTCATCATGGCGAAAGTGACCGGCGTCGATACGCAGGCCCGCATCGTTCGTACCGACGCGTTGAATGTTCGTTACGACTATCTCGTTCTCGCCAGTGGCGTCACCCACGCCTATTTCGGGCATGATGAATGGGCGAATGTTGCGCCGGGGTTGAAACAGATTGAAGACGCACGCCACATTCGGGCGCGCTTTCTGCTGGCGTTCGAGCGCGCGGAGATTGCCGATGATGAGGCCTTGCGTCGAAGACTGTTGACCTTCGTGATTGTCGGCGGTGGGCCAACTGGCGTCGAGATGGCTGGATCGATGGCGGAGGTTGCGAACCAGACGCTGCGATCTGATTTCCGCAGAATCGATCCGCGCGCATCGCGCATTGTCTTGATCGAAGCAGGGCCACGTATTCTGCCTGCCTTGCCTGAAAATCTATCGGCTTATGCACGGCGTGCACTCGAAAGAATGGGCGTCGAAGTGCTGGTCAATACGAAGGTGACGGGCTGCGATGCCAATGGTGTGTCGCTCGGAGATGCCCGTATCGATGCATCGACCATTGTCTGGGCTGCAGGTGTGATGGCGTCCCCTGCGGCACAATGGATCAACGCGGAGCATGATCGTTCGGGCCGCATTATCGTCGGTCCCGACCTTTCCGTGCCCGGGATGTCAAATGTCTTTGTTGCGGGTGATCTTGCATCCGCGAAGGATCGGGATGGCAAGCCGGTGCCGGGCATCGCGCCGGCTGCCAAGCAGATGGGCCGCTATATCGGCCGTATCATCGCTTCGCGCGTGGCAGGAAAGAAGGAAACGAAACCGTTCGTCTATATCCACGCCGGCGATCTGGCGACCGTTGGCCGTCGTGCCGCGGTGGTGAAGATCGGCCGGATCGAACTCACCGGCTTTATCGGTTGGCTATTTTGGGGAATAGCGCACATCTATTTTCTGATCGGACTGCGCAACCGCTTCATCGTCGCGGTGACATGGCTGTGGAGCTATCTCACCTTCCGCCGTGGCGCGCGGTTGATTTCAACGCCGGATGGATAGAACTACTGCAGCATTCGCTCGTAGTTGATCTTGAACAGACTCGGGTCCGGCTTCTTGGTCATGTCGAGATTGTAGACCGCGACTGTGGTGTCGAAGCCTTGCGGGTCCGTGACGGTCCATTGCTTGAGCGTCAAATCCTTGGCGTCGAACATCAGCATCAGCTTGTGTTTGCCGCCGAGCGTCTGTTTCTCCTCGATCACCATGGTGGAGAAGATGTCGTCCGAATAGATGCCGACCACGTTGGTGTCGCGCAGCAGATCGACCTTGTCGGCGAGCAGGAAACGCAACGGTGTCTGGCCGAGCGGATAGAGGTCCTGGGTCGCCAGCTTGCGGTCACGGACCACCAGCGATGAGCCGTCGGCAATAAGCTGGATCGGGCTCGGGTCTTCATACTCGAAACGGAGCTTGCCCGGCTTCATCAGATAGAGGTCACCCTGCGTCTTGCGGCCATCCGGACCGACCTGCACAAAGCGCCCGGTCGCCTGCCGCATACCGGACAGGTACGCGCTGATCTTGTCGGCGAGCGCACGCTGACCGGCGTCGAAGCCACCTGCGGCAGCAGCACCGGCCGGCGCGTTAGGACGCACTGGCATCGCCGGTTCGCCGACGGAGGCGGGCGGCACGGGGCGGGCCTGCGCCATTTTCACGGCCTTGGCCCTGGGCGCCGGCTTCGGCAGCGGAACAGCCTGCGCCAAAGTCGCCGGCACGGCGATAAGACCCGCCGCGAGGCAGGTCGTCACCACAACGCAAAATTTCGGCAGCGTCCGCGTCATACTCAACTCCGTCTGCGCAAGCCGTCGGCTAGCCCGCACGTGTGGCGTTTTGGCGGCTCGATCGGGTCAATCCGGCGAATGTCGACCCAATAGAACCATCGGTTTAACACTCGGACATCAGCCAAAGCGGCTGGCGCCCTCCTCGATCAGGATCTCGCGTTTGCCAGCATGGTTGGCCTGGCCCACCACGCCTTCCTGTTCCATCCGCTCCATCAGCGTCGCAGCCCGATTGTAACCGATCTGCAGCCGCCGCTGGATGTAGCTGGTCGATGCCTTGCGATCGCGCAGCACGATATCGACCGCCTGTTGATAAAGGTCCTTCTCGGCGCCCATGCCGGTCGAGTCGAATACGGCGCCGTCCTCGTCCTCGCTGTCGTCGCGCGTGACCTCTTCGAGATATTGCGGCACGCCCTGCGACTTGAGGTGGCGCACGACCTTTTCGACCTCGTCGTCGGCAACGAAGGGTCCGTGGACGCGGCTGATGCGGCCGCCGCCGGCCATGTAGAGCATGTCGCCCTGGCCGAGCAGCTGTTCCGCGCCCTGCTCGCCAAGGATGGTGCGGCTGTCGATCTTCGAGGTGACCTGGAACGAGATACGGGTCGGGAAGTTCGCCTTGATCGTGCCGGTGATGACGTCGACCGACGGACGTTGCGTCGCCAGCACGACATGGATGCCGGCGGCACGCGCCATCTGCGCCAGGCGTTGGATCGCGCCTTCGATGTCCTTGCCGGCCACCATCATCAGGTCGGCCATTTCGTCGACGATCACCACGACATAGGGGAGTTCCTCGAATTCGAGCTCCTCCTTCTCGTAGATCGCCTCGCCGCTTTCCTTGTCATAGCCGGTATGGACGGTGCGCGAGAGCGCTTCGCCCTTGGCTTTGGCTTCGTTCAGGCGCGTGTTGTAGCCGTCGATGTTGCGCACGCCGAGCTTCGACATCTTCTTGTAGCGGTCTTCCATCTCGCGCACGGCCCATTTCAGCGCGACGACGGCCTTCTTCGGATCGGTCACGACCGGTGTCAGTAGATGCGGAATGCCGTCATAGACGGAGAGTTCGAGCATCTTCGGATCGATCATGATCAGGCGGCATTGATCTGGCCGCAGCTTGTAGAGCAGCGACAGCAGCATCGTGTTGATGGCGACCGACTTGCCGGAGCCGGTGGTGCCGGCGATCAGCAAGTGCGGCATGCGGGCGAGATCGACCACCACCGGCTCGCCGCCGATGGTCTTGCCGAGGCAGAGCGGCAGCTTGGCTTGCGTGTTGGTGTATTCGCCGGCCGCCAGCATCTCGCGGAAATAGACTTTCTCGCGGATTTCGTTCGGCAGTTCGATACCGATGGCATTGCGGCCCGGCACCACGGCGACGCGCGCCGAGATGGCGCTCATCGAGCGGGCGATATCGTCGGCCAATCCGATTACGCGTGACGACTTGATGCCCGGCGCGGGTTCGAGTTCGTACAGCGTGACGACTGGGCCCGGGCGCGCATTGATGATCTCGCCCTTCACGCCGAAATCTTCCAGCACGCTTTCGAGCGCCTCGGCACGCTCTTCGATTTCTTCCGTGCTGAGCGTCGCGCGATCGCTGGCTTTCGGTGCGGCGAGAAGATTGAGGGCTGGAAGAACGAAGCCGCCCTTCTTTCCCTTCGGCTGCTGCACCTGAACGCGCGATTTGCGCGGAGGAGGTGCGGGCTCTTCTTCCTCTTCCTCTTCCTCTTCCTCGTAGGCCGACTCGTCGCCATCGTCTTCGTCGATCTCTGGCTCAGGCTCAGGGCGACGCATACGCGGCTCCGCGCGCGCGCGCGTCTTTGCCGGAGCAGGCAACTCATCCACGTCGTCGCCAGCGAGTTGCTTGCGCAGGAACAGCATCAGCCGTGCCTTGGCGCTGAGCAGCGTATGCACGATCCAGCCGATCGAGATCGAGGTGCGCTCGTCCTCTTCCTCCAGTTCCTCGGCCTGACGATGAATTTCGTCGGCGAGATCATCCGGCGCGCCGAAGCCGAGCCCCGTCGCGATGGCAAGCGACACGATGGATGCAAATCCGGTGATCATCGCGAGCAGAAGCTGGCTCATGCCGGGCAGAGGGTCACCGAGGACGAACATCGGAAGCTTCAGCATCGCGTCGCCCATCACGCCGCCCATGCCGGCCGGCAGCGGCCATCCGACACTGCGGGGCATGCAGGACGCAAATGCCGCAGCGAGGAGAAGCCCGGCGAGCCAGAAGCCCGAACGCAACCATTTCCGGTTGATGGGCCGATGCGTCAGCATCCGCCAACCCCATACGGCGATCGGCAGCACAAGAACGATCGACGCGAGGCCGAACAACTGAACCGACAAATCGGCCATCGTTGCGCCGGGACGGCCAAGCAGATTGCGGACCGGTGCATCGGTGGCGTGGCTGAAGCTCGGGTCCTGCACCGACCAGGTGGCGAGTGCGAGTGTCAGCATCACCGACAAGAGCAGCAGCGAAAGGCCGATCAATTCGCCGATGCGGCGGCGGATCGCGATGCGGAAATCGTCGGAGAGGAAATCAAGACTCTCGAGGCTGCGGTCGATGAAAGCGGGCATGCTGCGCCTCACCCTAAAACGTCGACGAGACGATGCAGCGCATCGGCGGTGGTCGCGTTGTCATGCACCATGGCGACGCGAATGTAATCGCGTCCCGGATTATGGCCGTCAGCGTCGGTGTGCGAAGCATATTCGCCGGGCAAGACGCGCAAACCTGCTTCGCGCCATAAGCGTTCCGCCGCAATCACGCTACCGCCTTGCGCCGACACATCGAGCCAAAGAAAGAAACCGCCGGCCGGACGCTTGTAGCCGTAGCGGTCGCCAATGATCTGATCGGCAAGATCGAATTTTTGCGCATAGGCCTTTCGATTTTCGATGACGTGAATTTCGTCGTCCAAAGCGGTCGCGGCGACCTCCTGTGCGGGCATCGGCACCTGCGGTGCGGCGCTGTTGCGGTATTCGAGAAAGCGCGTGATGAACGCGCGATCGCCCGCGACGAAACCAACGCGCAAACCGGGCAGGTTCGAACGCTTCGACAGAGAGTTGAATACGGTGACATTGGCGTAGTCAGGTCCGGCAACTTCCAGCATGCCCGCCGGTTTGTCGCCGAAATAGATTTCCGAATAGCATTCGTCGGAAAAAATCATGAAGTCGTGCTTGCGCGCGAGCGCGAGCAGCTTGCGAAGGTAATCCGCGCTTGCGACCGCGCCTTGCGGATTGCTCGGCGACGCAAGGTAGAAAGCAACCGTTCGCGCCAGTAGCGTCTCATCAAGCGAGGCGAGATCAGGCAGAAAGCCACTCGCGGCTGTCGTTGGCAGAAAAACGGTATCGCAATGCGATGCGGAAGCGCCGGCGGAGTACGCGGCGTAACAGGGATTGGGAACGAGGATGGCCGGTCGTCCGGCGCGCGGCGTTGCATTGTGACTTGCGCACAGAGCGGCAAGAAACAAACCTTCGCGTGTGCCGTTCAACACCAGCACTTCGGTTTCGGGGTCGATGGGTCGCGGCAGTACGAAGCGGCGCGAGAGCCAGTCAGCAACCGACCGCCGAAACCGTTCCGTACCTTTGTTGGCGGGATAACGGCAGAGTTCTGCAATGTGTTGCGCGAACACCGGACCGGCGAAAGCTGGAATCGGGTGCTGCGGCTCACCGACAGCGCAATTGATCGCCGGCTTGCCGGGCTGATGCGGCGCCAGCAACTCGTTCAAGCGGACAAACGGAGAGCGCGCTTCAGCCTTCCGCGCGGACGACGGGGGCGACTCGCGTTCGGCAGGATTCATGAACATCACGCGCACATTTCAGCCGGATTGGTCAACGCCGGCGAGCCTAAGCCCGCGAGGTTAAGGTGCGATTAACCATCGGCAGCCCGTGCGTTTCCCCCATCCATTTCCAAACGATCGCGTGGATAAGTCACAACACTCCCAAAACGAAAGAGGCCCCGGTCTTGCGACCGAGGCCACCATCCGGCGAAGGGGCGGTGCCGGGTATGCGCCCCGCCGCGCGACCGTGGATTACATGTTGTAGGCGCGCTCACCGTGTTCGGTGAGATCGAGCCCTTCACGTTCCTTGTCGATCGAAACCCGCAGGCCGACGATGACGCTGACGATAAAGAACAGGATCGCTGAGCCGACACCGGACCAGACGATGGTGAACACCACGCCCTTGAGCTGGGCGAAGACTTGCGTGACGAAGTCGTAGTCTGCGACCTTGCCGGTGACGTAGTCGAACACGCCGGTGCCGCCGAGCGCGGGATTGACCAGGATGCCGGTCGCGATCGCGCCGATCATTCCGCCCACGGCATGGACGCCGAACACATCGAGCGAGTCGTCATATCCGAGGGAATGCTTCACCGCCGAGCAGAAGAACAGGCAGACAATGCCGGCAACGAGACCGAGCACGATCGAGCCAATGGGCCCGGCAAAGCCGGCGGCGGGCGTGACGGCAACGAGACCGGCAATGGCGCCGGTGACGATGCCGAGGAGCGAAGCCTTACCCTTGATCAGCCATTCAGCGAACATCCATGACAAAGCGGCGCCTGCGGTCGCGGCAAAGGTGTTGATGATCGCGAGCGAAGCAACGCCGGTGGCCTCGAGATTGGAACCGGCATTGAAGCCGAACCAGCCGACCCACAGCAGCGAAGCGCCGATCATGGTCATGGTCAGCGAGTGAGGCGGCATCAAATCCTTGCCGTATCCTGTGCGCTTGCCGACCATGATCGCGCCGACGAGACCGGCGATGCCGGCATTGATGTGCACCACGGTGCCGCCGGCAAAGTCCAGCGCGCCCCAGGAGAAGATCAGGCCTGCGTCGGCGAGAACCTCATCCAGCGCGGCTTGCGCGGTTTTCTTGGCGGTTTCGTCAGCCGCAGCCGCAACAGCTTTTGCTGCGGCATCGACCGCGTCCGGACCGGCCCAGTACCAGACCATGTGCGCCATCGGGTAGTAGATGAAGAGAATCCAGAGCGGGATGAAGAGCGCCAGTGCTGCGAACTTCATGCGTTCGGCGAAGGCGCCGACGATCAGCGCCGGGGTGATGCAGGCGAAGGTCAGCTGGAACGCCAGGTAGGCATATTCCGAAACGCTGGCGCCGACCGAGAACGTGCCGGCCATGGTTTCAGGCGTCACACCGGCGAGGAAGGCTTTCGAGAAGCCGCCGATAAACGACGAGCCGCCGGTGAAGGCCAGGCTGTAGCCGACGACAACCCAAAGGATGGTGCCGATGCAGACCGTGTAGAAGACATGCATCAACACGGACAGCATGTTCTTCGAGCGGACGAGACCGCCATAAAAGAGCGCGAGGCCGGGGATGGTCATCAGCAGTACAAGAACAGCCGAGGTCATCAACCAGGCATTATCGCCCTTGTTGACTGTGGGTTCGGCGAAGGCCGCGGTGGCCGCGAGCGTTCCCGCTGCGGCGAGGGCCGCGGTCATTCCGGCCCGGGATGGAAACTTGAACGACATAATTTTTGCTCCTGTCCGAAGACGTCGGGTCGGTTAGAGGGCCGAGGCGTCGGTTTCGCCGGTGCGGATGCGCACCGCACTTTCCAGATTGAGGACGAAGATCTTGCCGTCGCCGATCTGGCCGGTCTTGGCCGAACCGGAGATAGACTCGATGACCTTCTCGACTTGGTTGGAAGCGACTGCGACCTCGATCTTGAGCTTTGGCAGGAAGCTCACCGCGTATTCGGTGCCGCGATAAATCTCGGTGTGCCCCTTCTGACGCCCGTATCCCTTGACCTCAGTGACGGTCATGCCGTGCACCCCGATCGCGGTCAGGGCGTCGCGGACCTCGTCGAGCTTGAATGGCTTGATGACAGCCATGACGATTTTCATTTGTTCGATCCCCGTTGGCCCGCGGCCGATTCTGTGCGGCCTCGAGCGGACTATTCAGCCCCGGCAGGTTGGAAGAACCTTCGCCTGCCAGTTCGGGGATGAGAGAATCAAACAGTGTGCCACTTGGCTGCGGCTGCTCTAACCGGCTGATTCAGCAAACGATTTCTTGCCGATGCGAGTTGGGGAGTGAGCGGTATGGCCGGCTGCGCATAATGGCGCGCCAGATGTGCCCAATAACTAGTCATCAGAAAAACAAAGCCCGGCGCACGGCCGGGCATTGGAACCTTGTCGCGTCTCGTACGATCAGATGCACGCGAAGAATGATGGCTTCGCTGGCCTAACCGAACCGGAATTCCCGGAGATCCTGCCCGGCCTTCTGTGCAAGCCGCCACTCCAGCATCAGCAGGCGATCTTGGCCCCAGAACATTTCGCCTTCATAGATATAGGTCGGCGCACCGAAGACACCGATGCGGATCGCCTCTTCGGTATTGGCTTCGTATTCGGCCTTGACCGCTTCATTCTCGGTTGCAGCGAGCAGTGCTTTTCCATCGAAGCCGTTCTCATCCGCTATCGCAATCAGGGTTGGATGATCGGCGATATTGCGGTCTTCGACCCAAACAGCGCGCAAGATCGCGTTGGTGAGCTTGCTCCAATCGAGACCCTGCTGCATCGCCGCGATGACGAGGTAGCATGCGCGACGATCGGCGACGGGGTGGTAAGCCGGTTCAAGATTGCAGGGACGCTGCAGGATCTCGCTCCAGCGTTTCAATTCGAGATGGCGATACACCTGACGCTGCTGCGCGCGCTGCTTGAGCGGCAATCCGCCTGAAACCGACCATACCTTCAACAGATCCATCGGCTTGTGCCGGATGGTCAGGCCAAAACGCTGCGCCAGCTTTTCGAAGCGCTGATGTCCGAGATAGGTCCAGGGCGACGACATGGCGTCGAAGTAATCGATGAATTTTTCAGTCATGATGTCCGTTGATCGAATTCGCAGTGAGCGAACTGAATAGTTGTCGGTCAGAAGAATGTCGTTGGCGCAACATATGAAAGAACCGCCGCGCCAATCAACGACACGAATTACTTCGCGTCGATTTTGATATTCGCCGCTTTGACGATCGGCCACCACTTTTCAATCTCGGCCTTCTGATGTGCACCGAGAGCTTCTGGCGTTTGTTTGTCGGCCGGGGGGATCACTTGTCCCAGCGCCGCGAGCTTTTCGCGAACGACTGGATCCGCAAGTGCGTCCCTGACCGCAGCGTTCAGCTTGGCGATGACGTCTTTGGGTGTGCCCTTCGGAGCCCACAGACCGAACCAGATCGAAACATGCAACTTCGGCAAGCCGGCTTCATCAACAGTCGGAATATCCGGAGCCGATGGAATGCGCGTGTCGGATGTGACCGCATAGGCTCGGATCTTGCCCTCCTTCACATGCGGAAGGGCATTGGCGACATGATCGAACATGAAGTCGATGTTGCCTGCGAGCAGATCCTGCAGAGCCGGTGCTGCTCCGCGATAAGGGATGTAGTTCAGTTTCACGCCGGCAATGCTTTCAAAATAAACACCGGCAACGTGTGCGGCGCTGCCAACACCGATGCTGCCGACTGCCGCCTTGTCCTGATTGACTTTGACCCAGGCCACGAACTCCTTCAGGTCTTTCGCCGGCACCGCATTCTTGGACACCAGCAGCATCGGATAGCTGGTCAGCAGAGCGACCGGCTCCAGATCGGTCAGCAGATCGAACGGCAGCGGATAGGCGGCGCCATTGATGACATGCGTGCTCCAGTGGCCAAAGCTGAGCGTGTAGCCGTCGCCCGGTGCGCGAGCGACGCGACCGACGCCGATTGTCCCCGCGGCGCCCGTGACATTTTCAATCAACACCGACTGACCGAGACTTTCCCGCATGCGTTCGCCCAGCGTGCGGATCAACGTGTCCGTCGGACCACCTGCGGAGAATGGGACGATCACGGTGATGGGTTTGGTCGGAAAGTCCTGTGCCGGAACCGGAGCTATGCCGGTAACAAGGAGGGCGGCTGCGACTGCGGCGCCAAAGAATAATTTTCTCATCTGAACCATCACATGCTGACGGATCCCCAGTGGTCCGTGTTACTCGCGATGATAATTAGAATATTGATGCTGTTTTATGCAATACAGAACGGATAAAATAGAATTAAATTCTCTCTCGATATCGCGCCGAAGATTGCGATGCTGAAATGGAGCGGTTTCACGCGGAAATCACGTTCTGCGCCGGGAGCCGATGAAGAAGCGAAGGGTATCAAAGCGCGTCGGAATCGGTTTCGCCGGTGCGGATGCGCACGGCGCGATCGATCGGGGTGACGAACACCTTGCCGTCGCCGATCTGGCCGGTTTTCGCCGCCTTGGTGATCGCGTCGATGACCGTCTCCACCTGCCCAGTTGGAATCGCAATCTCGACGCGGACTTTTGGGAGAAAGTTCACCGCATATTCTGCGCCGCGATAGATTTCGGTGTGGCCTTTCTGTCGGCCATAACCCTTCACCTCGGTCACTGTCATACCGTGCACGCCGATGGCGGTGAGGGCATCCCGCACCTCGTCCAGTTTGAACGGCTTGATGATCGCGATCACGAGTTTCATGAGCGTTTCCGGTCTCCTGAAGACGTGGTTTACGCCGCTTGATTACGCAGCTTATTTGTTGGGATGGCAAGATTGAGCAACAAATGGGTCTGTCGCTCGTCGGCGGAAAATCAGGTTTGCCGCTTGAGGCGCACCAGCCCTTCCTGTGTCACCGAGGCGACGAGGGTGCCATCCTGGCGGAAGATCAAGCCGCGTGACAGGCCACGGGAGCCGTGCAGGTTCGGCGAATCCTGCGAATACAGCAGCCATTCGTCGGCACGGAACGGGCGATGCAGCCACAAGGCATGATCGAGGCTGGCGCCCATCAGCTCCTTGTCGAACAATGTGCGTCCAAGCGGGACCAGTGAACTGTCGAGCAATGTGAAATCCGATGCATAGGCCAGCGCACATTGATGGATCGCGGGATCATCGGGCAGTTTCGCCGTCGTCTTGAACCACACATTGAAGCGATCGCCGGTCGGGCGCTTGCCGACGTAATGGGCATATTCCACCGGCCGCAATTCGAACGGCCGATCCCGCTCGTAATAGCGACGCACCGGCTCAGGCAGCATCGGCAGGACGTCGCGCCGGATTTCCTCGTCGGTCGGCAGTGTCTCCGGCGCCGGCACATCCGGCATTTGCATCTGGTTGTCGAGTCCCTCCTCGTTGTTATGGAAGGACACCATCATGATGAAGATCGGGCGGCCGTGCTGAATGGCCTTGACGCTGCGGGTGGTGAAACTCCTGCCGTCGCGCGTGCGCTCGACCTCGTAAACGATCGGCACCTTTGGATCGCCAGGCAGAACGAAATAGGCGTGCAGTGAATGCGCGGCGATATTCTCCACTGTACGCGTGGCGGCAACGAGGGCCTGGCCGATGACCTGTCCGCCGAACACCCTTTGCCAGCCGGTCTGGGGCGAGCGGCCACGGAACAGGTTGACCTCGAGCGGTTCGAGGTCGAGAACCTTCAGCAGAGCGGAGACGGCTTCGGACATGGAAAGCTCTTTCTTTTGACGTAAGAGGAAAGCGCCCAAATCCAGGGTTCAAGTCAAGCGCGCGTAAAGCCGGACAGCAATGAGCAATACCACTATCAAGACAGACGTCCTTATCGCCGGTGGCGGGTTTGCCGGTTTGTCGCTGGCAATCGCTTTAAGGCAGGCTTCGGGCGGCGCACTGTCCGTGGCGGTTGCCGATCCGGCGATGTATCGCGTGTCCGATGATCTGCGTGCGTCTGCCATCGCCGCCGCGGCCCGTCGCCTGTTCGAGACCATCGGCGTCTGGCCTGCGATCGAGGACAAGGCGCAGCCCATCCTCGACATGGTGGTGACCGATTCGAAGCTCGACCACGCGATGCGGCCGAGCTTCCTCACATTCGATGGCGAGATCACACCAGGCGAGCCTTTCGCCCATATGATCGAGAATGGGCCGATGGTGGCGGCGCTGCTCGACAAGGCGCAAGCCGAAGGCGTCGATCTGCGGCCGGTTGCGGTGTCGCGTTTCGAGAATGAGCCGGCGCGCGTGACAGCATATTTGTCCGACGGCACGGCGCTTTCGGCTCGGTTGCTTGTCGCCGCCGATGGCGCGCGCTCATCGATCCGCGAGCAGGCGGGGATCGCGACTCACGGCTGGAATTACGATCAGTCCGGTATCGTCACGACCGTCGCGCATGAGCGCGATCATCATGGTCGCGCCGAAGAACACTTTTTTCCCGCCGGGCCGTTCGCCACTCTGCCGCTGACCGGACGACGTTCATCCATCGTGTGGACCGAGGCGAAACACGACGCGGATCGCATCGTCGCGTTGCCGGATGATCAATTTCACGATGAGCTCGAGAAGCGGTTCGGGCTGCGTCTCGGCGAGATCGAAGTCATTGCGCCGCGCCGCGCCTACCCGCTTGGTTTGTTTGTGGCGCGCAGCTTCATCGCCGATCGGATCGCGCTGGTTGGAGATGCTGCACACATCATTCATCCGATTGCCGGGCAGGGTTTGAATATGGGCCTGCGCGATATCGCCGCGCTCGCCGAAGCGGTCATTGATGGCGCGCGGCTCGGGATCGATGTTGGCGCAGTGTCGGTGCTGGAGCGATATCAGCGCTGGCGGCGCTTCGACACCATGGCGATGGGCGTTGCGACCGATAGTCTCAATCGACTGTTCTCCAACAATTCGGATGTTCTGCGTCTTGTCCGCGACATGGGCCTCGGCGTCGTGGATCGGCTTCCGAATCTGAAGAATTTTTTCATCCGCGAAGCTGCGGGAGTGACTGGCGACGTACCGAAGCTTATGAAAGGCGAAGCGCTCTAACGCACCGCTGCACGAATAAAGTCGACCAGGGCCGGCATGACGCCCGGATCAAGCGGCGCGTCACGGTCGCGATAAAGAGCACGATTGCCGGCAAGATCGGCTGGTGCCGTCTTCAGGACGTGATTGGCATTCGGCAATTCCACCACGTGTGCGTCGGGTCGCGCTTTCCGCAACGCCTCAAAGTCAGCAGGAAAAATCTGCAGATCGCGACCCGCGTGCAGGATCAAGACCGGAATCTTCGATTTCGTAAGTTCGATTGCCGGATCGATGTTGAGCACGGATATGAAGAAAGGCTGCACGGACGGTCGGAACAGCGGCATTAGTTCGGCCGAAATTTCGGTCACGCGCTGACCGGACGCCAAGAGGTCGAGAATGCGGAAGGCTTCAGCCTCCAGCGCGGGCGGCAACCCGCTTTTCAGTTGATCGCCAAGGATTGCCCGGATCGATCGGCCGGTGGCCGTTAACAAGGCCAGTCCCGCAATGTCGGCCTGAGACGATGCGAGAAGGCCGATCAGCGCTCCTTCACTATGCCCGGCGATGAGTACCGACGAAACATCATCGCGTTGCGACAGGTTGCGGATCGCGGTGGCCGCATCGCCGACAAAATCGGCAAAGACGACATCCTCTTCACGCGCGAGAAGAGCACGGCTTTCGCCCAGACCGCGTTTATCATAGCGCAATGATCGGATGCCGTTTGCTGCAAGACCCTCAGCCAGTTTCCGATAGGTGTCGGTCGAAATGACCGGCCCGTTGCCGTTGCGATCTGTCGGCCCTGAGCCGGCGATGATGAGAACCGCCGGTCCACGTGCAGGGCCAGCCGCCGGGCGCGAGAAAGTGCCATGCAACCCCGCGAGCGACCAAGGTTCTTCGATCATCTGCGCCCACGCCTCCCCGGCCATGCAGGCGATGATGACGGATAGCCATGCCAGTCTCAACAACCACGGCTTCGCTGTCCGGGTTTGCATCGAAATTAGCTCAAAGGAATGGCTTCGACGTGTTCCTTGAAAGCTTGCCGTTGCTGCAGGCTCGCGTACCAGCGTTCGAGATTGCGCATTTCCGGACGATCCGGGCAAATCTGGCGGAAGCGATAGGCCATGACGCCGACCGGGATATCGCCCATCGAGAATGCCTCGCCTGCGACATATTCGGTGCGGCCGAGTTGCGCATCGAGAATCTTCATCGCGTCGGTGGTTTTGTTCTGCGAGGCCGCGATTGCAGCCATGTCGCGCTTGTCTTCCGGTGTGCGGATCAAGCCCCAGAATGCGGTATGCATCGCTGGCTGAACGACGGACAATTGCCAGTCCATCCATTGATTGGCGCGACCGATTTCTCTTGGATCCTGCGGCTCAAGCGTACCCGCGCCATAATGCCGCGCAAGATAGCGAACGATCGCGTTCGACTCCCACAGGATGAAGTCGCCCTCCTGCAAGGTTGGCACAAGGCCATTGGGGTTCATCGATAAATAGGCGGGTTCGCGGTTCTTGCCGTAGTTGCCGCCGACGTCGAACCGTTCGTGTTCAAGGCTCAGTTCGCCGACGGCCCACATCGCTTTCTGTACGTTGGCTGATGTGTTGCGTCCCCAGATTTTCAGCATTTCGGCTTCCTCGGATTTACAAAAGCACTCTTGACCATTCGTCATGCCTGGCCCCTGTACCGGGCACGTCTTTCATGACGCTATGACGTGCATGGTTCGGGTCATATGGTTGGGCCATAAGGCGCGAAGACGCTGTCCTGTATGGCTTATGCCCAAGCCATGACGACAGCTTAGGGTCGTGCCTCGTGCCATCAATCCAGCTTGCGTGCTTCTTCCGGGAGCATGATTGGAATGCCGTCGCGGATTGGATATGCGAGCTTGGCGCTGCGCGAGATCAGTTCCTGCTTCACCGGGTCGTATTCCAGTGTTGCCTTGGTCAGCGGGCAAACCAGAATTTCCAGAAGCTTTGGATCGACACTGTCGCCGCTGCGGTTGCCGTCGGTCATGTTGCAAACTCTAGCTCGTCATTCCGGGGCCAGCCGAGGGTTGGGAACCCGGGACCCGGATTACAACGGCTTGCTATTAACTGGATTCTAAGGCCGACGCTATCCAGGTTGACTACGGACGTTACTGCAACGGCGTGTCGCTGTCGCTCTTATTCTTGGCTAATTCGATTTCTGTGACGGCGACAAGAATTTCTGCTCGCGTCTTCAGATCAGGGGCCTCAAGCAGTGCCTGCTTTTCCGCCGATCCATAGGGCGACATCATCGCCAGCGCGTTGACCAGCGCTTCGTTGGGCGCGCTCTCAATGCCTTCCCAGTCCGCTTTCAGATCGTTGGCCTTCAGGAATTCCGACAATGTATTCAGCAATTGCTTCCGGTCGACCAGCTCTTCACCTTTGCGCGCAACGAAATCGTCGGCAAATGGCGCATAGGTCACGCGGCATTGCCGATACGATGTCTGCACGGTCATTTCTTCCTCGATGCGGAAGCGCGCGATGCCGGTGAGTTGAATGAGATAGCGTCCGTCGCCGCTCTCAGCGAATTGCGTGATGCGTCCGACGCAGCCGACTTTGAACAGATTGGGTTTGTCTTCGCTTCCGGGATGCGCGCTGTCGGGCTGGATCATCCCGATCAGACGATGACGCGACGTCAGCGCGTCATCGATCATCTCCAGGTATCGCGGCTCGAAAATGTTGAGAGGCATCTGTCCGCGCGGCAGCAGCAGGGCGCCCGGCAACGGAAACACCGGAATGACTTCCGGCAAATCGATCGGTCCCTGATACGTCACATTCATGGGCATCGCCGCACTCCGCCCTCTCTCCCGCCTTGCCCTCGAAGCCTATGAGAACAATACCGATGATAGCTTCCGTCGCCCGGTGATGGTCGCCTCGTCGGTCGGGCCCCAGGCGTCGAAAAGCTGCACCAACTGCTTGCGTGCGCCATCGTCGTTCCATTTGCGATCGCGCTTTACGATCTCGACCAGGTTGTCGATCGCCGCTTCGCGATTGCCCTTGGCATTCTGGGCCAGCGCCAGATCGAACCGCGCCTGATAATCCTTGGGATCGGCCGCGACCTTCGCTTCCAGATCGCTGATCGAGCCGAGATCTTTGGTTTGACCAGCAAGCTCGATTTCCGCGCGCGCTGCGGCGACGGCTGCGTCGTTCCGCTTGCCTTCGGGCACCATCTCCAGCGTCTTTTGCGCCTGTTCGATATTGCCGGTGCCGACATAGCAGCGGGCAAGGCCGGCCAGTGCCTGCACATTCGCATTGTCTGCCGCGAGCACTTGCGCGTAGAGGTCGGCCGCGGTCGCATAATCCTTTGCCGCCATCGCCGCGTCGGCTTCGACCAGGAGATCCTGTTCCTCGCCGCCGACGCGATCCTTGATCAGACGCTCGACGAACTCGGTCACCTGCTTGTCCGGCAATGCGCCGAGGAAGCCGTCGATCGGCTGGCCATTGACGAAAGCAATCACGGCGGGGATCGACTGGATCCCCATCTGCTGTGAAAGCTGCTGGAAGATCGGTGGGTGCTCATCGATATTCATCTTGACGAGCTTGGCCTTGCCTTTGGCGGCCTTGACCACTTTCTCGAGCACCGGCGTTAGTTGTTTGCACGGGCCGCACCACGGCGCCCAGAAGTCCACGAGGACAGGTCGACGCTTCGATTCCTCGATCACGTCCTTGACGAAAGTCTGCGTGGTGGTGTCCGCGATCAAGTCCGCGCCGGGCGCAGTGGTCGGCGCCTCGCCGATGTTCTCAAGCATTGTCAGCGATCCTTGCGGGCCGAGGGCCCGATTCAAACTCATACCAAGTCGAAAGTCTTATAAGCCCAGCCCATTAAATGGCCACAGCGAAGGCAAATGCAATCGGCCAGATCAGGCCGCCGCGCCATCCGATACCGGCCGGATCAGGGGGGCATGGCCGGTCGATTGGACGAACTTGAGCAAATCGTCGCGGGCGATCGACGTGGTCATGGTGTTCACCAGCGGATGATAGTTGAGGATCTCGTGCTGCATCATGGCGGCGTCGAGAACCGGGATGACCCGGTGCTCCTTGTCATTGATCAGAGCGAATGGCGTGACTGAGCCCGGCTCGACGCCAAGCACTTCCCGCAGCAGGTCGCCAGAACCAAACGATATCCGCCCGCAATCCAGGATTCCGGGCAGGGTTTTCAGGTTGATCCGGGCATCCTCCAGCAGGACCACGAGATAAAGGGTGCCGTACCTGTCCTTCAGGAACAAATTCTTGTTGTGGCCACCCGCAATTTTTCCGCGCAATGACTGCGATTCCTCCACCGTGAAGAGTGGGGGATGCGAAACCGTCGAATGGACGATGCCCAGTCGGTCGAGATAGGCGAAGAGCTCTTCGGGCGTTGCGGGCATGGCGGGATAAGGGTTAGTGGAACCGGCGTATCGAGCGGTTAATGGCCGGCGGTCCCGCAATCAACCCTGTTCGCCGCCTCTTGCCGGCTGTGGCGTTTTATTTTTCGTCGGCAGGCGCTTGGCCGGTTGCAATGCTGCAGGGCATTTGGCATAGGAAGCGCCCCGGCGGCATTCCGCCGGATGAAGGATGCGGGTGTAGCTCAGGGGTAGAGCACGACCTTGCCAAGGTCGGGGTCGAGGGTTCGAATCCCTTCGCCCGCTCCAATTTTGATCGCCGTGTCCCCTCACGTGCGGAACTTCCGTGAACCTATCCACTTTCTGTTCTGCCGCGCCCTCTAGGTCCGGCGCAATATTGCCGTTTCCGAAACGTGCTCATCTCGCGACGCTTCGTTATTTCCGGAGGTCCGCCTATGACTTCGTTTGCGATTTTTTCCCCCCGCCGGCTGTCACCCTTCCTTGTTCTTCTGCTCGCACTGATGGTTTCGGGTTGCGGAATCAACAACATCCCGACCTTTGAAGAGCAGGCCAAGGCGAAGTGGTCTGATGTGCAGAATCAGTATCAGCGTCGCGCCGACCTGATCCCGAACCTTGTCGAGACGGTGAAGGGCTATGCCAAGCAGGAGAAGGATGTTCTCGAGTCGGTGATCAACGCACGCGCCCGGGCGACGCAAATCAAGGTCGACGCCAACACCGTGACCGACCCGGACACCTTCAAGAAATTTCAGGAAGCCCAGTCGCAGTTGTCCGGTGCGCTCGGCCGTCTGATCGCGACGGTCGAGAATTATCCGGACCTGAAATCCAATCAGAATTATCTCGCGCTGCAGTCGCAGCTCGAAGGAACGGAAAATCGTATCGCCGTGGCCCGGCGCGATTATATCGACGCGGTCCGTGTCTATAACACCGAGCTGCGGACTTTGCCGGGCTCCATCTGGGCTTCGACCATCTATCGCAGTCATAAACCGATGGAGACGTTCACCGCGACGGCCGATGCTGATCGCCCGCCGTCGGTGAAGTTCTGAGAGTTGCGCAGCGATGCGCTTGATCCCTCATCGTCCGACTCCCCTCCCTCCGCGAGCGCAGCGAGTGG
>JAFAFP010000094.1 GCA_023423415.1 Pseudomonadota bacterium | reverse complement strand
GGGGTTGGTCTACCTTGCTTGCTATGAATGGGGGGTGGGGGGGGGGTCTGTCTTGTATGAGACCCCCACCCCGACCCTCCCCCTTTCAGGGGGAGGGAGTCCGCAAGCACTGCGAGAACACCATGCGCCGCCGTTTCGTCACCCTCGATGTGTTCACCGACAAGCGCTTCACCGGTAATCCGCTGGCGGTGGTGCTGGAGTCCGATGGTCTCGACAAATCCGACATGCAGACGATTGCGCGCGAGTTCAACCTTGCCGAAACCGTGTTCGTGGTGCCGCCCGCCGACACGAACCATCGCGCGATGCTGCGTATCTTCACGCCGGAGACCGAGCTTCCCTTTGCCGGTCATCCGACGGTGGGGACGGCAGTGCTCCTGGGCTGCATGAGCGGTTACAATCTCGGCGTTCATGACCTCGTGCTCGAGGAGACAGTCGGCCTCGTTCACTGCACGGTCGAACCGAAGGGCAAGGAGCACGGCCATGCCAGCTTCGTGTTGCCGCGTCTGCCGGAGAAGCTTGATGGTGCGCCGAGCGCCGACGACGCCATGGCGGCGCTCGGACTGAATGCGAACGATATCGGGTTTGGCGAGCCGTCGGCCTGGTCGGCCGGCGTCCCGGTGAACTTCGTGCCGGTGCGCGATCTCGAGGCGATTGCGCGAGCGACGCCGGATGCGGCGCGTTTTGATGCGGCGTTTGGGAAGAATGGCCGCAGCGTCGCCTATCTGTTTTGCGGGGAAACCCGCGACAACGGCCATCACTTTCACGCCCGCATGTTCGCGCCGAAACTCGGCATCCGGGAAGACCCGGCCACGGGCGCAGCCGCGGCGGCCTTTGCGGGTCTTGTTGCCGAGACAACGCGGCCCGACGATGGCACGCATCGCTTCGTGATCGAGCAGGGCTACGAAATGGGCCGGCCGAGTCAGATCGAACTCGGCATGACAATGGAAGACGGAGTGCTCACGCGCGCCACCATAGGCGGCTCGGCGATTATCGTCAGCGACGGAACGATCGAGGCCTGATGTGCCGTCATCGCAGGACGTGATCCGCATCGAGATGCTCGATCTGTCTTTGGGAAGTTATGACTGGTCTTTCGCGCGCGATCGCCGGACGGAGATCGAGGCTCATTTCCTGGCGGCGCAGCGGGAGAAGCCGGCCTTATGGAACGGGCGCGTGCTGCTGATGCACGAGCGTGAGATCATCGGCACAACACTGCGTGGGCAGTACTTCGAAACCGACTTCGCGAACTTCATGGCATTGCGCGATTTCGGCTTTCCCGATCTCTCAGTTGCTAACTGCTTTGCGCTGGGCGTCCTGCAAGGCTCGGACGATGGCTATGTGCTCGGCGTCATGGGCGGCCATACGATGAATGCGGGCAAGGTCTATTTTCCCGGCGGCACGCCCGATCCACACGACATTGTCGGCGCACGCGTCGATCTGGAGGGAGGCGTGCGGCGCGAAGTGCAGGAGGAGACCGGCCTTGCACCATCGCATTTCGACATCGATGCCGGCTGGCATTGCGTGCCGGGCGGGTCCCTGATTGCCTTGCTCAAGCCGATGCGGGCGCGGGAGACGGCCGAACAGCTTCGCGCACGGATCATGGATCACATCGCCAGCGAGAAAGAGCCGGAATTGGCGGGCGCCGCCATCGTGCGAAGCCTTGCCGATCTCAACGATAAAATGCCGGATTTCGTTCGGACATTCTTTCGCGTGGTCTATTCCGAGCCGGATCGCCAACGATGAAGCAAGATGAAGCAAGATCATGAAACTGGAAAAACTCGCCGACCGCTTCCGCGTCGATAATCCAGACACGTTCAAACTGTCCGATATCGATCCCGGCGATACCGCCGATCTCGATATCGACAAGGACGAAGCGAGGGACATGCTGCAGGAGAGCATCAAGCGTCTCTCCAGTTTGCAGGAGATGCTTTATGCGCAGGACCGATGGTCTGTCCTGGCGATCTTCCAGGCGATGGACGCGGCCGGCAAGGATAGCGCGATCGCGCATGTGATGTCGGGCGTCAATCCGCAGGGCTGCCAGGTGTTCTCATTCAAGGCGCCGGGCGACAAGGAACTCGATCACGATTTCATGTGGCGCACGACGATTGCAACGCCGGAGCGGGGGCGCATCGGCATATTCAATCGCTCCTATTATGAAGAGGTGTTGGTGGTGCGTGTGCACCCCGAGATTCTTGCCAAGCAGAAGTTACCGCCGAAGCTGGTGAGCAAGGATATCTGGAAGGAGCGGTTTGAGGATATCCGCGCGTTCGAAAGATATCAGGCGCGCAACGGCATGCTGATCATGAAGTTCTTCCTGCATGTCTCGCAGGAGGAGCAGGCGAAGCGATTTGTCGAGCGCATCGACGACCCGGCGAAAAATTGGAAATTCGACATGCGCGACATCGCCGAACGCAAGCACTGGGACGAGTACATGCGGTTCTACGAAGAGGCGATCCGGGAAACGTCGCGGCCGCATGCGCCATGGTTCGTGGTTCCGGCCGACAAGAAGTGGTTTACGCGGCTGGTCGTGGCCTCGGCCTTGGTCGAGGGGCTCGAGAATCTGGGTCTGCATTATCCGGTTGTCGACGAGGCAACCCGGGCCGAATTGCAAAGGGTGCGTCCCATTCTGGTGTCGGGGAAGAACGGCGGCAAGCGCAACAAGTGACAGTTGACCACCAGGCCAGAGCCGATGCGCCGACGCATCACAGGCTCCAAATGATGCCTGTGGAACCCGTCGGGTCTTGCGGAAAGGGGTTGTGGTCCGCTAGATAGGGGTCTTCACGCCTTGGGTTAACGCCGGATTTACCGCGCTGGGCCACCCTGAAGGCAGGATTTTGAGGGTTTTTTGGCAGATGTCACAGCGCTTCGACATGCGCGCGACGGAACGGGGGGCGGCGAACGCCCTGGCCGGTGCTGCCCTCATTCTTGGCGGTCTGCTTCTTCTTAGCTGCCCCTGAGGGCCGGCTGGGCGCGTGCGCCTGGGCACTCAGGGGAGGTTTGACAAGCAAAACCCCCAATGAGCGCCCGGCAGAGGGCGCATGTAAGACGAAGGACTAAAATTTCATGACCACGGCCACCAAGTCCGACAAGGACCGCGTCGTTATCTTCGACACCACCCTGCGCGACGGCGAGCAATGCCCCGGCGCCACCATGACCCACGACGAGAAGCTGGAAGTGGCAGCTCTGCTCGACGAGATGGGCGTCGACATTATCGAGGCCGGTTTCCCGATCGCCTCGGAAGGTGATTTCGCTGCCGTCCAGGAGATCGCCAAGCTGACGAAGAACGCGGTGGTCTGCGGCCTCTCCCGTGCGGCGCCGAAGGACATCGACCGCTGCGCCGAGGCGATCAAGCCGGCGGCGCGCAAGCGCATCCACACCTTCCTGTCCACCTCGCCCGTGCACATGAAGTACAAGCTCCAGAAGGAGCCGCACGAAGTGTACGAGATGGTGATCGCGCAGGTGACACGCGCCCGCAATCACACCGACGACGTGGAATGGTCGTCGGAAGACGGCACCCGCACCGAGCATGACTTCCTGTGCCGCTGCGTCGAGGCCGCGATCAAGGCCGGTGCGACCACCATCAACATCCCGGATACGGTTGGTTACACGACGCCGGAAGAATACATGGCGTTGTTCCAGATGGTGCGCGAGCGCGTGCCGAATGCCGACAAGGCGGTGTTTTCGGTGCATTGCCATGACGATCTCGGCATGGCGGTGGCCAATTCGCTGGCCGGCGTGATGGGCGGTGCGCGCCAGATCGAATGCACCATCAACGGCATCGGCGAACGCGCCGGCAATGCGGCTCTGGAAGAGGTTGTGATGGCGATCCAGACGCGCAACGACGTGTTGCCGTACTGGACCAATATCGATGCGACGATGCTGACGCGCGCCTCGAAGCTGGTGTCCGCCGCGACGTCCTTCCCGGTGCAGTACAACAAGGCGATCGTCGGCCGGAACGCGTTCGCGCATGAATCCGGCATCCACCAGGACGGCATGCTGAAGAATACCCAGACCTACGAGATCATGACGCCGGAAAGCGTCGGCGTGAAGCAGACCTCGCTGGTGATGGGCAAGCATTCGGGCCGCCATGCCTTCGTGCACAAGCTGGAAGAGCTGGGCTACAAGCTGGGAGCCAACCAACTGGAAGATGCGTTCACGCGCTTCAAGGCTTTGGCCGACCGCAAGAAGCACATCTACGACGAGGACATCGAGGCGCTGGTCGACGAGGAAATCGCCACCGCGCAGGATCGCATCAAGCTGGTGGCGCTGACGGTTATTGCCGGCACGCGCGGTCCGCAATCGGCAACACTGGAACTCGACATCGACGGCCGGCATCAGACGATCCAGTCGACCGGCAACGGTCCGGTAGATGCCACCTTCAATGCGATCAAGGCGATCATCCCGCATGAGGCCACGCTGGAACTGTATCAGGTCCATGCGGTCACTGAAGGCACCGATGCTCAGGCGGAAGTGTCGGTTCGTCTCGCGCAGGGCGATTACTCGGTGACCTCGCGCGGCGCCGATCCGGATACGCTGGTGGCTTCGGCCAAGGCTTATCTGGGCGCGTTGAACAAGCTGCAGGCGCGCGGTGTTCGCACCCACGCGCAGCATTCGGCGCAATAGATCGCGATTCCCTCGCTCAAACGCTTTACTGACGGCGCGGCCTTGGCTGCGCCGTCAGCTTGCCGCGCTTGTGCCGCAATATCTGGTGGTTACTGAAAGATTTCTTGATCGTATTTACCACGAACCTTTTCCCGTTCGGGTTGTTTGAGGTCGCCCGATCGTTTATTCCGCGTTGCAGCAATCAATAAAAAACGTGGAGTGGACTTGATGTGGAAGGCGTTCATCGTCGGCCTGTTCGCGCTGGTTTTGGCGGGGTCGGTTCAAGCGACAGCTCAGACAAATCCTCAGCTGGAAAGTGGAATTTCGCGTTTCAAATCGGCTCTGCGTCTGACGCCGGAGCAGTACAAGCATTGGCCCCGCGTCGAAGCCGCGTTGCGTGCGATGGCGCGTGAGAGCGAGGGCACCGGAAGCGATGAAGATCGGCCGGGCTTTGTCCGCCGTGTCCGCAATCGCGTCGGTGAGATCGCCTCGAATGCGGGCTCGATGGGCCGGCTGGTCGCCGCTGCACGGCCGCTGGTGAATTCGCTCGATCAGTATCAGAAGCGGGACGCCATTCAGATGGCGCGTGCGATGGGCTTTGGCAGCCTGGCAGCACGTTTCGAATAACTGTTTCCTTGGGTGGGAATTGACCGCTGCGTAATGCATGTCAGGAAGGGCCGCTATCGAGCGGCCCTTTTTCTTTTTGCCTCACATTTCGCGTTTTGCTTCCATCACCAGCGCCGACAGGTCCTGACTGGTGTCGGCTGTTTCAGCTTCGAGCATGGCGGGCGGTGCTGCCATGTGATGACGCAGGATGCCGGCGATCATGAGAATTGCGCAGAGCGGCGAAGCCGCCAGCGCCCAGGTGTCGTTCGGATGGAACAGCACGAATGCGGCAAGAGCCGCGAGCACCAGCCGCAACGCGATATCGGCAGCCGTATGCGCAGTGAACCGGCCGAACATCGCGAAGGCGAGGGCGCAGGTGCCGATCAGCACCAACACGGTATCGACGATCTGTAGCCAGCCGGTCGTGATCACCATGTTCGAGCGCGTGAAGATCGCAAACGTCATCAGCGTGATCGGCAGGCAGATTTTCAATGCGATCCACATCGTCTTCATGAATGAGGTTTCGGCGATGCGGGCAGACACCGCGGCTGTCAATGATGTCGGTGGCGATAGCTCGCCCCATACCGACAGCAGGAATACGAAGAAGTGCGCTACCCAAGGATTGACGCCCAGGTTCACCAGCGGCTGCACGATAATGACCGCACCGATGATGTAGGTCGCGGTTGGCGGCAGTCCTGCGCCGACCAGCCAGCCAAAAATATAGGCCATGAAGATCATGGCCATGATGTTCCATGCGCCGAGATCGAGCAGGGTGGCGCCCATGCGATTGATGAAGCCGGTCACGGTGAACAGACCGATCATGATGCCGAGCGTCGCCAGCAGCAGCGTCAGATAGGACGTCATGTCGCCGTGCGTCTCGATCGACAGCCGGATGTTCTCGACCAGCGATTCCTTGGCGACCTCGGGGTCCTTCAACACATATTTGAAATAGAGGAACGCCAGCATCAGCAGTGCAAACATGAAGACCGCGGTATAGAGCGCTGCGAGCAGTTCGCCGACGCCGCCGTAGCTCATCAGCACGATCAGGAACAGCACCGAGAGAAAGAAGATGCCGGTCTTGATCTGGTCGTAGGTGACGACAGGCGGCGGAACGATTTCGTCGCGCGGCAGCAGCCGCACGCAGAGGAGATAAACCGCGAGCGCCAGTGCGATGTAATAAACCGCGGCAAGCGCGAAGCCGCGCGCAACCACGTCCCAATAGGGCACGCCGAGAAACTGCGACATCAGGAAGGCGCCGATGCCCATCATCGGCGGCATGAGGAGACCGCCCATCGATGCGGCTGTTTCAACCGCGGCGGCGAAGGCGCCCGGCACGCCATAGCGTTTCATCAGCGGGATGGTGATGCTGCCCACCACCACAGCATTGGCCGAGCCGCTGCCCGATATGGTGCCGACCGCGAGCGAGCCGAGCACCGCGGTCTGCGGCACCATCTGCCGCGAGCGCCCCGCGAGACGGCGCATCACGTTGATCATCGCGCTCTGCGCGCCAAAGCCACGCGCTGCGGCGGCGAGCAGCAGGAACGCGGCGATGACGGTCAATGCGATCTGGCCGTAGATACCATAGATGCCCGTGGACATCTCCACCGTGCTTGATGTGACCACGCGATGAAAGGTCGTGCCGGGATGCCAGAAGAAATCGAGCGGGCTGAGATAACCGTAGAGCGTGTAGACAATCAGGATGATGTTGATCCAGAAAAGGGCCGGGTGGGCGAGACGGGACAACTCCATCACAAGGAGGAAAATCAATAGCCCGCAGATGAAGTCTTCGGTTGTGTAGGATCCCTGCCGGTAGATGGCGATCTCCTCAAACTCCCAATAGAAATGCCAAAAGGCATAAGCCGCGATCGCGAGATAGATGATGATGAGCGCATCGTTCACGCGCGGCGGCAGCCATGGGTACAGATAGCCCTCGCGATACATGAACAGGATTTGCAGGACGATGGTGATCGGGATGAGATGCGCGACCAGTTCCTGCGGCCCGCCCGATCCCGTGTAGAAATACCAGAGCAACCAGCCGAGTTGCAAAGCCGACAGTGCAAGGATCAAATTGTTCAGACTGAACTGCTTCTTGATTGCCTCAGACGCCATGTCGTCTCATCCCCGGTGTTCTTTTTTATCGTTTGAAGGCCATGTCATCGTCGCGACGTGCGTTTGACGGTCGTGCCGACAGCCACGCGTAACGCATGCGAGACGGTGCGTCCTGCAACGCCCGTCTCGCCCCGTTCAGTGTCTCGATCCGATCAGCCTGCGCTGCCGGCGATCTTCCACTTGTCGTTCCAGGCCTTGTGTTCCTTCAGGAACTTCGCAAGTCCGGGATGAACCGGAACGTTGGGATTGGCGCTGATGCCGCCCACTTGCATGCCGACGAAGTCCTTCGCCATCGGAGCGAAGCCGGGATCGGCTTTCACCAGTGCGTCTCTATTCTTGTAGAGACCGCTGAGCAGCCGGTACACGACGTCTTCCGGCATGTCCGCGCGCATGTTGAAGGCGAACAGGATCGGCACGCCGTTGATCTTGGGAACGCCGACATCCTTCGTGAAGACCTTCGGGTTGACCTCGACAACGCCGAGGCCGGCGGTCTTCAGCTTCTCGATCTCATCCGGGCATGGATTGACGATCTTCACGTCCATCCGGATTTCGGTTTCCTTCCAGTATGGAACGAGCGATGCACCCGCCGTGGTGTAGGCGACAGAGGCCGCGATCGTGCCGGCCTTCAACGCATCGGCCTGCGTCTTCGGATCGATCTGAACGTGCTTGAAGTCGTAGCCCAAGGCTTTGTAGGTGCGCTGGAAGTTTGCCCAGTTCATGAAGCCCGCGGGCGAGAAGAAGGTCGGCTTGCCGCTGAGATCCTTGAGGCATTTGTATTGCGCTGCCTTTTCCGCAGGCACCGCGATGAATGTCTCCATCGGATAAGCGTACCAGGTGTGGATCAGCATGCCCTTGCCGGGCTTGTAGTTCTTGAACGCGGCTTCGCCGTTATAAAGTTCGGTCATGCCGATATCGGCGGTGTAACCGAGCTCGGCATTGCCATCCATGGTCGCCTTCATCGCGGCGGTGGTCGCCGGATAGGGATTGACGGTGACGGTGTACTCGCCGCCCAGGGCTTCCTCGGCGATCTTCACCAGCGACGCCGCGACCTTGTAGCCGTATGTATCGACGCTTGCCGTGGCGAGCCGGATTGATTTGCGTTCTTGCGCCTGTGCGGACGGTATCGATGCCGCAACAAGAACGGCCGCAAGCGTTGCCGCCGACAGGACGGGCCATTGGCCGCCTTTCATCCTCTGCATCTCAAATTCTCCCTAGTAAATTCTTCGTTTTGTCCGCGATATCCGGCTTGGCGGATCCGCGGTATGCCGGGAGTGTAACCCATCCTGTGGGCTGCGCTCCCGCAAAAAGCGGCGGCAAAGTGGCAAATCGCCGCGCGTTAGTCGCGGCGGAATCCGCCCGGTCTGGAACCTGTCCGATAATTAAGTTGCCGATTGGCGCAGGCGGTTTAGCTTCTTGATCCAAGCAATCGCGGTGATGGAGCGGAGCGATGTTGAAGATCATAGCGACGGGACTTGTTGCGGCGAGTGTCGTGCTGTCCACCGCCGCTCTGGCTCAGCAAACAGCGACAACGGACGGTGTGAGCCGTGATCGTGTCGAACGCCGCGAGCGAATGTCGCCGGATGATCGGGCTGCATTTCTCGATGCACGAATTGCTGCATTGCATGCTGGCCTGAAACTCAATGCCGATCAGGAGAAGAACTGGCCGCCGGTTGAAGCGGCTTTGCGGGATCTCGCCAAAACTCGTGCGCAACTCGCGGCGCAGCGGCGTGAGCGGGCGGAAGCCAGCGACCGCCCGGATCCGATCCAGCGTCTGCGCAATGCCTCCGACGCCATGAGCACCCGCGCCGCGGGTCTCAAGCGTCTCGCGGATGCGTCCGAGCCGCTCTATCGTAGCCTCGACGAGGCGCAGAAGCGCCGTATGGAGGTGCTGGGCCGCCGGCTGATGCGGCAGCACGGTGTCGGCCGGCCAGGCGGGCATCGATAAAGAGTTTAGGAGCGGCGATCTCAAAAGCCCCCAGCCCCCGATCGCCGTGACAGGAGGCCGCCGGGACCCCCCGCCCGGCGGCCTTTCCTTTTTCTATTCTGGCAAAGACCAGAGTCCTAGCCACGCACCGCCTGGATGTCCCGAGTATTGGCGCCACGAGCCGGGGCCGGCCTGGGATGCCCGGCTCAGGGGCGTGCGGCCTCATGGTCTGCGAAGGTGCCGGAACCTGGACCCGGACGGACCACGCGACCGGAAACCGAGCAATTGCACTGCCGTCCGGATCGGGATGGGAGCGCTTCGTTTTCAGGCCGGTAAGATTTTTATCCCTATTCGTGTTCGGCTTTGCTGGACACCTCGCCGCCGCTTTGCTAAACGGGCGGCGCTTTCGCCTTCAGGGCGAGTGACTGGCCCGGGTGTATAGCTCAGTTGGTAGAGCAGCTGACTCTTAATCAGCGGGTCCAAGGTTCGAATCCTTGTACACCCACCAGCAGTTTCAAGCATTTGGACAGAAGCGTCCCGCTTCCTTCCGACGCGGGATCAGTGACTGTTCCGAAAAAACACCCAGCTTTTTCTCTCTTCATTGCGAAGCAAGAGGCGCTTCAGCCAGCGCGGTGATCATCGATCGCGCGGGCGTGGTCAGGTCCATAAGCATCGCGTGCTGACGCACCCAAGCGACCTCGTCGTTCGCATCGGTTGTGAGGACGCCGATTGGTGCCGGCCGGCGTCCATGTCCCCTGTGTTTCAATCCGGGCGACGGGCCAGGCCAATGCGTCTTGGGTCAAATGAAAGATGATGCGGACGGTGGTGTGTTCAAAGCCAATCTTCACGTCGCGCAGAACTGCATTCTCGCCCGCGCAACTTTCCCTGCGTTTGTATTACATCTTCCGACACGGGATTGGTGGCGATCATTCGCCTTGCGGCGTGGTGTGTGCATGTGCGTTTTTCTCCACCAATGTTGGGTGCAATGAATGGCCTGCGTTAACCTGACATGGACATTTAGTACTCCTCTTCGGATCGCCGCACGCGAGACAATTACCTGTTAAATAATTTTACCTACTGAATTGTCTCGTTCACTGATCGTGTCCGAATGCGCGATCTGTTGGATGCCCGCCCTCGGCCAATGGTCGGTTGTCGATTCAATGATTTCCCGAAGCCGCTATGCGATGCCACACGCGCTAGCGGATCGTCGACTGGAGATACTCTCTCATGAAGCGCCGCGATTTTCTGATTAGCGCATCTGCACTCGGCTTTGCTGCGCCATCGCTTTTCAAGGCAGCGGTGCTGCCGGTGCAGGCGCAAGAGCCAGCACCGGCGGGCGCGCGCATTGTGCGCGCGGCAATCTTTCCGGCTATCGGCTTTTCACGCGTCGGCAATGGCAATGAATGGTTTCTCGCGCCGGAAGTCCCTGGTCTGCTGAACGAGCCTGCTGGTGGGTTCAAGCAGGGGCCGAACCACGTCAAGAAGCAAGTTCAGCGTTTCCGCGTGTATGGCTACGACGATCAGGGGCGCGTGGTGCGCGAGCTTGGCGCGGCCGATGGTCTGCGTTGGACAGTGCACGTCGCCAACACCAAGGCGGCCTGGTACGGCTATTCAAATGCGATGGACGGCGGTGACAATGCCCCCGGCATTCCGGGCGCGCTGCGTAACGCCAACATCGAGCCGGCCCGCCGCGAAGAGTTGCTCGTCATCGATGCAGGTCCGGTTCGGATCGACGGCGCTTCGAAGAATGCCGACGGTCGTGAAACGGCCTATCGCATGGCCGGTCAGTTCTGGAAGAAGATGCCGGTGGCACTCGGTCATCTGCGCACCGACGATGCCGGCCGATTGCTGGTTTTTCCCGGTGACGGCGTCTCCAATTCGGCGTTGCCGCAGAATCCGGTGCGCGACTTCACCAACAACGATGGGTGGCATGACGACTGGTGCGATGGCTGGGTGAAGGCCACGATCCGCGTCGGCGGCACCGACATCGACTGCGATCCGGCTTGGGTCGTTTGCTGCGGGCCGAAATTTGCGCCGCAGATCGAGCCGATCGTGACGCTCTACGACGCCGCACGGGAAGCGATGGTCGCCTCCGGCCATATCAAGGCAGTCGCTGCGCCCGTGTCGTTCCGGCGTGACGTACTTCCGATCCTGCGGCGCTCCGGCATGATGCAGTGGGTCGCACAGGCCTCCTATCTCAGCGAAGCCTGGCTTGGCATTGACGACCTGTCCGATCCGGCCGTCATCAAGTCGCTGTCCGATCCCGCGGAGAAAGTTCGACCCGCACGCGAAAAGGTTCTGGCGGCGTTCCGCAAACCGGGTGGCGACGACGTGCGCGCCGACGCTCTGCCGCCGATGCTGGGTGACGGAGTCAACTTCCCAGGCAGCCCGACCGGCTGGCTGACGCTGACGCCGAGCCAGCACAAGATCCTGACTCATTGGGCCAAAGGCGAGTTCACCAACGATCTTGAGGACGCTGCTGCCGACAAGATCGAGAAGCTCGACGACATGCCGTTGTCGTTGCGACCCGAAGCGCTCACCCGCGCGGCTCTGGATGCGTGCTCAGGCGGTGCATTCCATCCGGGTGTCGAGATCACCTGGCCGGTCCGTCATGCGGCGCTCTATCGCTCGACGAAGGAAACGCCGCTGCCGTTCCGCGTCTCCATCTCGAACAGAAAGAGTCTCATTCAGGATGTGGGCTTGCAGCTCAATCCGCAGAACATCTTCGTCAACACGCATCGTCGCGAAGACGGCGCGCCTGTCGGCCCGCAGGCGCCGGGAGATCTGACGCGATGGATGGGGGTTCCCTGGCAGGGTGACGCTTTCAGTTGCCAGTCGGTGCTGACGGCTGAGGGCTTCCCGACGCCGGTATGGTGGCCGGCGCTCCTTCCGGTCGATGTGCTGCCGGAAGGCTTCTACAAACAGATGATGCGTGCGGATCTTTCGCCGGAAGAGCGGATGCGTTTCTATCATGCGCGGGTGGCCTGGTCGCGCGGCGCCGCCGGTACCGGCCTGCATGTCGAGGCGAGCTATACCGACGGGCTGCGCCGCATGATCGAGCTATGGACGCAAATGGGTGTTGTCGTGCGTCGCGAGGGGCCGAAAGATCTTCCCGGCATTCCGAAGGATATCTATGTCGAAGTGCAGCGCGGCCCGCTGGACCTCGGTGTTGTCAAAGACCGTTCCTGATCGCGAATGCGTCAGGTCGTGATTCTGGGCGCGGGCATGGCTGGCATGGCCTGCGCCCGTGCTCTGTCGCGACGGGGATATCGTCCGTGCCTTGTTGCGCCAGGACGCGATGTCGCCAATCGCGGGGAAACACTTTCGTTTCGCGCAACGCCTTATCTGGAGAAGCTCGGCTGGTTCGGTTTGCTTGACGCGGAGACGGCGGTTGCGTGTCAGGGGCGTTATTCGGTTTGGGGCAACGCTGCGCTGCGCCACGATACGTTTCAGCAGGAGGGAACGTCAGGCTGGCACATCGATCGGCGGCTCCTCGAAGAACGAATGGCCGCATCCCTGGGCGCTGACGGCGTGGAGCGGGTCTGCATCGAAGCGCGACAGCTATCGAGATCGCCCGACCGTGTCGTTATCGATCTTGCGGACGGCTCCACGATCGAAGCGGAGTTCGTCGTAGACTGCACTGGCCGTTCATCCATCACATCAGGATCCGAAGCGCCACTTCGTCGTCTCGACAAACTCGTGGCTTGCTACGGCATCTATCGTCTCGATGACGATGTTGAGGCTGTGCCCGCGACACTGGTCGAAGCCGTGGAGTCGGGATGGTGGTACATGTCGGTGATGCCCGCCAACAGGGTCCTGCTGGGGTTCTTCACAGACTCCGACCTGCTGCCGGCGGGATTGCGCAAAGACATGAATTTGTGGGCCGATATGGCTTCGCAGACGCGCGCCGTTTCAGCGCGGCTGACGAGCCTTGGCATCGATGTGTCAACGACAGATCAATTGCAATTCGCGCCGGCCAGTACAGCAACGATGTCCAGGCTGATCGACCATCGTATCGTCCGGGCTGGCGATGCCGCGAGTGCGCTCGATCCGCTGGGGGCGAACGGTCTCGCTACGGCCCTCTGGAGCGGCATGCAGGCTGCAGACAGCGTTGCAGGTCTCCTTGCCGACGACGATACCGCATCCCGTCACTACGAACATCAGTTCCTGGAGGGGATTGCATCCCACCTCGTTACACAAAGAGCGATGTACGCATCGGAGCGTCGCTTCATTGATGCGCCGTTCTGGCAAAGGCGTAACGGCGCATCGGACGAGACGAACTGATCATCGGTTGCGGGTCGTGAAGCAGCGATGCATCGCAGTCTCACTGAACGGTCCAACATTTCACGCGACATCGTCCTCATTCATCGATTGTCAGACGTCTGACGCAATGTGTCACGGTTACCTCGATCGCAACTTTGAGTTTACCGGAGCGCAGGTAAGACATGGTGTCGTCTCATCAACTGAGGTCATCATGTTTGTTTCTTTGCGTATTGCTGCCGGTGCACTGGGTTGCGCCTTTCTTGTTTCGACCATGGGAATAGTTCACGCCAAGGGCGTGAAGATCATTGCGCCGGTTGAAGGCGGCGTGAAGCCAAGCGGTTCATGGAGTGTGGGAGCACGCGCCGGAAATTTCATCTTCGTCGGCGGCATGCGCGGGATCGATCCTGCGACCAACAAGCTCGTTGAAGGTGACGAAGCGCGTATCCGGCAGATGTTCATCAACATGAAGCAGGTTGCCGAGGCTGAAGGTGCGACCCTGCAGGATGCGGTACGCCTCACAATCTATGTGTCTGACGTCGTGCGGTTGCGTCCTGTCGTGAACAAGGTCCAGGAAGAGCTGTGGGGCAAAGGCCCGTATCCGCCGCGCACCGTGCTGGAAGTCCGCAAGCTGGATCAGGACGATATCGCTGAGGTGGATGCCACCTTCTACGCGCCGGCAAAAAAGAAGCGCGCAAAGAAATAAGGTTTGTTGCGACCGGGCGGTGCTCAGCACGCGGGGAAATCCCCGGTGCGAGCCCGCTCGGCTCATTGTGCTCGCGTCCCCCGAAACACGCCACCTGAATCGCTCTCAATCTGCAGAAGCGGAAATGGAGGGCTCGGGGATCGAAATTCCGTGATTGTCGTTTTCTTGATCTTGAGAAGCTGCTGCAGGATGGGCGACGATGCCCGGGGCGGCTGGCCTTTGACGTTAAATCCCCTTCCTGATCCTTCGCAGTTGCTATCGGAGACTGATTCGCATGGATTGCGTGCTATGCAGGCGGTTCGAGCCTGCTGACCGCCGTAATGATGGCTGCGCTATCGAGCGCCAACGCATCGCAACAAAGAGGTCGCTATTGTGACACCGCAAGACAGCTCTCAACCACGAGCGATGAAGCCCGTCATTGGTGGACGAGTGGGGGCGCGCACCGAGCTCGATGGCCGCTCCATCATCATGCTGACCGCCAACAACTATCTCGGGTTTGCCGGCGATTTGGATGTGATTGAGAGTTCATGCGCCGCCGCCCGCCAATACGGCAACGGGTCAACGCTCAATCCGCCGCTAGCGACGACCCCTCTGCATGAGACATTGTGCGACCGCCTCGCGCTCTTCCACAGCACCGACGCGGCGCTCCTCTTCAATTCCTGCACATCGGCCAACGTGGCTGTCGCATGCACCCTGGTTGGTAAAGGCGATCGCATCTATAGCGACCGGCTGAACCATGCCAGCATTATTGACGGCTGCCGACTGAGTGCGGCTGAAACGAAAATCTACAACAATCGCGATCTTCGTCATTTGGAGACGTTGCTTTCGGAACCGCATGACGGCACGAAACTCGTGATCACCGATGGCGTCTTCAGCATGGAAGGCGATGAGGCGGACCTGCCGAGTATGATCGCACTCTGCAAACGTCACGGCGCTATCCTGGTTGTCGATGAAAGCCACGCGGCAGGCGTTATTGGCCCTGGTGGCCGCGGCACGGCGGCTGCGCAAGGCTGTGTCGGTGAGATCGATCTCTACACCGGAACGCTATCCAAGGCGTTTGGCGGTTTCGCCGGCGGATACGTGGCGGGACGACTGGATCTCATCCGCAAAATTCACGACGAAGGTCGCTTCTACATGTTTACCACCGCGATCACGCCTGCCTCTGCGGGAGGAGCGTTGGCCGCGATCGAGGCGGTCATGCGGGACGATGCGCCGATCATGCGGCTTTCGGAGAATACGGCGCGGCTCCGGGCAGGGCTCAAGGCGCTGGGTCTGCGTATTCTCGGTCACGATCATCCAATCACTCCAATTCTGGTTGGAGATGAAGAGAAGGCGCGCGAATTCGGCCGAGAACTCTTGCAAGAGGGCGTCTATATCGGTGCAATCTGCTTTCCGATCGTTCCTCGCGGCGAAGCGAGACTTCGGGCACAGCCTTCGGCTGCGCACTCGCTGGCCGACATTGATGAAGCGGTCGCTGCGATCGGCGCTGTTGCGCGGCGCATGGGTCTGATCGGCGGTCAGGCCTGAAGTCGCGGATTTCAAAGCTGAGCCGCTCATGCAACAAAAGGGCAACCTGATCCCAAGAGCGTTAGCGGCCTTCGGCATACAAAATTCACTTGACGGCAGGTGAGCTTGATGGCCCGATCCCCTCATAAAAAGAAGTAGGGGAGGATTTAACATGGCTCGCTTTGCCACCGCTGCCGTTTACGGCAGCGCCGTATTTGCTTTGACAACATTTGTGGGCTGGTCGTCGGCGGCCCATTCCCAGACCACATTGACAATGTCGAGCTGGGTGTCGCCGCAGCATCTGCTGACAAAGGACGTCCTGACCGTCTGGGCGCAAAACGTCGAGAAGGCCACCAACGGCCGGGTTAAATTCCAGATGCTGGCCAAACATCCTTCAGCCGCACCGGGAACTTTTGACGCCGTTAGGGACGGGCTTGTCGACGTTTCTTTCGTTACGGCGAGCTATACGCCCGCACGGCACGTCCTGCCGTTGCTGCCCGAACTTCCGGGTGGCGGCGCCACCGCGGAGATCAATTCCGTCGCCTTTTCCCGCATTCACTGGAAATATTTCCAGCAGGTCGGCGAATACAAGGGCGTCAAGCTGCTCGGCGTGTTCACGCATGGGCCAGGCCAGATGTTCAACATCAAGCGGCCTATCAACAAGGTCGAGGATCTGTCCGGCTTGAAAATCCGGTCCGGCGGCGGCATTTCGGAAGAAATGGCCCGCGCACTCGGGGCTTCTCCGTTCGTCAAGCCAGCGCCTGAGTCCTACGAACTGCTGAGTTCCGGCGTGGCCGACGGCACATTCTTCCCGCTGGAATCGATCATCTCGTTCAAGCTCGCTCCGGTGGTGAAGTACGCGACGCTCTTTCCGGGCGGGTTCTATGGGTCCGCCTTCGGATTTTTCATGAACGAGGATCGGTGGAACAAGCTGAGCAAGGCGGATCAGGATGCGATCACGTCGGTGTCGGGCGAGGCGCTGGCGAGGCTCGCGGGCAAGGCCTGGGACACCACCGACCGCGCCGCGCTCGAAGTCATGAAGCAGGCCAATATCGAGATCCAAGATGCCTCGCCTGAACTGGTGAAGGGCGTACAGGAGCGGTCAAAGGCCATCATCGACAAGTGGAAGGCGGCTGCCACGGCCAAGGGCGTTGATGGCGACAAGGTTTTCGCTGAATTCCACGAGGAGTTGAAGCGCGTTTCTGCCGGGCAATAGTGGCTCCGCACTGTGGCATTGAGAACCCCTGAAGGCAGTGGCGTCTGGCTCGATCGTGCGCTGGGCGCTGCTGCCGCCATTCTGATCTTCGGTCTGATGGCGGTCACGACGGTCGATGTGATTGGCCGTTATATTTTCAACTGGCCGCTGCGCGGCGGCTTCGAAATCACCGAACTCTTGTTGCTGACGCTGATATTCGCGGGCCTGCCGCTGGTCTCACGCGCCGATGAGCATGTGACGATGGATTTCATCGATGCGGCGCTCGGCGAACGAGGCCGCCGCCTGTTGCGCCGGCTGGTTGATCTCGTGTGCGGACTGATCATCCTGGGTCTGTCCTGGCGCGTCTTCATCAAAGCCGGAAAGATTGCCGGCTATGGCGATACGACCGATGTGTTGCGCATCCCGGTCGGCCCGTTCGTGTACTTTATGGCGCTGATGGTGCTGGTGACGGCCATCGTTCATCTCGTCAAGGCGGTGCTTCCCGCGGCCGAAAAAGCAAAAACCTTCGATCCCGACAAGGCGAGCCCGACATGACCGAGTCCCTGATCGGCCTCGGCCTGATGATGGTGCTGGCGCTGTTTCGCATTCCGATCGCCATCGCGATGGGTGTCGTTGGCTTTCTCGGCGTCGCGTATCTCCGCGACTGGAATTTTGCGCCGGCCATGGCGATGGTCGAGACCAAGGTCTATGAAACCGGGCGCAACTACACCCTGTCCGTGATCCCGCTTTTCATCCTGATGGGTAACCTCGTCACGCGGGCCGGCATGTCGCAAGAGCTGTTCCGCGCTGCCTACGCCTTCGTCGGTCATCTGCGCGGTGGGCTTGCCATGGCGACGGTGGTCGCATGCGCCGGTTTCGGCGCCATCTGCGGCTCGTCGATTGCGACCGCGGCAACCATGGCCAAGGTGGCCTATCCGTCGATGAAGGACCTTGGCTATTCGGATCGTCTGTCCACCGGCGCGATCGCGGCCGGCGGAACGCTTGGCATCCTCATCCCGCCGTCAACGCTGATGGTGATCTACGGCGTGATGACCGAAACCAATATCGGCAAGATGTTCGCGGCGGGCATCCTTCCCGGCATTCTCGCAACCGTCCTGCTTTGCCTCGCGGTTCAATGGACCGTCATCAGAGACCCCAAGGCCGGCCCGCCCGGCGAAAAATCCTCATGGCGTGAAAGGCTTCGCGCGATCGAGGGGGTGTGGGCTGTTGCGCTACTCTTTATCGTTGTCATGGGCGGCATTTATGGCGGCGTGTTCACGGCGACGGAGGGAGCAGGCGTCGGTGCGTTCGGAGCCCTATGTTTCGCTCTTGCGCGGCGGGCGTTGACATGGCGCACGCTGCTCGACGCGCTCGTCGAATCCGGCCGCACCACAGCCATGCTGTTCGTGATCCTCACCGGCGCGTTGATGTTCGCCGAATTCGTCAACTACACGACGATGCCGAATGATCTGAAAACGTTGGTGACCACGCTCAACCTGTCGCCGATCATGGTGGTTGTGGCGATCTGCGCCATTTACGTCATTCTCGGTACGGCGATGGAAGAATTATCCATGATTCTTCTGACGGTGCCGGTGTTCTTCCCGCTCGTCGTGCATTTGGGCTTCGATCCGATCTGGTTCGGCGTTCTGATCGTTGTGGTGGTCGAAATCGGACTGATCAGTCCGCCCGTCGGCATGAATCTCTTCGTGCTCAATGCATTGCTGCCGCAGATCCCGACCACGACCTTGTTCCGGGGCGTGCTGCCGTTCGTTGTCGCCGATATCGTCCGGCTCGGCATATTGCTCGCGTTTCCCGCACTGTCGCTTTGGTTGCCAAGCCTCATGCGGTGATCTCCCATCTCTTCCCGTAACGCGTGTTACGGGAGGGATCTTTCTGCTCCACGACGACGGTCGGCCTGATCACCGTCCCCAGAGTTCCTTGGTCGCGATCGCAGCGCCTTCTGACAGCGCCCTCAGCTTCGCCCACATGATCGAGGGATGAACGCGCTGGGTGAACGAGGCCTGGGCAAAGCCGCAATCGGTGGAAGCAACAACATTCTCGCGGCCGACCAGCTTGGCCAGCCGCACAATGCGTTCGGCAACGAGCTCCGGATGCTCGACAACATTGGTTGCGTGGCTAATCACACCCGGCAGAAGCACCTTCTGAGCCGGTAGCTTCACACTCTCGAATACACGCCATTCATGCTCGTGACGCGGGTTGGCCATTTCCAGAGAGTAGCTTCCGGCGCGCGTCTTTAAGATCAGGCCGATAATGGTCCGCAGCGGAACATCGGTTGTGTGCGGGCCATTCCAGCTTCCCCAACAGACGTGATAGCGAATGCGATCCTCCGGCAGTCCGCGAAGCGCGTGGTTCAGAACGTCGACGCGAATCTCCGCCCAGCGCAAATAGTCCGTGTCGCTCCCGGGCGGCACGATGATGTCGTACATCGAGGCAAGGTAAGCGTCGTCGACTTGCAGCATCAGGCCAGATTCGATGATGGCGCGATATTCTTCATGGAGCGCATCGGCCAGCGCCTGAAGGTACTCCTCATCGGATTTGTGCACATCGTCCTTGCGTTCTGGTGCGACGCTCGAGGGAGCGACAGCGGGCAGGAATGCGCCAACGACGCCTGCGGCCTTTGCCGCGTCCTTGAGCCGTTGGATGTCGCGCCCAACCGCGTCGTAACCTATATATTTCAGCGGGCGCGTCACAACCCATCCGGTCATGCCGGAAAATTTCTGCGTCGGGTCATATTCTTTGTAAAAGTCTGCGAAATCGCGTCGATCCTTGCCGACAATCGCCTGCGGCATACCGGCTTCGCTCGAGGATCTGCGTTCGAAGCCGTCGATCCGCTCCAGCACATAGCGCGACCAGGAGATTGATTTCCCGTATTCGCCGTCGCTTACGATCAGTCTCTTATACACATAT
>JAFAFP010000050.1 GCA_023423415.1 Pseudomonadota bacterium | reverse complement strand
GGGCGGCCCTTTTTGTTGGTGCGCTGCTTTTGACGATCGTGACAGGAGCGCAGCTCATGGCAAGCCCGGCGCAGGATCAGGCATTGATTGCCGCGGCGACAAAAGGCGACGTCGCAGCCGCGCGCATGCTGATCGACAAGGGCGCAAGCGTTGCCGCACGCGACGGGCAGGGACGCACCGCTCTGCTCCTGGCGACGCATGGCAATCATATCGAGGTCGCGCGGCTTCTGATCGCTACCGGCGCCGACGTGAATGCGAAGGACAATATCCAGGATAGTCCGTTTCTCTATGCGGGTGCGGAAGGTCGGACCGAGATCCTGAAGATGACGCTGGCCGCAGGAGCCGATCTGAAGAGCGTCAATCGTTATGGCGGCACCGCGCTGATTCCAGCCTGCCATCACGGCCACATCGATACGGTGAAGGTGTTGCTCGGGACCAAGATCGACATCGATCACGTCAATCGTCTGGGATGGACCGCCTTGATCGAAGCGATCATTCTGGGTGACGGCGGCAGAACCTATACTGAGATCGTGCGGCTGCTGCTGGAGGCGGGAGCAAACCCGAACATCGCCGACCGGGACGGGGTAACGCCAATGGCCCATGCGAGCCGGCACGGCTTCGCCGAAATCGTCAGGCTGCTCGAAAGCCGGAACGCAAAATAGCAGGGGCATTCGTCTTCCAGGAGCTACCGCGCAGTTGGGAACTGATCTAGCCTACGCGGTATTTATTGGAGACGATTTTCATGTATCGATTTCTTATGATGGCGGCCGTGTCTATTGCGGCCGGAAGCACTGCTTTTGCTCAAACGCCGGTTCAGCGCGGCGAGTACCTCGTCAATTCCATTCTCAATTGCGGCAATTGCCACACGCCGCGCGGACCAGCCGGTGCCGACAAGCCGTTCGCGGGCGGTAACCTGTTCGACGAGCCTCCGGCCTTCAAGGTCTATTCAACGAACCTCACGCCCGACAAGGAGACCGGGCTCGGCGGCTGGACCGCCGATCAGATCAAGCGCGCGATCATGCAGGGCGTGCGTCCGAACGGGACGGCACTCGCCCCGATCATGCCGTCTGCGTTCTATGCCGGACTCACCGCGCGTGATGCCGATGCGATCGTTGCCTATCTTCGTTCGCTGAAGCCGGTGAAGAACGAAGTGAAGGCGCCGGAATACATGCAGGCCGTCAAGCACGGCAAGCTGCCTGCGCCCGGCAAGCTGTCACGCAAGGCGCGCCGGGGCCATTATCTTGCGACGATCGGCCATTGCATGGAATGCCACACGCCGATGGAGAAGGGCGCACTTCAGGTTTCAACGGCGATGGGCAAGGGCGGCCGCGAGTTCAAGGGCCCCTGGGGTGTTGCGATCTCGCGCAACATCACCTCCGACAAGGAGAAGGGGCTTGGCGGCTGGACCGATGCCGAGATCAAGCGCGCGATCACCCAAGGCGTCAGCAAGAACGGCGAGAAGCTGAAGCCGCCGATGGGCTACGCGGCCTATGCGAAGATGACGGAGAGTGACCTGAATGATCTCGTCGCCTATCTGCGCACGGTGCCGGCGAAGCGGTAGCCATCGTCACTCCGCGACCTTCGCAAAGCGAAGGGACCCGGAATCCAGACTTGAACGTAATCTCGGATTCCGGGTCCATGCCAGAGCCTGTCATCGGGCCGCGCTCCGCGCGGACCCGTTGGGCATGTCCCGGAATGACCGTAACGGACATCTCGTTAGTCCCAACCCGCCAGCACGATCTTGCCTTTGGCGCGGCCGCTTTCCAGCATCGCATGCGCGCGCTTGAGGTTTGCTGCGTTGATGGGGCCGTATTCCTCGCCGAGTGTGGTCTTGATGACGCCGTCGTCGATCAGGGCGGCAACGTCGTTGAGCAGACGATGCTGGACGATCATGTCGTCAGTCTGGAACAGACTGCGCGTGTACATGAATTCCCAATGCAGAGCGACGCTCTTGCGTTTCAGCAATGACACGGCGATCGTAGCCGGATCGTCGATCAGGCCAAAATGACCTTGCGGCGCGATCAGATCCGCAATCGCCTCGAAATGCTTGTCGGTATTGGTCAGACTGGCGACGAGACTGACCGGCGGGATTTTAAGCTTGTCGAGCTGTTCCCGTAGCGGCCTGCTGTGGTCAATCACCGCGTGGGCGCCGAGATCAAGACACCATTGCGTCGTTTCCGGACGTGATGCGGTGGCGACGATCGTCAATCCCGTCAGACGCCGTGCAAGCTGGATGAGAATGGAGCCGACGCCGCCTGCGCCGCCGATGATCAGGAGCGTGCGATTGTCGGGTGATTTTCCGGCCCGCACGGCCAGCCGGTCGAACAGTAATTCCCAAGCGGTGATCGATGTCAGCGGCAATGCCGCAGCCTGGGTGAACGACAACGAAGAGGGTTTGCGTCCGACAATCCGTTCATCGACAAGATGCAGTTGTGCATTCGCGCCGGGCCGATCGATTGCGCCAGCGTACCAGACTTCATCGCCCGGTTTAAACATGGTCACGTCCGGACCGACAGCGTCGACAACGCCGGCCACGTCCCAGCCAAGAACGGCCGTTTGCCCATCGGGCGGCGCGGCGCGCACGCGCATCTTGGTGTCGACCGGATTGACCGAGATCGCCTTCACGGCAACGCGCAGATCGCGGCCCGAAGCGGTCGGGACAGGAAGATCGACGTCGATGAGCGATTGTGCGTCTGAAATGGGGAGGGACTTGTGATAGCCGACAGCTTTCATGATTTTGGCTCCGAGCGAGGGGATCGCGTCTTGGGTCAACAAGCTGCGCGCGTCTACTTCTTCTTCTCCGGCCCGCCGATCGCGCCATAGAGATCGACCGGTGCAAAATCGTCGGTGATGATTTCACCACGCTTGGTCTGCGATTTCACGTCGGCGATGCGTTTCTCAATCATCTTCGGCAGCGGATAGCGAAACTTGAACTGCTCCTGCATGGCGGTTGCGCGCTGCAACAGGATCTCGGGCGTGGGCTCCGCATCGGTTGCGACTGTGATCGTTTCACCTTCGCCGGATGGGTAAAGGTCGACACGCTTGAACACTTCGCCGAGCGTCAGCACCGTCGAGGCATAGAGCTTGGTTCCATCATGCACGTTGAACGCTGCCGCGCCTCCGGGATTCAGCCGGCTCTTGACGAGCTGATAGAATTCCCTGGTCAGCAGATGGAACGGAACGAAGCCGCCGTGAAAGGCATCGACCAGGATCAGGTCGTATTTCTTCCTGCTGCGATTGAGATAAACGCGGCCGTCGGCGTCGAAGTATTTGACGCGGTCGGAATCGACGATGCCGAAGAAGTTGCGCGCGGCGGTGATGACGCCCGGGTCGATCTCGACGGTGTCGATCTGTACATGGGGCATGGCCCGGCCGAGATAGGTCGAGATTGATCCGCCGCCGAGGCCGATCATCAGGATGCTCTTCGGCTCGGGCGGATAGATGACCGGTACGGTCATGACCTGTGTGTAGGAGACAGGCAGGTCGTCGGGGTCGCGTAGGTTGGTCACGGACTCGGTATAGTTCCAGCCCTTGAGCTGAAACGACATCGTGATTTCATTGCGGCGTTTGTGAATGAAGATGTCGTTATATTCGGTTTCGACATGCGCCAGTTGGCCGTCCGGTTTCTTCAGCAGTTCATTGCGCAGTTTTTCATCGACCAATGTACCGGCTTGCGCGACACCGCCGCCGAGAACCATCAGCAGAGCGAGCAATGAGAGCGTTGCAGCCTTGCCCTGCCGGACGAGGGATGGGAGCATGATCAGCAGCAAGGCGACAACGATACCGGCTGTGCCGAGCATCAGCGTGATGGCGCGCGAGCCCATGGTCGGAATGAGGTAGAACGTGGTCCCGAGGGTGCCGACGATCGAGCCGCCTGTGGAAATGCCATAGACCGTGCCGGACACGGTACCGCTCGACGCTGGGGATTTCAGCAGCAGCCGGATTGCGAAGGGCGAGTACATGCCGAGGAACGTCACCGGGAAAAACAGGATCGCCATTGAGGATACAAGGCTGCCCATCTTGATATCGTCGATGGCGCTCAGCACTGCTTCCAGCATCGGTTGCGAGAAAGCGGGCAGGACGAGAATATAGAGCGAGCCGATCAGGACGGTACCGCCGAGGACGCGGGGCGACGGGTTTCGGTCTGCCAGCCAGCCGCCGATGAAATAGCCGACAGTGAGCGACAGCAGCACGGTCGAAATCAACGACGCCCAGGTATAGATGCCGCTGCCGAAATAGGGGTTGAGGTAGCGCGAGCCGAGCATCTCGAAGCTCATGACGATGGCTCCGACCACGAAGGCGACGCAATAGACGATGGCTGCCGCGGACGCCGTAGTTCTGCCTGAAGTGTCGGTCACCCCAAAGTCTCCTTTACCACCTGATGCATTCCTTGAGCCGGATTGTCAGCGACTTTCGTTTTCCGGTGCAAGCGCCTGCTATTGTTGAATTATTCGTCCTGGTCGATGAACATCGTCTGTACACGCTCGCCCTTCTAATGACGCAAGCACCGGCCTATATCTGGCCGCAGATTCGCTGACGGGATTTCCCCTATGACCAATCGTCGCCCCATTCGAACCGTTCTCGGCACGCTGGCGCTGGCTGCCCTCACGCTTACGCCTGCAGCCCATGCGCAGGACCGCACCGTGCCGCGCAGCGGCGCGGAACTGAAACTGTCCTTCGCCCCGGTTGTGAAGCGGGCGACCCCGGCGGTCGTCAACGTCTATGCCGCCCGCGCAGTCGAAGTCCGCAACCCCTTGTTCGACGATCCGTTTTTCCGCCGCTTCTTTGGGGCGCCCGGCAACATCCCGCGCGAGCAGATGCAGCGCTCGCTCGGTTCCGGCGTGATCGTCGATCCGAGCGGACTGATCATCACCAACAATCACGTGGTGGAGGGTGCGACCGAGGTGAAGGTCTCGCTCCATGACAAGCGCGAGTTCGAAGCCGAGATCGTGCTGAAAGACGCACGCACCGATCTGGCCGTTCTGCGCATCAAGGATGGCAAGGAGCGCTTCCCGGCGCTCGAATTCGGCAACTCGGATGAATTGCAGGTCGGCGACGTTGTGCTGGCGATCGGCAATCCGTTCGGCGTCGGCCAGACAGTGACGCACGGCATCGTGTCGGCGCTGGCGCGTACGCAGGTCGGTATTACCGACTATCAGTTCTTCATTCAGACCGATGCCGCGATCAACCCCGGCAACTCGGGGGGCGCGCTGGTCGATCTGTCCGGCAAGCTGGTCGGCGTCAATACGGCGATCTTCTCGCGGTCGGGCGGCTCGCAAGGAATCGGCTTCGCCATCCCGGTGAATATGGTGCAGGTGGTCGCGGCCTCGGCCAAGGGCGGCGGTAGTGCCGTGAAGCGACCATGGCTTGGTGCGAAGCTGCAGAATGTGACGCCGGAAATCGCGGAAGGGCTCGGCCTCAAGCGGGCGTCCGGTGCGCTGGTCGCCAGCGTCACGCCCAATTCACCGGCGGGCAAGGCCGGGCTGAAAAGCGGCGACGTGATCGTTTCGATTGACGGGCAATCGGTCGAGGATCAGAACGGCTTCGACTATCGCTTCGGTTTGCGGCCGCTCGGTGGTCATGCGCAGGTCGGAGTGCTGCGCGGCGCCAATGAAACGGCAATCGCCGTGGCCTTGCAGACAGCGCCGGAACGTCCGCGTGAGGAAATCGTCATCAAGGCAAGATCGCCGCTGACGGGGGCCAAGGTCGGCAACCTGTCGCCGGCACTCGCGGACGAATTGCGGCTCGATCCGTCGACGGAAGGCGTAGTCGTACTCGAGATCGCAGGTGGTTCGCTGGCGCAACGCTTTGGCTTTCAGCGCGGCGATGTGGTGCTTGTCATCAACGAGAAGAAGGTCGGGACAAGCAAGGAACTCGAACGGGTAACGCGCGATCCAAACCGCATGTGGCAGATCACCATCCTGCGCAACG
>JAFAFP010000003.1 GCA_023423415.1 Pseudomonadota bacterium | reverse complement strand
GGAGAGGTCGACATTCGAGCGGAAGCGAGAATGTCGGGTGAGGGGAATATGGCGATGGAATGACGCTTCAAGTTGCCCCTCACCCGACACGCATCTCGCGATGCTCGATGCGCGCCACCCTCTCCCCGCTAAAGCGGGGCGAGGGAAGAAGGAGGCAAATTGAATGTCACTCCCTGAAACCTTATCCTGGCCGTTCTTCAATGATGGCCACCGTGATTTCGCCGAGAGGCTGTCGCGCTGGGCGGCCGACAATCTGCACAAGCTGCCGCATGACGATGTCGACGAAGCCTGCCGCGCGCGGGTGAAGGCGCTCGGTGAAGCGGGCTTCTTCACGCCGACCGTGCCGGGTGAATTCGGCGGCATGCATCCGCAACTCGACGTGCGCACGCTGTGTCTGGCGCGTGAGATCCTCGGCTATTACGACGGCCTTGCCGATTTCTCGTTCGCGATGCAGGGCCTCGGCACCGGATCGATCACGCTCTACGGTTCGCCCGAGTTGAAGCAGCGTTATCTACCGAATGTCGGCAAGGGCAAGAGCATCGCCGCTTTTGCCATTTCCGAACTCGAAGCCGGTTCGGATGTCGCCGCGCTCAAGATGACAGCGGAGCCGGACGGCAACGATCATGTTCGCCTGAACGGCAACAAGACCTGGATCTCCAACGGCGGCATCGCCGATCATTACGTTGTGTTCGCCCGTACTGGCGAAGCGCCGGGCGCGCGTGGCTTGTCCGCCTTCATGGTCGATGCCGATACGCCGGGTCTGAGCGTTGAGGAGCGCATCGAAGTGATCGCGCCGCATCCGCTGGCGACACTGCGTTTCGACAATGTCCGCGTGCCGGTGAGCAATCGTCTTGGTGCGCCGGGCGAAGGCTTCAAGGTGGCGATGGCCACGCTCGATATCTTCCGCTCCACCGTCGGCGCTGCGGCGCTCGGCTTTGCGCGCCGCGCGCTGCATGAGATGACCAAGCGCGCCATGACCCGCAAGTTGTTCGGCGCGCCGCTCGGCGATCTGCAACTGACGCAAGGGTCGCTCGCCGACAGTGTCACCGATGTCGATACCTCGGCGCTGCTGGTCTATCGCGCCGCATGGACCAAGGATAACGGTGCCGCCCGCGTCACCAGCGAAGCGGCGATGGCGAAGATGCACGCGACCGAAGCCGCGCAGCGTGTGATTGACCGCGCCGTGCAATTGTTCGGCGGTCAGGGCGTCACCAAGGGCAATAAGGTTGAAGAGCTGTATCGCGAGATCCGTGCCTTGCGCATCTATGAAGGTGCGACCGAGGTGCAGAAGGTCGTGATCGCGCGCGAAGCGCTGAAGAACTACGAAGCCGCACGAGCTCGTTGAGATCGAAGCCGGGAAAGCAAAGGATCTAAGAGGAGCATGTCATGATCCGTTCGGCTTATGTGGATACATTCGCGCGGGACAATCTCCCGCCGCAGAGCGAGTGGCCGGAGTTCCTGTTCACGCTGCCGGAGCTGCAATATCCGGATCGTCTGAATTGCGTGACGGAATTCGTCGACAAGTGGATCACGTCCGGGCAGGGTGATCGCATCGCTGTCATTTCGCCGAACGAGACGCTGACCTACGCGCAGCTTGCCGAGCGCATCAATCGGATCGCCAATGTGCTGACGCGCGATCTCGGCATGGTGTCCGGCAATCGCGTGCTGCTGCACGGCACCAACAGCCCGACCATGATCGCGGCCTATCTTGCAGTGATGAAAGCCGGCGGCGTCACCGTTGCGACCATGCCGCTGCTGCGCGCCAAGGAGTTGTCCTACACCTGCAAGAAAGCGCGTATCAAACTGGCGCTCGCCGACAGCCGCCTCGCGGTTGAAGTCGACAAGACGAAGGCCCCAGCGTCTGACCTCGAGCGCGCGGTGTATTGGGGCAATGGCGCTGCGGATTCGCTCGAAGCACTGATGAACAAGCCGGGCTACGACAAGTTCGACGCCTTCGACACCGCGATCGACGACGTGTGTCTGATCGCCTTCACCTCGGGCACGACCGGCGAGCCGAAAGGCACCATGCATTTCCATCGCGACATGCTGGCGCCGTGCGATTCATATGGAAAATACGTGCTGCAGGCATCGCCCGACGACCGCTTCATCGGCTCGGCGCCGCTCGCCTTCACCTTCGGTCTCGGCGGGCATGTGCTGTTCCCGTTCCGCATCGGCGCGGCGACCATTCAGCTCGAGAAAGCGCCGCCGGACGAATTGCTGCCGGCGATCGAGAAATACAAGGCGACCGTCTGCTTCACCGCGCCGACCGCCTATCGCGCCATGATCGCGAATTTGCCGAAGCACGACATCTCGTCGTTGCGCATCTGCGTGTCGGCCGGCGAGACCATGCCGAAGTCCACCTTCGAAGCGTGGGAGAAAGCGACCGGTCTCAGGGCGCTCGACGGCATCGGTGGCACCGAGATGATGCACATCTACATCGCCTCGCCGATGAGCGAAGTGAAAGCTGGCTCCACCGGCAAGGCTGTGCCGGGCTATGTCGCCAAGGTCGTCGATGACGAAGGCAATGAAGTGCCGCGCGGAACCATCGGCCGTCTCGCCGTGCGTGGGCCTACGGGCTGCCGCTATCTCGCCGATCCGCGCCAGACGAAGTATGTGCAGTTCGGCTGGAATTTCCCCGGCGATACTTACGTGCAGGATGAAGAAGGCTACTTCTGGTATCAGGCGCGTTCCGACGACATGATCGTATCGTCGGGCTACAATATCGCAGGTCCCGAGGTCGAAGAGGTGCTGCTGTCGCATCCGGCCGTGGCCGAATGCGGTGTTGTCGGCGCGCCGGATGCTGATCGTGGTTTTATCGTCAAGGCGTATATCGTGTTGCGTGCGGGGCACGCGGGCGACACCGCCCTGACGAAAATGCTGCAGGATCACGTGAAGAACACCGTCGCGCCTTACAAGTATCCGCGTGCGATCGAGTATGTGACGGCGCTGCCGCGCACGCAGACCGGAAAATTGCAGCGATTTGAACTGCGCAAGATGGCGTCAGACCCCAGCGCGAAGATGGCATCATAACCCGTCATGCGCGGACTGGAGCCGCGCATCCACTGGACTGGATGGCTGGGCCGCAGGCTCGGCTGTGACGGCTGAAGAGATAGATTGGAGACCAAAGTGTCGGACACCGCTCGTAAGCTTCCCGCAACCAACACCTTCCTCAATCCGCCCGGCTGGCCGCAGCCCAAGGGTTATGCCAATGGCGTCAAGGCGCGTGGCGAAATGATCTTCGTCGGCGGCATGATCGGCTGGGACACCGAATTCAAGTTTCCGCAGGGCTTCGTCGCGCAGACCAAGCAACTGCTGGAGAACATCGTTGCGGTGCTGAAGGAAGGCGGCGCAGGACCGGAGCATGTCGTGCGCATGACCTGGTACGTCGTCGACATCGAAGAGTATCGCACTGCGCTGCCCGAACTCGGCAAGGTTTATCGCGAAGTGATGGGCCGCAATTTCGGGGCAATGGCGCTGGTGCAGGTCAATTCGCTGGTCGAGAAGGAAGCGCGACTGGAAATCGAGACGACGGCCGTCATTCCGGATTGATCACGTAACGAAGACGCGTTGGAGATCAGCGCGTCTTCTTGCTGACTGTCAGTCCATCCCAGGCCGCCATGGCGCTGTCGGCGACCGCGCGAAGTGCTTCGCGGGAGGCGCCATCGCGGGCCTGGATCGACATGCCCTGCTGGACGGTGGCATAGAAGGTGGCAATCGCCAGCGTGTCCGCCTCGTTTGGCAATTCACCGTCGCGCACGGCCCGTTTCAATCGGTTACGCAATGTTGCGATGCTGTCGGCACGCTTCTCGCGCAGCACCCGGCACACATTCTCGTTGCTGTCATTGGGATGTAGCGCGCCGAGGACGACGAGGCAGCCTCGTGGCTTGCCTGGACGGGTGAATACGTCAGCCGTGCGGTCCAGAAACCGTCTCATGGCCTCGTGCGCGGTCGGCGCTTCATCGATAGCGGCCCAGATTTCACTGCCCTCGGTAGTTCCATAGAGATCGACGGCTTCGCGAAACAGCGCCTCCTTGCTTCCGAACGCGGCATAGAGGCTGGGCGGGTTGATGCCCATGGCTGTCGTGAGATCGGACAGAGCCGCGCCGTCATATCCCTTGGCCCAGAACACCTCCATGGCGCGACGCAGCGCCGCGTCGCGATCAAAGCCGCGCGGACGGCCGCGGGCGGAAGGGTGATCTTTTTTCATATCGATCGATACATAAATCTCTTGACGTCGCCCTGCAAGCGCTTCATCTATTCTGTATTGATTGATACAGAAAGGTGAAATCATGCCGAAACTGGCAGGCAAGGTGGCATTCGTGACCGGCGGCAGCCGTGGCATCGGTGCGGCGATCGTGGAAGCGCTGGCGAACGATGGCGCCGATGTCGCTTTCAGTTACGCGCGTTCGGCCGAGCAGGCGCAGGCGGTCGTGGCGAAGGTTGAAAAGCTAGGCCGTCGCGGACTGGCAATCCCAGCCGACAACGTGGAGACAGGATCGGTCGAGAAGGCAGTGGCGCAAACTATGGCCGCGTTCGGCCGCATCGATATTCTGGTCAACAATGCCGGCATCTTCCGGGTCGTATCGCCGGAGACTGTGACGCTCGCCGACTTCGATGAAACCATCGCCGTCAATGTGCGCGCGGCGCTGTTTGCGACCAAGGCGGCGGTTGCACATATGGGCGAGGGCGGGCGCGTCATCTCGATCGGCAGCAATCTTGCCGAGCGGGTGTCGTCGCAAGGCCTCAGTCTCTATTCACTCAGCAAGGCGGCTTTGGTTGGCATGACCAAGGCGCTGGCGCGTGATCTCGGACCGCGCAACATTACGGTCAACATCGTTCATCCGGGGTCGACCAATACCGATATGAATCCGGAAAACGGCGAGCACGCCGATCAGCAGCGCGGATTGATGGCGATTCCACGTTTTGCCGGTGCGCAGGAAGTGGCCGGCCTCGTTGCATGGCTTGCCGGTCCGGATTCGCGTGCGATCACCGGTGCTGCGCTGACGATCGATGGCGGCGCGAACATATGACGACATCGCAAGCGCGCGTGTTACCAGCGGCCGCACGCGCGCTTGATCTGACCGTCGCCATTATCCTGCTCGGCGTTGCAACGGCTATCGTCGTTACCAGTGAATTCATTGTTGTCGGTTTGTTACCGGCGATGGCGCAGGATCTTCGGATTTCGCTCAGTGATGCCGGACGTTTCGTCGCCTGGTTTGCGATATCGGCGGCGGTGTTCGGCCCGCTTCTCACGATCGCCACCGGTCGCATCGAACCTGGTTCCATCATCATCCTTACACTCTCTATTTTCGCGTTTGGGAATTTGGTGATCGCCTGGGTGCCGGATGCCGGTATCATTGTTCTTGTCCGTGTCGTTCAGGGCGCGATGCTCCCGGTTTTCATCAGTGTCGGCAATGCGGCTGTGGCCCGGCTGGCCGGAGCAGGCCGCGAGGGCAGGGCGATCTCGCTCGTCAATCTCGGTACCGTTGCGGCCATCGTATTTGCCGTTCCCGCTGGGACTGCGCTTGCCGCTCGCGCCGGTTGGCCCTTCTGCTTTCTCCTTCTTGCAGGTCTTGCAATCGTTGTGGCGATTGTCACGCGTGTGTATTTCCCGCGCCTGGGCGCTGACAGGCCAGCGCCGGCGCGTGCACAATTCTCCTTTCTCGCAACGCCCGCCTTTCATGGTCATCTGCTGCTATCGGCTGTTCTCTTCACCGCCATGTTCAGCACCTACACTTATCTTGCTGGCTTTCTGCAGATCGTCGCCGGTTTCAACGGTGCGCAGACCGCTATGGCTCTATTCGGTTTTGGCGTCGCCGGGTTGTTCGGCAATCTCATCGCTGGGTGGGCGGTTGATCGTGCGATGATGATGGCGACGGCAGCTCTGGCGATACTGTTGGTGCTGACCAATGCGATGGTCTCGCTGACGGACGGACAGCTCGCATGGTTGATACCGCTGCTCGCAGTCTGGGGTGGGGCGCATGGTGCAGCTTTCGTTCTTTGTCAGGTGCGTGTCATGCGCGCGGGGCTGAGCGCGCCGGCCTTTGCGTTGTCGCTCAATATCGCGGCCTGCAATCTGGGAATTGCCTTGGGCGCGGTCGTCGGCGGCTGGGTTGTCGCAAGCTATGGCATGACTGCGATCGGCTATAGCGGTGCCGTGCTCGCATTCCTTGCGTTGGCTGCAGCCGTGACAATCGGGATAACGCGAAGGCTTTGACTCGCCGAACGTGACAGGATGAGGTACCTCCGGCCGCCGACCGGAGCCCGCCATTTGCCCTCCCTTTTGTCACGTCTGACCCTCTCGACAGCCGTGCTGCTGGCCTCCGTGCTGGTGCATCTCGGGCTGTTCGGCGTGATCGTGCTGGCGGACCGGCGGACGCCGTTCCAATCCGAAACGCCGGTGGTCGATGTCGAACTGGTGAAGCCTGACGAGATTCCGGAACCAGCAAAGCCGGAGCCGCCGAAGGCCGAACCGCCCAAGCCTGAACCGCCAAAGGCAGACTTGCCGCAGCCGGAGCTGCCCAAGGCAGAAACCACGCTGCCGGCCGAACAACAGACCGCAGCCGCGCCACCCTTGCCGCCTCCGCCAGCGCCCATGCCGGCTGGCCAGGCGTCACGGCCGCAGGAGCTCGAAACCAAATCCGCCAAGGCTGAACCGCAGGCCCCGCCCGACAAGCCTGAAAAGCAGGAAAAGCCGACCGGCATTTCCGGCGGCCCGCCGAGCGAGAGCAAGTCGAAGCTGACGCCCGAAGACATCGCCGCTTTGCGCGCGCAGATTCAGAAATGCTGGAAGCTGCCGGTCGGCATTCCCGGCGTCCTGGGGCTAGAGCTGATCATTCGCGTGTCATTCGGCTCCAAGGGGCAGTTGACTGGCGAGCCTGTGATCCTGAAAGCGCCGGCATCCGAACGCGGTCCGCTGCTCGCCGGGATCGCCTTGAATGCGCTGAAGGATTGCGCGCCCTACCGGATGCCGGCGGGCAAATATGCCGACTGGAAGGTGCTGGATTTGCGCTTCTTGGCGACCGGCATGACCGGCCTTGGTGTCGCGCCAAAGCTGCCACAGGTAAGACGCTGAAGTCAGTTTAAGCCAGTTGCGTCGTACTCGGTGCGCTCCCTCTCCATCGCAGTCGGATGTTTGGCTTCGCAATCCGACCTCTCCCCATGGGAGAGGTGAAAGGCTGCACCGGTTTCGTTCTTGCAAGAGAAATAATATAGACTATATATTTCTAGTGAAATTGGTCGGAGATCGGCTGTGAAAGCCAGAAGCCATCCTCAACCCGCTCCCGACGAAGCCTCCGTCGTGACCAAAGCGGTGCTTCGCGCCGCCGACCGGCTCGGTATCAGGAACAATGTGCTGGCACGCGTTGTCGGCGTTTCGGAGCCCACCGTGTCGCGCATGCGCCGTGGCGATTATCTGCTCACGAAAGAGCAGAAGCCGTTCGAGCTCGCGGTGCTGTTCATCCGTCTCTATCGTTCGCTGGATGCCATCGTCGATGGTGACGACGCCGTCGCGCAAGGCTGGATGCAGAACGAGAACACAGCGCTGAACGGCCGTCCGCTCGCGCTCATTCAATCGGTCGCGGGCCTCATCAATGTCATCCAGTATCTCGACGCCCGACGCGCTGTCGTCTAACGCGTACCGGGCATCTGGTACGTGCTGGCGTGTGATCGAGGCGCAGCATCGCGTCTCGACAATGAAGATCACCGATACGCAGGCCGAGCAGGAGTTGCTCGAGAATCTGATCGAGGCCAGCAAGCCGAGCCTGCCGCCGGAATGCCGTGGACTGCATTATCTCTTGGCGACGCCGTTCCGCTACGGCGCACCGTATCCGCATGGTTCGCGCTTTCGCCGCGCCGGCATGACGCCGGGTGTGTTCTACGCATCGAAAGCGGTCGAAACGGCAATTGCAGAAACGGTCTTCTGGCGCTTGCTATTCTATGCGGATTCGCCCGATACGCCGTGGCCTTCCAACGCCGGCGAATATACCGCTTTCGCGGTGTCATATGCGACCAGTCGCGCCATCGATCTGACACGCCCGCCGTTCGATATGCATCGGGATGCGTGGATGCACCTGACGAAACTCGATGAATGTCAAAGGCTGGCCGAGATCGCGCGTGAAGCAAGGATCGACGTCATTCGCTACGCCTCGGTGCGCGATCCGAAGCATCGCTTGAATGTTGCGCTGCTCACCTGCCGCGCCTTCACCGCAAAGCAGGAAACCGCGCGACAAACCTGGCGCTTGCATCTCAACGCGGCCGGCGTGCGGGCGCACTGCGAAATGCCGAAACTGTCGATCGATTTTGATCGCAAGGCATTTGCAGCGGATCCGCGGATTGCGAAGATGAAGTGGGACCGGTGACTGTGGACCGTATCTGCCTCGATCTGTGATCACGCAATGGTCAGGCTCTGAAGCCGGACGTCGGCAGTGTGTCTGTTTCCTGAGGTTATGGGTCCTGGATCCGTCTGAGCGAATTCTTGCGACCTGTTGGAACTGAAATGGAGTTCTTATCTGAGCGTCGTCCAGGAGTTATCGAGCCGATCCCGCGCAGGTGAGCCTGGCGACACGCTGCCGCACGCGCTCGAAACATCGAGGAGATCAGTCATGACATTGCATCTTGTCGGGAAGGCACTGTTCTATTCGGCGCCCGTCATCGTCCTGTTGGGTTTCGCCGGTCCGTCGCTGGCGGCTTCTGCAAACTGCGGCGCCGAAATCGATCGCGTTCAGGCGCAATTGGATGCTGTTCTTGCGCGTCGTGCTGCTGCAGGACCATCTGCAAAGGAAAGTGGATCCGCGACCATGCGGCGTCAACCGACACCAGAGTCTGTCGCCCGCGCTGAGGCGCAACTGGGTGATTGGCCAGGCGCGCCAAAAGCCATCGCTGCTCTGCAGGACGCTCGTAATGCGAAAGCGCGAGGAAATCAGCGCGCATGCCTTTCGGCGCTGGAAGTGGCGCGCGGCATCATTCAGGAGGCGGAGCGTTAAGTGTAACCGGTCGCTCCCATTCTCCTCCGGATCTGATGCACAGTTGACGGGGTGAGCAAATGAGAACCCCAACCTCGTCGGGGTAGGTTGAACGCCGCGGCCGGGTACGCCAGCAGCCATAACGCTGTTGCAACGGCAGGAATGACGCTGAGCCAATCAAAAGCGGCAGGCGTCAGTTCCTCGCGACTGCCGGCATAAGGGCCGCGCTTGACGATGAGGCGGCAGCATTCGCGCAGGACCTCCCATCTTGAACCGCTCCGGAGCGCGCAGCCGAGCAACGCCTGAATCGCCAGATGCGTGCGCACGCCCTCACGGCTTTCAAGCACGCCGGGTGGCGCTTCGCCGAGGGAGACCCGCACAAGGAGATCTGTCAAATCGAGTCCGGCAAACCAGGCGCTCATCGGCTCCACGAGCCGCGGATTGCAGTCGATATACAGCGGGATCTGGCAGTCTTCTCCTACGATGTAGTCCACCGACAATGCTCCGTGCCAGCGCAGCCGCTCTCCGAGCTTCATCAGATGTGCGCGAACCTCCGGCCGACGAATGCTCTGCTTGAGCGCGGGGCCGCCGCCAGCGCCCTGAATGAGTTGCTGGACCATGTGGACTCCCACGAGACGTCCTTCGCAGAAAATGGCTTGCGCGTGTTCGACAGAACCATGGATCAGCTCCTGTAGGAGCAGCGGTCCGTCAGAGGCATCTGCGTCACCGATCTCGCGCATGGCATGCGCGAGATCGGTCGTGTTGCGGATGATCCAGGTGCCGCGACTGGCTGTGCCGACCGAGGTTTTCAGGACCAATGGAAACTGCTCGATTCCGGCCAGGTCTTTGCTGTTCTGCAAAAACCGTGTGTCGGGCTGAGGCAATCCAAGCTCCGTCAGGAGTTGGCTGAACCTGATCTTGTTATGGACGCGGTCGTAGCTCTCGAAACTCGGCAGTGCTACGGCGACATGTGGCGAGATCTGCTCCCGGATGCTCGCGAACAGATACCCCTGCTCATGAATCGGCAGGAGGACGTCGAAGCGCCCGCTCGAGATCAGGCCAAGGATGAACGCGAGGTACATCTCGGGATCGACGCCGAGACCGGGACAGCGATGAAAGCGCTGGACGAGCCGGGAAAAGCGCCCGAGGCAATGGGCATCCGGATCACAGATCTCGACATGGCAGCCCTTGAGACCCAGCGCCGTGATCGCCTCGCGGGCCGACGTGCTCGCACCTTCAGACAGGAGAATGCGAGTTCGAGGCGGTGTAGGGGTGCGACTTTCCGTGGTCATAGGGATCTTCAAGACTTGTTTACCGGCAATGAAATGTCGCTGCGTTCCTTGATCTCGCCCATTCTCTCTGTGCTGTCTTTGCGGAAGCCATTCGGTTCGTAGCGGAGACAAAGATGGGCGGAGCATTGGTGACGGGGGGCTGCGGTTTCATCGGTCGGCATCTCGTCTCCGCTCTTCTCGCCCACGGCGAACGCGTTCGCGTGTTTGATCTCGTCGACCCGTACGATCTTCCGCGGGAGGTCGAATTCCTGCACGGCTCGATCCTTGATGGCTCAAGTCTGAGGAGAGCCATGGAAGGGGTCGATTGTGTGTTTCATCTCGCCGGCGTGGCCCACTTCTGGATTCCAAGAAAGGAAGAGTTCAGCCTGATCAATAGCCGCGGGACCAAAACGGTGCTGCAAGCCGCGACGGACAGGAAGGTCGGCCGCATCGTCCACTGTTCCACCGAGGCGATTCTGCTGCCCAAGCAGACCCGGCCGGACGATGCGATCGATGAGGACGTGTTGCCGCCTTTGAGCGACATGGCAGGCCCCTATACCCGGTCAAAACACGAGGCCGAGACCGCGGCTCTGGATGCGGCGCACGCCGGACAGGATGTGGTCATCGTCAGTCCGACCGTCCCGATCGGAGCCAACGACAACAACATGACCCCGCCGGCGGCCATGCTCTCCCTGTTCCTCGCCAACCACTCGCCGTTCTTTCTCGACTGCGAGCTCAATGTGGTCGATGTGCGCGACGTCGCGACGGGCATGGTTCTGGCGGCCGAGCGCGGGCGTTCCGGCGAGCGATATGTTTTGGGCGGCGAGAACATCCGGCTGCGCGAGTTGCTGGGTTTGCTCGAAATGGTGTCGGGCCATCGTATGCCGCGCCTCAGCCTTCCCGCGTCTGTGGCGCTGATGGCGGCGACCACGGCGGAATGGCTCGCCGACCATGTCACCGGCCGGCGACCGCCAGCGACCCGGGAAGCCGTTCAAGTAGCCTGCAGGTCCGCACCGTTCGATTGCCGCAAGGCGCATCAGGAACTTGGCTATGCGCCAGTTCCCGTCCAGGGAGCTTTGCTGGAAGAAGTCCAGTGGTTGTCCGAAAAGATGAGCCACCGCGAGAATATGCCTGTCAGTGATTAAGACGGGTCTCTCGGCGAG
>JAFAFP010000277.1 GCA_023423415.1 Pseudomonadota bacterium | reverse complement strand
CCGTAGGCTTGACCGGCTCATCGGCGTGTTTTCTTATCGCCGATGACGGAAACAAGCCGCAAACGGCAAGCCGTCGGCCGCGAACGCGCTTCGAACGCGCGGCGAATTGGGAGGGAAGGCCATTGTCCACAGCGCCAGACGCTGCCGCGGATACATTCCCGAAGCTTCTGATCCATCACGCGCAGGAGCGTGGCGAACGTCCCGCATTGCGGCATAAGGATTTCGGAATCTGGCAGACCTGGACGTGGTCCGACCTCCATCGCGAAGTCCGAGCACTGGCGCTCGGGCTGACGACCCTGGGTATCAGGCGTGGCGATACCGTCGCCATAGCCGGAAATAACCGCCCCCGCCTTTATGCATCGATCCTCGCCGCGCAGGCGTTGGGGGCCATTCCGGTGCCGGTCTATGCCGACGCAGTGGCCATTGAGATGGCCTATGTTCTCAACCATGCCGATGTCACAGTGGCGATCGTGCAGGATCAGGAGCAGGTCGACAAAGTGCTGTCGGTGCAGGATCAACTGCCGAAGCTGAAGCATATCGTCTATGACGAGACGCGCGGCTTGCGCGATTACGATCACAGCCGCCTGCACGATCTCGGCAAGCTGATCGCCGAGAATGAAAAGCTGATCGCTGATGATGCCGAAGCCGGTGCGCGCGTCGATCGCGAGATTGCGGCCGGTACGGGGAGCGACCCGTCAATCATTCTCTATACGTCGGGCACAACAGGTCGCTCCAAGGGTGTGGTGCTCTCCGCTGGTCGCTGCATTGCGGCGGCACAGGACACCGTCACGTTCGACAAGCTGACCGACAAGGATGTGGTGCTGGCCTATCTGCCGCTGGCCTGGGTCGGCGATCATTATCTGAATTATGCGCAATCGTTGATCGCGGGTTTCTGCATGGCGTGTCCGGAGTCCCCGGACACTGCCCAGCAGGACTTGCGTGAAATCGGACCCAGCTTCTATTTCGCTCCGCCGCGTGTGTTCGAAAACCTGCTCACACGCGTGATGATCCGCATGGAAGATGCCGGCTATCTGAAGCGCCGTATGTTTCATTACTTCATTGGTGTCGCGCGGCGGTATGGCGAGAAGATCCTGAACAAGGAGAAAGTGCCGCTCGGCGGGCGGCTGCTCCATGGCCTCGGTGAAATCCTGGTCTATGGGCCGCTCAAGAACGTGCTCGGATTTTCGCACGTGCGTGTCGCCTACACCGCCGGCGAGGCGATGGGTCCGGAATTGTTCTCGTTCTATCGTTCGCTCGGGATGAACCTGAAGCAACTCTACGGACAGACCGAAGCTTTCCTCTATGTCACCTGTCAGCCGGACCGCGAAATCCGTGCCGACACCGTTGGGCCCGCGGCGCCGAATGTCGATATTCGTATTTCGGATTCGGGTGAGGTGTTGTTCAAATCGCCCGGCATGTTCCTTGGCTATTTCAAGGAGAGCGACAAAACCGCCGAGGTGATCACAGCAGATGGTTTCGTCAAAACCGGCGACGCGGGGTTCTTCGATGCCAACGGGCACCTGAAAATCATCGATCGCGCCAAGGATGTTGGCAGACTGGCCGACGGCTCGCTGTTCGCGCCGAAATACATCGAGAACAAGCTGAAATTCTTTCCCAACATCCGTGAAGTCGTTGCCTACGGGGATGCCCGGGATTTCGTCACCTGCTTCATCAATATCGACATGACGGCGGTCGGTAACTGGGCCGAACGCAACAACTTCGTCTATGGATCCTATCAGGAACTGGCGGCGGAACCGCGTGTCTATGATCTGATCGCGCAACATGTGGCCGAGGTCAATCGCTCGCTGGCTGGCGAAGAGATAATGGCGGGCGCGCAAATCAGGCGTTTTCTGATCCTGCACAAGGAACTGGATGCCGATGATGGTGAGGTGACGCGCACACAGAAGGTGCGCCGTGGTTTCGTCGCCGAGCGTTACAAGCCGCTGATCGATGCGCTGTATAACGGTGCGAGTGAAGCTGACATATCCACCGAAGTGACCTTCGAGGATGGCCGCAAGGGCATCATCTCCGGGCGCGTCAAAATCCGCGACATGAAGACCGAGCCTGTCCCCGTGCGCGCGGAGAAGGCGGCATGAGAGCGCCTTCGGAATCGGATATCGCAGCCGGACAGGTGCTGCTCGAGGTCGAGGATGTATCGCTGTCGTTCGGCGGCGTGAAGGCGATCCGCGACGTCTCGTTCGATATCAAAAAGGGCGAAATCCGCGCCATCATCGGCCCGAACGGCGCCGGCAAGACCTCCATGCTGAACGTCATCAATGGTTTCTACACACCGCAACGTGGCCGCATTACCTTCAAGGGGCAGACCCGTTCGAAGATGCGGCCCTATGTTGCGGCGCGCGGCGGGATCGCGCGTACGTTTCAGAACGTCGCGCTCTTCCGCGGGATGACCGCCCTCGACAACATCATGGCCGGACGGACGCTGAAAATGCATCGCGGTCTGTTCTGGCAGATGATCCGCTTCGGTCCGGCGCTGCGAGAGGAAGTGGAGCACCGCCGGCGCGTCGAAGACATCATCGACTTCCTGCACATCGAGCATATCCGCAAGACGCCGGTCGGACGCTTGCCATATGGCCTGCAGAAGCGCGTCGAACTTGGCCGCGCACTGGCGATGGAGCCGGACCTGTTGCTGCTTGACGAGCCGATGGCCGGCATGAACCTCGAGGAGAAGGAGGACATGTCGCGCTTCATCCTCGACGTGAACCAGCATTTCGGCACGACGATCGCGCTGATCGAGCACGATATGGGCGTGGTGATGGATCTGTCTGATCGCGTCATCGTGCTCGATTACGGAGTCAAGATTGCCGATGGCACGCCGGATGTCGTGAAGGCGAACAAGGCGGTGGTCGACGCCTATCTCGGCGTGGCGCATTGAGGTGATGGTGATGACTCCCGCGCCCCACAATCTGCCGCTCGCCCCCGCGACGGCGGGGACCCAGTGCTGCCCAGAACAAGGCTTCTGGATTCCCGCTTTCGCGGGAATGAGCGGAGGAGAGATTATCTAATGGATCTCCTCTACCGCATCTTCATCGATCCCTTCGTGCAGATGGGCGGCGCGCCGGATCTCTTGATCCAGACGCTGTGGGAAGGGCTCGTTTCCGGCGTGCTTTACGCGCTGATCGCACTCGGCTTCGTCCTGATATTCAAGGCGTCGGGCGTGTTCAATTTCGCGCAGGGCATCATGGTGGTGTTCGCTGCGCTCACGCTGGTTGGTCTTCATTCCAAAGGCGTGCCGGCCTTTCTCGCGCTGGCGCTGACGATCGTTGTCATGCTGATCCTCGCCATCGGCGTCGAACGATTGATGCTGAGGCCGTTGGTCAACCAGCCTGATATCATCCTGTTCATGGCGACATTCGGGCTGACCTACTTCCTGATCGGTCTCGGTGAAATTATCTTCGGCGGTGAGCCGAAGGTGATGATCGCCAGCGAACTCTACCTTCCAAAGGGCGCACTGGAATGGAAGGTGTTCGGCGGCTTCGTCTCGTTCCAGAAAATCGATATTGCCGCCGCTATCATCGCCTCCGTGATGGTGGCGACGCTGGCCGTCTTCTTCCAGAAGACGCGGATCGGCCGCGCCTTGCGCGCCGTCGCCGACAGCCACAAGGCGGCCTTGTCGGTCGGCATCTCGCTCGAGCAGATCTGGGTGATTGTGTGGTTCGCGGCCGGCATCGTCGCGCTGGCCACTGGCATCATGTGGGGCGCGCGCTCCGACGTGTCCTTTGCGCTGCAGATTCTGGCGCTGAAGGCGCTTCCCGTGCTGATCCTCGGCGGCTTCACGTCGATTCCCGGCGCCATCGTCGGTGGCATCATTATCGGGGTCGGTGAGAAGTTGGGTGAGTTCTATTGGGGGCCGCTGCTTGGTTCGGGCATCGAAAGCTGGCTCGCCTACATGATTGCGCTGGTATTCCTGCTGTTCCGGCCGCAAGGCCTGTTCGGCGAGCGCATCATCGAGCGGATTTGAGGGGCGCCGATGTTCTACCGCGAAACCGGCCAGTACAAGACCGACTACGCCGCCGACATGGCGCTGTTTCCGATCCGGCAGGATCGGATCGGCATCGCGCTCATTCTCCTCATTGCCTTCGTCGTCATCCCGCTCACCATGTCGAGCTTCACGCTGTCGGCGGTGATGATTCCGATCCTTATCTTCTCGCTGGCGGCGATCGGCCTCAATCTGCTCACCGGCTATACCGGCCTGATCTCGCTCGGCACCGCCGGCTTCATGGGTGTGGGTGCCTACGCCTGCTACAAGCTGACGACCTGGTTCCCCGGCGCCAACATCATCGTCATGATTCTGCTGTCCGGCTTCGTTGCGGCGGCGGTCGGCGTGGTGTTCGGTCTGCCGTCGCTGCGCATCAAGGGATTCTATCTGACGGTGGCGACGTTGGCCGCGCAGTTCTTTCTGTCTTGGTGCTTCGTACGCGTGCCGTGGCTGGTCAACTACAATATTTCCAATGCCATCGAGGTGCCGACCCGGACTGTTCTCGACATTCCCGTCACCGGGCCGAATGCGACGCCGGTGACGCGTTATCTCGTCGTGCTCACGATTGTCGTCGTCATGACGTGGATCGCGTCCAATCTCGTGCGCGGCCGTATCGGACGAAGCTGGATGGCGGTGCGTGACATGGACATCGCCGCCGAACTGATCGGCATCCGGCTCTATCGCACCAAGCTGCTCGCTTTCGCGATCTCGTCCTACTATTGCGGTGTGGCAGGTGCGCTGATGGTGTTTCTGTGGCTCGGCGCCGCCGAAGCCGACTCTTTCAACATCAACCAGTCCTTCATCATCCTGTTCATGGTGATCATCGGCGGACTTGGAAGCCTGATCGGTTCGTTCTTCGGTGCGGCTTTCATCTGGGGATTGCCGATCCTGCTCAAGGCAGCGCCCGCGTTTCTCGGCGTATCGATCCACGCCGCTACGGTGGAACACATTCAATACATGGTGGTCGGGGCATTGATCATCTTCTTCCTGATCGTCGAGCCGCATGGCCTCGCCAGGCTCTGGCAGATCGGGAAGCAGAAACTGAGGATGTGGCCTTTCCCCTACTGAGAGGGCAGAATGGTCTTCAAATCCTGCGCGAGGCAATTCGCGACGGGCAACAAAACGACCGGTGTGGGTGCAACGCCGGTCTTACGAGGGAGAAGCGCAATGGGTTTGAAATCTTTCGCAGCCGGCGTGGCTCTGGCCGGCTTGCTCGGGGGGCTGTCACTGCCGGTTCCGGCCTCTGCGCAGGAAGCGATCTATGTGCCGCTGTTTACGTACCGCACGGGACCGTTCGCAGGCTCCGGCATCCCGATTGCCAACGGCATGTACGATTACCTGCAGATGCTGAATGAGCGCGACGGCGGAATTGGTGGCGTCAAGCTTGCAATCGAGGAATGCGAGACCGGTTACGACACCAAGAAAGGTGTTGAATGTTATGAGCAGGTGAAGAACAAGAAGCCGGTCATGGTCAATCCATGGTCAACCGGCATCACGCTGTCACTGATCCCCAAGGCCCCCGTCGATAAGATTCCGATCCTGTCGATGGCTTATGGCCTGTCGGCAGCGGCGGTCGGCGACGAGTTCCCCTGGGTGTTCAATCCACCGATGACCTATTGGGACGCGCTGTCGGTGATCTTCCGCTACATCGGCGGCAAGGAAGGCGGCCTCGAAAAACTGAAAGGCAAGACCATCGGCTATATCTTCTTCGACGGCGCCTATGGCCGCGAACCGATCCCGCTGCTGGAGCAGTTCGCCAAGCAATATGGCTTCAACGTCAAACTCTATCCGGTGCCGGTCGCCGAGATGCAGAACCAGTCGGCGCAATGGCTCAACGTGCGGCGCGATCGCCCCGATTACATGATCAATTGGGGCTGGGGTGCGATGAACCCGACCGCGGTGAAAGAGGCCGCCAAAATCAACTACCCGATGGATAAGTTCGTCAGCGTCTATTGGGGTGGCGGCGAAGATGACGCTCGCCCGACCGGTGCGGAAGCCAAGGGTTTCACCTCGCTGGCTTTCAGCGCGACCGGAACCAGCTTTCCGGCGTTGCAGGACATCCAGAAGCTCGCAATCGGCAAGGTCGGCAGCCAGACTGCGAAGGAGAAGATCGGCGAGTCGCATTACAACAAGGGCGTCTACAATTCGGTGATGATTGCGGAGGCTATTCGCAATGCGCAGAAGATTACCGGCAAGAAGGTGGTCACGGGCGAGGATGTGCGACGCGGTCTCGAGACGCTGAACATTTCCGCCGAACGCTGGAAGGAACTTGGCTTGCCCGATTTTGCCGCGCCTCTGGCGGTGTCGTGCAGCGATCACAGCGGTCATCAGGCTGCGTTCCTGCAGCAATGGGACGGCGCCAAATGGGTGAAGATCACGGACTGGATCGCGCCGATGAAGGACACGGTACGGCCGATGCTAGAAGCTGCGGCCAAGGATTATGTCAGTAAGAACCAGCCGTGGCCAAAGCGTACCGAGACTTGCGACAAGGCGTCGTGATCTTCCTTCTCCCCGCGCCGAAGTCGAATGTTTTCGACTTCGGCCATATGAGAGTGACCTAACT